>CAXTCC010000001.1:0-68793 GCA_964242015.1 uncultured Variovorax sp.
TCGGGGTAGACCCGCCACCCATGAACAACGACACGCCGACCACGCCCTCGTTGCCAACCACCGCGATTTCGGCCGAAGCGCCGTCTTCCAGAACATAGAGCAGGGAAACGATGGCAGTGGTCGGAAAGTAAACATGCGTCATCGTGCTGTTCGACTCGTACAGCACATGGCCCAGGGGTAGTTCGACAAGCTCTATCTCGGGCAACCAACGCTGCCTCCCGGACTCGGGGACTGCAGCAAGCAACAGGTTGTGGTTCAGCTCTGGTAGCGCAACTTTCATCCAGGAATCTCGAAAAGTCTCAACAACGATTCAACAATTCTCCCAACTATTTGATGCGATGTGTAGGCGATCTGTCCGCTTCCGTACTAAAGCACCACTCCGCGCCTTACGTGCGGCACCGCACAGACCTTGGATAGCCCATGCATTAACAAATTCGAAAATTCAAGCAGCAACAAGTGGGAAACCGAGCGCGAAGGTCGTGCCAGCGCCGACCATGCTCCAGCCCGCAATCCATCCGTCGTGCGCGCTGACTACCTGCCTCACCATCACGAAGCCGAAGCCATGGTTGGGCTCGCGCATCGGCTCGTTAACGGCACCTTCCGTATCGTCGTGCAAATCGACGACTACGGAGTTTTGTGCAGGATCGAGCAGCATGGCGAGCTTGGCGGGCGCCATGCCGGTGCCTTCGTCGTGAATGGTGATGACCGCCTCCTGAGTTACAGGCGCTCGGTGCGTTTCAGACGGTCTCGGCGCCTCGTCGACGCTGCAGCACACGCGGATGATCGCGCCGGGCGGGCTGTGCCTTATCGCGTTCTCCAGCATGTTGACGAAGGCCCGCGTCAACATCCCGCTGTCGGCGCGGATCAGGTCGTGGTGGTTCTGCGCCGCGCTGAGTACCACGCGAACCTCGCGCGCGGTCGCCGACGACGAAAGCGCCTCGATGCTTTCTGCAAGCACGTCGGAAACGCTTGCAACGGCAAATTGGTAGTCCCGTGCATCGGCTGTGCTGTCACTGATGAAGTTCTGCGCCAGCGTCATCGTTCGCTCCGCCTCGTGCCGGACCCCTGCAACCAGTTCTGACACACCGACGCGCGACGGCGACATCTCGAAGAGTTCCAGCAGGCTGAGCAGATTGATCTGCGGACTGCGCAAGTCATGCCACAGGAAGTTCAGCCAGTCGGCGCGCTCCTGCTCCGCCTGTCGCTGCTGAGTCATTTCGCGAAGGACGACGATCCACGCAGTCGGTGCCGGGTCCAGAACATCGCCCAGACGCGTGACGCCGATCTGGAAAATCTTGCCTGCGGGCGTGCTGTATTCGCCGTCGAGCGTTCGCGACCAATGCGTGTTCGGGTCGTGTCGGCGGATATCAGCGCTGACTTGCAGTCGGGCGATGACCGAAGAGAGGGTCTGGTCAATCAATGAAGGTTCGCCGGCCAAAGGTGCAGGCAGCAGTCCGGTTGCTGCCGCGTTGAGTTGCGCGATGGTCCCGTCCGATCGGCATAAAAGGATCGCGATAGGAAGTTGCGCCATGCCCTGGCGGGTGAGCGCCTGCAATCGAAGAAGCCGCGCGATGGCATGGTCCAGTGCGGCGATGTATTGGTCGGTCGTGTCGCGACCGCCGAATTTGAATGGCTCGACAGGATCGAAATTGCCCGCCGGCACCCGGCTCAGCGAAACGATATGCGCCTTGAGAAAGCCGAGCACCTTGTGCAGGTGCTGCCACGTCCACAACACATAGGCGGCTGCAGTGCCGACCACGAAGAACGACGGTGGCATCCATATGCGGAAGAGTCGAAGCGCCAGGACGCTCCACACCACCCCGAGACCGACAGCGGCAACGGCCACCAGCGGTGCGACCTTCGACATCTTGTTGAAAGCAAAAAACAACGTCCACATCAGGAAGGCAGTGCAGGCGTACAAGGCAAACGGACTGGCCACCGACACCTGCGTGCCTCGTTGCAGCGCATCGATGGCGTTGGCGTGCGCTTCGGTCGACGACACAAGCGCCTTGCCGTGACGTCCGGTCACGTACATCGGCAGGCTCAGCGCTGAGTCGAGCGACGGGCCGACGACCAGCGTCAGCCCCTTGAGTTGACCGGGCTTGAGATTCCCGTCCAGCACCTGAACATACGAAGTGGAGGTATGAGCCGCCTTGCCGAAGGGAACGCCGAAGCACAGTTCTTTTGCCTTGGCGACTGCACGCCGCACGGCAGCCGACGGACCGACCAAGGCGCCAACATACGGCTTCAGGGCGTCCGAAGAACCTGCGAAGAGGTGAATGAACCTGAGCCTCTCGCTCCCACTGTCCGGCACGAGCGAAGTATGTCCGGCGCCTGCGACAACCGGAGCAAAGCGCTGCGTCCGAAGACGCACTCCCGCAGTCTCTGCCGGAAGGAGGGTCGCGAGATCCTGCCGTGCTGATACGAACACGGGCATGAGTTTCAGTGCGGCTGCAAGCGCGGCATCGTCGGCCTCGGTTTGCACGGGAGCGCCCAACCTGAAATTGAGGACCACCGCACCGGGTGCCTGGCGGGCCAGCTGCTGCAAGAACCGCGTGTGAACCGCCTGCGGCCACGGCCAGGGGCCGATTTTTCGAATGCTCGCCTCGTCGATCGAGATGATCTGGATCTCCGATGTGTCCGGCGCCGAAAAGGTGCTCATGACCCGGTCGTACACGCTCGCGTCGCCCGCGGTCGGCGTGGTGGGGTCGACGTACCAGACGGTCGCGAGCGGCAGCAGCGTGGCCAGCAGAAGCTGCGCAAAGACATTCCACCGGGTGGGTGTCAGCGCCGCGCCCCAGCGTTTAGTCGACAGCATCGCAACCGTTCGCCGAGTCGGCATGGCGGTGCGTCAGCCGATAGCCTTTTGCATAGATGGTCTGCAGTTTCAGGCCGTTGCTTTCGAGCGCCAGCTTGCGGCGCAGTTTGAAGATCTGGTTGTCCAGCACGCGCGTGTTGCCGTCCTGAAGGCCCTGGCTCGTCGCATCCAGCAGATAGTTGCGTGAGACCACGCGACCAAGATTGCGAAAGAGCGAGATGGTGAGCCCGAATTCGCTTCCCGACAGCGCAAAGGTCTGCTGAGGAGGGCCCTTGTAGACCACGACGCCGCTCTCGTGGAAGAACTGCCAGTCGCCGATGGTCTCGGTCCAGCCCTGCGATGTTTCATCGGGACGAACGAATCGCTTGATGCGCGCCATCAGTTCGATGGGCTTGAACGGCTTGACGACGTAGTCGCTGGCGCCGCTGTTCAACGCCTCGGCAATGTCGCGTTCGGCACCGCGGCCGCTGAGCATGATCACAGGGATGGTCAGTCGGCGATGCACACGCAGCCAGCGCAACAATTCAAGACCATCGAGCCCCCGCACGTTCCAGTCGAGGACCAGCAGGTCGAATGAGTCTTTGCGCAACGCCGTACGAAGCGATTCACCGTCGGTGAACTGGGCGCAAGTGGTGGCTTCGTGGCCCGCCACCGTCATGGCTTCCAGTGTCGTCACCAACAGCTGCATCTGGATGGGCTCGTCCTCCAACAACGCTGTACGCATGTTCGCCTCTCATCGAATTAACGATTGTTGACGACGCGCTTTCCTGAATCTCCCCAAATCTTCAAGAGGAAGAATGACGCGGCTGCGCGGCTACCACTCACCCATTTCGCGCACGCGTTGATCGGGCGCAAGCGCGGCAAAACGTTCTTGCGCCAGCTTCTCGCGCTTGGCCGGGGCGCCCGTCAGCGCGGACAGGCAACGCGCAAGCACTCGGGACGTGCGCGACGGCTGGCGGGCTGCGGTGCGTGCGTGACGAACTCTGTGGGTGCGGCTGTTCATGGGGCATCTCCGGAAGGTGGCGCCCATGATCGGCGCAGCGATTCAGAAAGGCCATCGCGAGCGCGTGACCTTGTTTGCAATTTCAGGCGCAGCGGTCGGAGGTCTTCCGGACATCTTCGGCAAAGCGTGCACAAGTGCACAAGTGCAAGGCACAACAACGAACTGACACCAGTCGGCCGCAACAACTACGGTGTGTTCGCTAACGAACTGACGACCCCGACGGACCTTCAGTAATGTGAAAACATTACGTCGCTTGCAGTGAGGTCATCATGCGAATAGCCATTCTGGAAGATGAACCGCTTCAGATGCAGCTGCTGGTCGCTGCTCTGGAGAACTCTGCGCTGTCCCCCAACGCCGAGACGATCTGCTCGCAGTTCGTCAATGGCGACGATCTTCGTCGGGCGCTCGACCGGGAGACCTTCGATCTTCTGATTCTCGACTCGACGGCCGCGGGCATGAGCAGCCTGAACATCGTGCGATGGCTTCGCGACTTTCATCAATCCATGTCGCCGGTGATCATGCTGAGTGCGCGCGGGTCGGAGCGGGACGTGGCCGAAGCACTGACAGTGGGCGCCAATGACTACGTGATCAAGCCCTTCAGGCCGGTCGAGATGCTGGCAAGGGTGAACCGGTTTCGGCCACCGCAAACGGGGGCGCGCAGCGCGGCCGAGACCTTTGGCGACTGGACGTTCCTGCACGACAGCGCCTTCGTGGTCTTCGCCGGTCCACCCGAGCGGCTCATCGGACTCAACGGGCACGACTTCGACCTGGCGCTCGCCCTGTTTCGCAATCTCGGGCGTGTCGTGACGCGCTTCGAGTTGCTCGAAGCGTCCAACCAGAACCTGCGAACGATGAATACGCGCATTCTGGACAACCAGATCTTCAAGATGCGTCGCAGGCTGGCGTTCGAAGCCAATGGGTTGCAACTCCAGACGATCTACGGAGGCGGCTATCGTCTTGCGCCGGTGTCGGCGTAGCGCGATGGTGGCGCCAGCGTCATGATGACGCAACCGATAGCCGCGATCGCTGCTTGCGCGTCACTGCACCGGGAAATACCGGAGCATCCGACAGCCCTGGCGGGTAATGGCCAGAACGCGCGCTGCGGCTTGATGCCCATGCAGGGGATTGGCGATCGGCACCACGTTACTCCACCGTCACGCTCTTGGCCAGGTTGCGTGGCTTGTCGACATCGGTGCCGCGGGCGCAAGCGGTGTGATACGCGAGCAACTGAAGCGGCACGACATGCAATAGCGGCGACAAGGCGCCGTAATGCTCCGGCATGCGAATCACGTGCAAGCCTTCGCTGTTCTCGATGCGCGTGTCGGCATCGGCCAGCACATAGAGCACGCCGCCGCGTGCGCGCACTTCCTGCAGATTGCTCTTCAGCTTCTCGAGCAGTGCGTCGTTGGGTGCCACGGTCACGACGGGCATCTCGCTGGTCACGAGCGCGAGCGGGCCGTGCTTGAGCTCTCCGGCGGCGTATGCCTCGGCGTGGATATAGGTCACTTCCTTCAGCTTCAGCGCGCCTTCGAGCGCGATGGGGTAATGCAGCCCGCGGCCGAGAAACAGTGCGTTCTCCTTCCGCGCGAAATCTTCTGACCACGCGATGACCTGCGGTTCGAGCGCCAGCACCGACTGAAGTGCCACCGGCAGGTGCCGCATCTCTTTCAAATAGCGCGCCTCGGCCTCGGCGGTGAGGCGGCCCTTGGCCTGTGCCAGCGCCAACGTGAGCAAAAACAGGCCCGCCAATTGCGTCGTGAACGCCTTGGTCGACGCCACGCCGATCTCGATGCCGGCGCGCGTGATGTAGGCCAGCTTGCACTCGCGCACCATGGCGCTGGTCGCAACGTTGCATATCGTCAGCGTCTGCTCCATGCCCAGGCTGCGCGCGTGCTTGAGCGCGGCGAGCGTGTCGGCGGTTTCGCCCGACTGCGTGATGGTGACGACCAGCGTCTTCGGATCGGGCACCGAATCGCGGTAGCGATACTCGCTTGCGATCTCGACCTGGGTCGGAATCTTCGCGACACCTTCGAGCCAGTACTTGGCGGTGCAGCCGCTGTAGTAGCTGGTGCCGCAAGCGAGGATCAACACCTTGTCGATGTCCTTGAAAACACGGTGCGCGCTGGCACCGGTTTTTCCGTCGGAGCCGATGCCGTCGAACAACTCGGGCACGATGCCTTCGACGCCTTCGAGCGTGTCGCCGATGGCACGCGGCTGCTCGAAGATTTCCTTCTGCATGTAGTGCCGGTAGGGACCGAGCTCGACCGCTCCGCTGTGCGCCAGCACCGTGCGCACCGGCCGTTTGTTCGGACCCACGCTCTTGTGCGAGCGATCGACGATCCAGTATTTGGCCGGCTGCAGATCGACCACGTCGCCCTCTTCGAGGTAGACGATCTGATCGGTCACGCCGGCCAGGGCCATCGCATCGCTGGCGAGGAAGTTCTCTTGCCCGTCTTTGCCGACGCCCAGGATCAGCGGCGACCCGGCGCGCGCACCGACCACGCGATGCGGCTCGTCGCGGCAGATCACGGCGATCGCATAAGCACCCTGCAGTTGCAACACCGCCGCCTTGACCGCTTCGAACAGGTCGCCGTCATACAGGCTGTCGATCAGGTGCGCGATGACCTCGGTGTCGGTCTGGCTTGAAAAGAGGTAGCCGCGTGCCTGAAGCGCAGCCCGCAGCGCTTCGTGGTTCTCGATGATGCCGTTGTGCACGAGAGCGACGCGCGCAGGCTTCTGGCTGTCGGAGCCCTCGCCCGCGCCATGGCTGAAATGCGGGTGGGCGTTGTGCACGACCGGAGCGCCATGCGTTGCCCACCGGGTATGGGCGATGCCGGTCCGACCTTCCACATGGTCGTCGTGTACCTGCGTCAAAAGGTCTGCAACTCTCGACGTCGTTCGCGTGCGCGTCAGGCCTTTTGCGTGCACGGCCACACCACAAGAGTCGTAGCCGCGGTATTCGAGCCGTTGCAGGCCCTGGACAAGGATGGGAACGATGTTGCGATGGGATGCCGCGCCGACGATGCCGCACATAGAAAGCCCTAGAAGTGAAAAGTGATCTGAGATCCTAGGGCGATGTCGTCGGCGTATGGTTCCGAAGCCGCACACGATATGAAATATTATTGCATCTGCGCATACCTTAGAACGTTTCTTCCATAATTGGCCTCTATATGGAATTTCAGCTCGATGAAACCGATTTGCGTTTGTTGAATGCACTCCAGCATGACGCCGCGCAGACCAACCTGCAACTCGCTGCGGCTGCGCACATTTCGCCGCCCACGTGCTTGCGGCGCGTCCAGCGTCTGCGTGCGGCTGGATTCATCGAGCGGCAAATCGCCCTGCTATCGCCCGATCGGCTCGCCGCGGTATTTGGCCATGGGCTCCAGGCGGTGGTCGAAATTTCCCTCGATCGGCAAGGCAACGAGGCGCTCGATGCTTTCGAAGTGCGTGTCATCACGGATGACGCCGTGCAGCAGTGCTACCGCGTATCGCCCGGACCTGATTTCGTGTTGATCGTCGCCGTGCGCGACATGCCCGGCTACCTGGCGTTGGCGCAGCGCCTCTTCTCGGCTGATGCCAACGTGCGCAACGTCAAGGCGTTTTTCAGCGTGAAGCGCGCGAAGTTCGAACCGAAGGTGCCGCTGACCTGATTCAGTCTTTTGGCGCCTTCTTCGGCCGGGTCCAGTCGCCGAAACTTACCTGCCGTCCGCGCGAGACCGTCAGCGTATTGGGCTCCGTGGATTTGGTGACGGTCGATCCGCCACCGACTGTGCCCCCAGCACCGATGGTGATGGGGGCGACCAGCACGCAGTTGCTGCCGACGTGCACGTCGTCGCCGAGGATGGTCCGGTGCTTGTTGGCGCCGTCGTAATTGGCAGTGATGCTGCCGGCGCCGTAGTTGACGCGCTCTCCGACGGTCGCGTCGCCCAGGTAGGCCAGGTGGTTCGCCTTGGCACCGGCTGCCAGCGTCGAATTCTTCACCTCGACAAAATTGCCGATGTGCACGTCGGCGCCCAGCCGCGCACCCGGCCGCAAGCGCGCGAAGGGCCCGATCAGCGCGCCGGCACCTACGGTCACTCCCATCTTTTCGCCGTCGATGTGCGTGAAGGGGTGAATCACCGCGCCGGTGTCGATGCGCGCATTGGCGATCACGCAATTGGCTCCGACGCGCACGCCCGCGCCCAAAGACACCGCGCCTTCGAACACGCAGTTGACGTCGATCTCCACGTCGGCTTCGCAGAACAGCGTGCCGCGCAAATCGAAGCGTGCCGGGTCTGCGAGCCGCACACCGGCTTCCATCAAGGTCGACGCTTGCCGCAGCTGCCAGGCACGCTCCAGTGCGGCCAGCTGCGTCGGGCTGTTGACGCCCGCCACCTGCAACGCGTCGGTCGTCAACTGCGCCAGCACCGGTACGCCGTCGATGGCGGCCAGCTTCACGATGTCGGTCAGATAGAACTCGCCCTGCGCGTTGCGGTTGTCCAGGCGCGCCAGCCAGTCCTTGAGGAGCCTGGCCGGCACCGCCATGACGCCGCTGTACACCTCGCGAATGGCCCGTTGTTCTTCGTCGGCGTCCTTGTGTTCGATGATCGATTGCACCGACTCGCCGTCGATGTCGCGCACGATGCGGCCGTAGCCGGTCGGGTCGTCGAATTCGATCGTCAGCAGCGCGAGCCGACGGCCGGCACTGGTTTCAAGCAAGGCCCGCAAGGTGTCGGCGCCGATCAGCGGGACGTCACCCGACAACACGAGCACCGTGCCGTCGTCGGGCAACACCGGCATGGCCTGCTGCACGGCATGCCCGGTGCCGAGCTGTGGCACTTGGCGCACGAACTGCAGCGGCACCGCCGCATCGCTGACGCCGATGGCCTGCTCCACCTCGGCCGCACCGTGCCCTGTCACGACCACCACGTTGCGCGCGCCGATGCGTGCGGCCGTCTGGATGACATGCGAGAGCAGCGCGCGCCCACCCAGACGGTGCAACACTTTGGGCAAACTGCTCTTCATGCGCGTGCCGCGGCCGGCCGCCATCACGACGACGTCGACCGGCTCGTCGATCTCTTGTTGCGGAATCTGATTCATGCGTCTTTTTTCCCGAATGCGTTGGCCCCGGCTGGCCGGAATTATCGCGGCGCTGGCGCTGGGCGCCGCAGTGACCGGTTGCAGTGCCATCAAGCTCGCCTACAACAACCTACCCGAGGTGGCTTATTGGTGGCTCGATGGCTATGTCGACTTCAGCGGAGCGCAGACGCCCAAGGCAAAAGACGACCTCACGGCGCTGCTGGCCTGGCATCGCGAAGCCGAGCTGCCGAAGATCATCGCCGTGTTGCAAAAGGCGGAGGCGCTGGCGCCCAACGACATCACCCCGGCCCAGGCTTGCGAGCTGGTGAGCGATATCCGCACGCGGTTGCTGGCCGCGGCCGAGCGGGCGGAGCCGCCGGGCGCAGCACTCGCCGTCACCCTGAGCGAGGCGCAGTTGCAGACTCTCGAGCGCAAATATGCCAAGAACGACGCCGAGTACGTCAAGGACTGGGTCGACCGCACCCCGACGCAGCAGCAGGAAAAGCGCTACGACAAGTTCCTGGAGCAGAACGAAGACTTCTATGGGCGCCTCGACAACGACCAGCGCGATCTCCTGAAACAACTCACCGCGCAGTCGATGTTCGATGCCAAACGGGTCGACGCCGAGCGCCGCAAGCGCCAGCAGGAAGCGCTGGCGCTGCTGCGAAAGTTCAATGTCGAGCATACGTCTGCCGCAGACGCGCAACCCCTCATCCACGGTTATGTGCAACGCATCGCCGATCCGCGGCCGGGCGCTTGGCGCGATTACCAGCAAGGCATGCTCGAGGAGGGCTGCCGGTACGTGGCGACGCTGCACAACGCCACGCGCCCGGAGCAGCGCCAGAAGGCTGTGCAGCGGCTGCGGGCCTACGAAATCGATCTGCGCGACCTGGCTGCGAAATAGCCTAGCCAGCCTAGCCGTGTGGGTGTGCCCGAATGCTAGATCAGCGGGGTCGGCAACATCGGGCGCTCGAAATAGTCGCCCAGCGTTTCAAGCGCCAGCGGATCGATGATGCGCAGACGGCCGTCTTCCAGCACATGCAGACCGAGTCGGCTCAGGCGTCGCAACGTCTTGTTGGTGTGCACCAGCGAGAGCCCCAGCGCATCCGCGATGTGCTGCTGGCTGATCGGAAATTCAATCGATCCGTTTTGCTCCATGCCGACGCGTTGAGCACGTCGATACAAATGCATGAGCAGCATCGCGACCCGCTCGCCGGCGTTGCGCCGCCCGGCAGTGACGAGGTTGTCATCGACCATCTTTTCTTCGCGTGCCGCCAGCCAGGTGATGTCGTAGCCCAGCCGCGGCTGAGCGGCAAAGAGATCCCAAAGCCGATCGCGCCCGAACACGCACATCGTCACACCGGTCAAGGCTTCCACGCCGTGCGTTTGACCATCCGCGAACTCATCCTGCAAGCCGATGAAGTCACCTGGCACCAGGAAGTTGAGGATTTGCCGGCGGCCATCGCTCAGCGTCTTGAAGCGAAAGGCCCAGCCTGAATACAGCGTGAACAGCTGGCGCCCTCGTTGGTGCTCTTCGAGGATCGGGCGCCCCGGGTCGACTGCGCGCACGCTCTCCCGAAAGTTCTCGATGGTGCGGAGTTCATCGAACGGCAACGGAACGAACGCCGCGCTGCTGCGCAGCACGCATTTCTCGCACGGACGCGGCGCGCGTGGAGGCGACACGGGGCTGGAAAGTTCCTCGAATTTCACGACCGCACTATAGGCGAGCCCTGCGTGTCTTTTTACATTTCGGGATCGGAAGGACGACCCTACACTGCGGCCGCTTCAACTTCGAACCCGATGACTCGACTCCACGAAATCTTGTATTGCAGCGTGCTTGCGCCCGACCTGGAGCCCGACGTGGTCGGCAAAATCGTGGGGCAAGCGCGGGCTCGAAATGCGGCACGCGAGATCAGCGGCCTCCTTGTCTTCGATGGTCAGCGGTTCTGCCAGCACATCGAAGGGCCCCAGCGGGAATTGCTCAGCCTGATGAACGCCATCGGCGAAGACCGACGCCACACTGACATACGGGTCGTCTACGAGGGCACGCTGGACGCGCGGCGCTACCAGCGATTCGACATGGGCTACGCAGACATCGAAGGTCCGAACACGCTGTCTACCATGCAGTCGCTCGACGGTGCGGAGGCACTGGCGCATTTTCTGGCGCTGCGCCCCCGCTTCGATATCAACAGTTGAAGCTTCAGCCCGCCAGCGTCGTGGCGGCGTCCCAGGTGTACGTTGCGCCGAAGCCGTCCCACGGCTCCATCACGATGCGTTGACCGGCCAGGACCGTCATCGATTCGCCGGGAGCGAGCACGACGTCCTCGCTGCCCCACTTGTCGGTGGCGTCGCGTGTGACCCAGACCCGTCCCTGCCGGACGCGCAGCACGCTGGTGCTGGCGGCTTTGAGGCTGGCCGCCTGACCGACGGGAAGCTGCCATGCACCGCGGCGCACAGCCGGCGGAACTGCAGCGGCCCGAGCCGGCAGCGACAGGGGCGAAAGCGAAGACGTGGTGTAAGTGGCAGACATGGTGTTCTCCTGAACTGTTTGCCGAAGCGCCTTGACATCAATAGCGCGATTCGGGAATGAATGATCTCCCTTGCCCGGTTGGCGGTCCAATGAAAACGCGGTAGCCTATTGATTCCGTTTTCGCATCAATCGATATGCAGCACTCCCAGACCCATCTGCGCTCGCGACCGATTTCCGCGGGCAATCTGCGTGCTTTCGAGGCCGTGGCGCGGCATTTGAACTTCCGTGCTGCGGCGGAGGAGATGGCGCTGACGCAATCAGCGGTGAGCCGGCAGATTCAGGCGCTGGAGGAAGAAGTGGGCGTGAGCCTGTTCTTGCGTCACACGCGCGCTGTCGAACTCACGAGCGCCGGTGCCCAGCTGCTGCTGTCGGTCCAGCAGTCGCTGCCGCGCATCGACGGTGCGGTGCGGCAGATTCGTCAGAGCGCAGGCCGCAAGAGCGTCTCGCTCACGACCTTCGCGTCGTTCGCCTCGATGTGGCTCATCCCGCGGCTGGAGGCGTTTCAGAGGGACCACCCCGACATCGACATTCGCATCGACGCCAGCGACACCGCGGTCGACCTCGAAGTGGCCGACGTCGACATGGCCCTGCGCTACGGCACCGGTGCCCACATGCCGGCGGGTGCGATTCGGCTCTTCGGCGAAACGCTGACACCGGTCGCGAGCCCGTGGCTCATCAAGAGTGGTGCGCCGATCAAGACGCCGGCAGACATCGCGCGCTTCGCACTGATCGAAGCCGGCGACGCGCACCGCACCCACCTCGAGTGGCTGACCTGGCGCCGCTGGTTCGAAGTGCACGGGCTCGACCGCGCGCAGCCCAAGCGCTGGCTGTACTTCAACTACGCCTACCAGATGGTGCAGGCCGCGCTGACCGGCCAGGGGCTGGTGCTCGCACGCAGCTCGCTCATCTCCGAGAGCCTGGCGAACGGCGACCTGGTCGAAGTGCTGCCGCAACACCGCATGGATTCGCCGATGGCGTACTGGCTCATCGTCGGGCCGCGCAACGCGATGCGGCCGGAGATCAAGGCGTTTTGCGAGTGGCTCGAGTCGCAGGCCGCGACGACGCGTGGCGTGATCGGTGAAGTGCCGGACCCGGACACCGTCGACCATCTGGACTAGTTCGAAAGCCCTGTCCGTGAACGACTGACCCGCCCTTGGAGAGAGGCCTTTTCGGCTACTCGCGCGCTAGTCTTGACCGCTGTTTCCGTTCCCTCTGGCTCGGTCAAAACATGAAGGACGTCCATGAAGCTCTCTTCTCGTGCATTACCCCGTCGCACAGCACCGACTGTCGCGGCTGTTGTCCTTGGAATGCTCAGCGTGGCCGCTCAGGCACAGACCTGGGAGTACAAGTCATACAAGAAAAAGAATGGTGTCTTCGACAAGGAACGCTTCAACATCGGCGAGGTAACGCTGGAACAAAAAGATGGCAAGGCTTACTGGCACATGGTCGCCGGCGGCACCGATGCATGCCTGCGCGGCGACATTCCGGCCACGGTGACCAAGACGGACGCCACCACCACGGTCGAACTTCAGCCGGCCATGGCAGGCTGCGAACAGATTCGCTACGTCATCAAGAACGACGGCAGCGGTGGCGATCGCGAGGTCAAGCAAAGCGAGAAATGGGTCCGCGACCCGTGGGACCACGGGTTGACGCTCAAGAAGTAGCTGCCTGTTCGGCCTGCAGCGGCAGGCCTCCGATCGACGCTCAGCCTATCGGCCAGACCACGCCGTTGTCGTTCAGGATGGCGTCGAGCGGCACATCGTGTGCCTCGGGCTCCAGGTCGTCCAGAAAGCCCTGCGTGAAGCCGAGCCCGACGGTGAACGGCTTGGGCTGCAGCGTCGCCAGCGTGCGGTCGTAAAAGCCGCCCCCGTAGCCCAACCGGTAGCCACCCGCGCTGTAGCCGAGGCACGGCACGAAGAGCAGCGTCGGCACGATCATCTCGGTGTCTTTGGGCTTGGGGATGTCGTAGGCATCGTTTTCCATCGGGCAACCGGGGTACCACGAGTGGAAGGTCAGCGTCTTGTGCACGCGGTCGACCACCGGCAGGCCGATGCGTCGGCGATGCGGCTCGTCGAGCAGTTCGCCATCTTCTTTCCAGCGATGCAGGGCGGGCAACGGGTCGAACTCACCCTTGATCGGCCAGTAGGCGCCGATGACGGTGTCGGGCCGTCCGACCAGCCAGATGCGCATCACGCGCTGCAAAAGATCGGCACGCTGTAGCCGATCGGGCAAGGCCAGGCGTTGTTCGATCAAGGCTGCGCGCAACTGCGCTTTGAGAAATGCAGCCGTTTCCGACCGGTTTTCTCCGGCGTTTCCATCGTGTGCTTTGTCCATAATCCCGCTATGCAGTTTCGAAGCATTTTGGCACCCCTACGCTTGCGCCCGCGTTCCTCTTCTTCCGTCGCGGTTTCCGTTGCAGGTTCGGCCCTGGTGCTCGCACTCGCTGCCGTGCTGCAACCGGCTTGCGCCCAGACCGGCAACGACGACGTCATGCTGCAGATGAAGCAGGCGTTCCAACGTGGCGACAAGGCTCGCCTCACCGCCTTGCTGCCGCAAGCCCGCGGCAGCGCACTGGAACCGTGGGCCGCCTACTGGGAACTGAAGGCCCGCCTGCAAGAGGCCAGTCCGCTCGAAGTACAAGACTTTCTGACCCGCTACGCCGGCACCTACCAGGAAGACCGGCTGCGCAACGACTGGCTGCTGGTGCTCGGGCAACGGCGCGACTGGGACGGCGTCGCCGGCATGCATCCCTCCTACCGCATGGGCGACGATGCGCAGGTGCGCTGCTACGCCATCCTGTCGAATCTGGCGCGCACCGGTGCGCCGACACAAGAGCAAGCGGACGTGGTGCGCAAGAGCTGGCTGGCCCAGCGCGATGCCGACGATGGCTGCCTCACCGCCGCCGACCGCATGATTTCTGCGCGCCTGATGTCGCCGAACGACGCGTGGAAGAAGGCACGCCTTTCCATCGAAGCCAATCGCCCTCAGGCCGCGCGCAACGCTGTCAATCTGGTAGCGCCCGATGCGGTGCCGCTGTTCGACGAGCTGAATGCCAGCGCCCCCAAGTTTTTGATCGGCCGCGCCTTCGTCGCTGCCAAATCGCGCAAGGAGCTGGTGGTGCTGGCGCTCATCAAGACGGCCATTGCCGATCCGGAATTGGCGGCGTCGCAACTCGACAGCAAGTGGGGCCCGATGCTGGCGCCCGAAGAACGCAACTGGCTGTGGGGCGCCATCGGCCGCCAGGCAGCGTCCAAGCTGTCGCCGCTGGCGAACAGCTACTTCGCCAACGTGACGAAGAACAGCGACCTGTCCGATGACATGCTCGGCTGGAAGGTGCGCGCCGCACTCCGCAACGCGCAATGGAAAGACGTGCAGGCTGCCGTCAATGCGATGAGCGAAGAATCGCAGCTCGATCCGACGTGGGTCTACTGGAAGGCCCGCGCCCTTGTGGCACTGGGCGGGGAGCAGAACAAGGCGCAAGCCAGCATGCTCTACAACACCATCGCCGGCACCCGCGGCTTCTACGAACTGCTCGCGCTCGAAGAGCTGGGCCAGCGCGCTGCAGTGCCGACCCGGCCATCGCCGCTGACGCCGGAAGAAAAGTCCGCGGCGCGTGCAAACCCTGCCTTGAACCGCGCGCTCTATGCCATCGCGATGGGTCTGCGCCCCGAAGGCACGCGTGAATGGAACTACGCGACCAACCTGCACGACAAGGGCGGCATGGACGACCGCGCCCTGCTGGCCGCCGCCGATCTGGCCTGCCAGCGCGAGGTCTGGGACCGCTGCATCAACACCAGCGAACGCACCAAGGGCGTGATCGATGTCGACCAGCGTTTTCCCACGCCTTTCCACGACACGGTGATACGCAAGAGTCAGGAGATCGGCCTCGATCCGGCCTATGTCTACGGCCTGATCCGGCAGGAGAGCCGCTTCATCATGGACGCGCGATCGGGCGTCGGCGCCTCGGGCCTGATGCAGGTGATGCCGGCCACTGCCAAGTGGACGGCCAACAAGATCGGCATGGCGGGCTTCACGCCCGGTCAGCTCAACGACCGCGAAACCAACATCACCATCGGCACCAACTACCTGAAGCTTGCGCTCGATGACTTCAGCGGCTCGATGGCACTGGCCGCTGCCGCCTACAACGCCGGCCCCGGCCGGCCACGCAGCTGGCGCAACGGGCCGACCATGGACGCGGCCATCTGGGCCGAGAACGTGCCGTTCGCCGAAACACGTGACTACGTGAAGAAGGTGCTGGCCAACACCACCAACTACGCTGCGCTGCTGACCGGTCAGCCGCAGTCGCTGAAGGCGCGCCTCGGCACCATCGGTCCGCGCGACGAACTGGTGCCCGAACCCGTCAAGGACCTGCCCTGATGGATTGGTGGGACCAGGTCACCGAAACCGTCGCGTCTGAATTTCAGGACGTCCCCGACATCGCCCAGTTGACCCGCATCATCCTGCGCCTGGTCCTGGCCTCGGTGCTCGGATTCCTGCTGGGCTTCGAACGCGAGCACCAGGGCAAGGCGGCCGGCGTTCGCACGCACATGCTGGTGGCCATCGGCTCGGCACTGTTCGTGCTGGTGCCGCAAGTGACGGGTATCGAAGCCGACGCCATGAGTCGCGTGATTCAGGGCCTGGTCGCCGGCGTCGGCTTTTTGTGCGCCGGCACCATCCTGAAGTCGAACGACGAGCAACAGGTGCAGGGTCTGACCACCGCCGCGGGCCTGTGGATGACGGCCGCCATCGGCATGGCCTGCGGCCTGGGTCGCGAAGCGACGGCGGTCATCAGCGCGGTGCTGGCATTGGCCGTGCTGGCGCTGGTCCCGCGTTTGATGAAAGTGCTCGGGCCGCGTTGACCCGTCGCGCCGGGCATCGCCCGCCGACGCGGTCATCAATTCATGCTGCTTTCTGCATCAATGGTGCGGCGCGTCAAAGCTAGCATCAAACGCTTTTTCAGTTAATCCAATGAGGGATGTCATGCGCAAGCTCTATGTCGGCAACAAGAACTATTCGTCCTGGTCGATGCGACCCTGGGTGCTGATGAAGCAGGCCGGCATTCCGTTCGACGAGGTCATGGTGCGCTTCGACTCGTTCGATCCCGGCTCGCATTTCAAGAACGCCATCGGTGCCCTCAACCCGGCGGCGCGCGTTCCGGTGCTGGTCGACGGCGAACTGGTGGTGTGGGACACGCTGGCCATCGCCGAATACCTGGCCGAAACCTTTCCTGAAAAGGCGCTGTGGCCGCGGCTCGCGAACGACCGCGCACGGGCTCGCAGCATCTGCGCCGAGATGCATTCGGGCTTCGGCGGACTGCGCAACCATTGCGGCATGAACATCGAGGCCTCACTGCACGAGGTCGGCGCGCGGCTCATGCGCGAAGAGCCCACCGTCAAGAGCGACCTCGATCGCATCGTGCAGATGTGGACCGGCCTGCTCGAACGCCATGGCGGCCCGATGCTGTTCGGCCACTTCACCATCGCCGACGCCTACTTCGCACCCATCGGCACGCGCATCAAGACCTACGGCCTGCCGGTGCCGGAATCGGTGACCACGTACATCGAGCATGTGCAGGCGTTGCCGGGCGTCAAGGCGTGGATCGACGACGCGCTGGTCGAAGAAGACTTTCTCGCGTTCGAAGAGCCGTACCGCACAGCGCGTTGACGTGCCGACGGCGTGGCGATCGTGCCGGCTTACGAGGCCCGTGCCTGCCTACACTCACCGGATGCAAACCTACCTCGTCGGCGGTGCGATCCGCGATGCCCTGCTGGGGCGGCCCAGCGGCGACCGCGACTGGCTTGTCGTCGGCAGCACGCCGGAAGAGATGGCGAAGCTGCGCTACATCCCGGTCGGCCGCGATTTCCCGGTGTTTCTGCACCCTGACACGCACGAGGAATACGCACTGGCCCGCACCGAGCGCAAGAGCGCGCCGGGCTATCGCGGCTTCGTCATTCATGCATCGCCGGACGTCACCCTCGAACAGGATCTGGCACGGCGCGACCTGACGATCAACGCCATCGCGCTGGCCGCCGAGCACGCCGACGCCGCCCACCTGGCTGACATCACCGCCCTTGGCACCGCCGCACTGGTCGACCCTTTCCACGGCCAGCACGACCTGCAGGACAAGGTATTGCGGCACGTGACCGACGCGTTCCGCGAAGACCCGGTGCGCATCCTCCGCGTCGCCCGCTTCGCCGCCCGCTTTTCGGACTTCACGATCGCGCCGGAAACGATGGCATTGATGCGCGAGATGGTCGCTGCCGGCGAGGTCGATGCGCTGGTGCCCGAACGCGTCTGGCAAGAGCTGGCGCGCGGGCTGATGGAGCGCACGCCCTCGCGCATGTTCGAGGTGCTGCGCGACTGCGGCGCCCTCGCCGTGCTGCTGCCTGAAGTGGATCGGCTGTGGGGCGTACCGCAACCGCCGGCGCATCACCCGGAAGTCGACACCGGCGTGCACTTGATGATGGTGCTCGACATGAGCGCCAGGCTCGAAGCGCCGCTCGCTGTGCGCTTCGCCTGCCTGACGCACGACCTCGGCAAAGGCACGACGGCGGCCGACGCGCTGCCGCGCCACATCGGTCACGAACAGCGCAGCGCCAAGCTGCTGCGCGCCGTGTGCGACCGCTGGCGGGTGCCGGTCGAACTGCGGGAGCTGGCCGACGTGGTGGCGCGCGAGCACGGCAACATCCACCGCAGCGGCGAGCTGAACGCGGCGTCGGTCGTGCGGTTGCTGGAGCGTTGCGACGCCTTTCGCAAACCGGCTCGCTTCGACCAGGTGCTGCTGGCCTGCGAATGCGACGCCCGCGGGCGACTCGGCCGCGAAGACGAGCCGTACGCGCCGCGCGACCGCCTGAACCACGCGCTTGCCGTGGCGCTGGCGGTAGCGACGGATGTCGTCGCCCGCGATGCACAGGCAGCAGGCGCCACCGGTCCGAAGATCGGCGAGGCGATCGCGCGCGCGCGCGTCGCCGCCGTCGGCGATGCGCTCGGCCAGGCTGACTGAACCCTGCCGCTCAGGCGCATGGCGAACCGCCGTGCAGCGCGACGGCCGGGTCTGTAGCCGAAATTTGCAGCTGGCTCTGCGGCCGGTTCTGCGGCCGGTTTTGCGGCTTTGACCGACGCGCCCACCGTGCGGCTGCTGCTAAGGTAGCGGGTGATGCAGTTACCCCCCCGCCTTACCCCCGACGCTGCCCTCTTCCTGGATTTCGACGGCACGCTCGTGGCCATTGCCGAGACGCCTGAAGCGGTCGAAGTGCCGCCTGCGCTGGTGCCGTTGCTGCACGATCTGCACGGCTTGCTCGGCGGTGCGCTGGCGGTGGTGTCGGGTCGACAGATCGACGCGATCGATCGTTTTCTCGCACCGTTGCGGTTGCCCGCGGCCGGCGAACACGGCGTACAGCGCCGCAGCGCCGAAGGTCATATCGACGAGCAGCGCGCGCCCGATCTCACCGTGATTCTCGAAGTCGCCAACGAACTGGCGCGCGTGCACGAAGGGTTGCTGGTCGAACGCAAGCATGCGGCGGTCGCCCTGCACTACCGCATGGCACCGCAGCTCGAAGCCGTGTGTCGCGATGCGATGGTGCGTGCCATCGACGGCCAGGCACAGTTCGAACTGCTGCACGGCAAGTTCGTCTTCGAAGTGAAGCCGGCCGGTGTCAACAAGGGCACTGCCGTCACTGCCTTCATGCAAGAGGCGCCCTTCCAGGGCCGCGTGCCGGTCTTCGCCGGCGACGACACCACCGACGAGACAGGCTTCGCCATCGTGCAGCCGATGGGTGGCATCGCGATCAAGGTGGGCTCCGGGCCGAGCCAGGCGCTGCATCGGCTCGACTCGCCGCGGGCGGTCTACGAGTGGCTGGTGCAGGCGCGCGATCTGCTGGCCGAGCCACGAAAGAACGCCAGCTGATGGGTCGCCTCGTCGTCATCTCGAATCGCGTGGCCGACCCACGCAAGCCCGCGGCCGGTGGCCTGGCCGTGGCACTCGGCGAATCGTTGCAACAGACCGGTGGACTGTGGTTCGGCTGGAGCGGTCACATCGTCGAGGGCGGCACCGCCGGTGAGGGCGAGCTGCACAAGCAGCAAGCCGGCCCGGTCACGCTCGCGATGATCGATCTCAGCCGGGAAGACCACGACAGCTACTACTTGGGTTACAGCAACGACGTGCTGTGGCCGGTGTTCCATTACCGGCTCGACCTGGCGCACTTCGACGCCGGCTTCATCGGCGGCTACCGGCGCGTCAACCAGCTGTTCGCCCGCAAGGTGATGCCGATGCTGAAGCCGGACGACATCATCTGGATTCACGACTACCACCTGATTCCTTTGGCCGCCGAACTGCGCGCCATGGGCTGCAAGCAGCGCATCGGCTTCTTCCTGCACATTCCGCTGCCGCCGCAGGAAATCATGGCGGCGATTCCGCAGCACGAGTGGCTCATGCGGTCGCTCTTCGCGTTCGATCTGATCGGGCTGCAGAGCAACCAGGACGTGCAGCATTTCGAGCGCTACGTCATCGGCGAGGCGCACGGCGAAGCGCTGGGCGACGACATGTACACCGCCTACGGGCAGACCGTGCGCTGCAGCGCCTTTCCGATCGGCATCGACGTCGACGAATTCGCGGCGCTGACGCACGCGAAAGAAGGCCGCGAGATGTACGAGACGATGAAGCGCGAGTATTCGAGCCGGCGCTTGCTGCTCGGCATCGACCGGCTCGACTATTCCAAAGGCATCCCGCAACGGGTGCGCAGCTTTCGGGAGTTGCTCGCCAACTATCCGGAAAACCGACGCAGCGCGACGCTGATCCAGATCGCGTCGCCCACGCGCGAGAGCGTCGACGCCTATGCCGACATCCGGCGCGAGCTCGAATCCCTGTGCGGCGCCATCAACGGCGACTACGGCGAGCTCGACTGGATGCCGGTGCGCTACATCCATCGCATGGTCGCGCGCAAACGCGTGCCCGGCCTGTGCCGTGCCGCTGCGGTCGGGTTGGTCACGCCCTTGCGCGACGGCATGAACCTGGTCGCCAAGGAGTACGTGGCGGCGCAAGACCCGGCCGACCCCGGCGTGCTGGTGCTGTCGCGCTTTGCCGGTGCCGCCGAGCAGCTGAAAGAAGCGTTGCTGGTCAATCCGTACGACACGCACGGCACGGCAGAGACGGTGCAGCAGGCGCTGCACATGCCGCTGGAAGAGCGCCGGCAGCGGCACCAGAAACTGCTCGCGCGCGTGCGCGAACAGGACATTCACTGGTGGCGCCGCGCCTTTCTGGCGGCGCTGAACGAAGCGACCGGCAAGGGCTGAAGCCGACGACCGAAGTCAGCCCAGCCAGGGCACGATGACGTCGGCCAGCCAGTCCATGAAGGCCTGCGACCGCTTCGACAGGTTGCGCCGGTTGGCGTAGACCAGCGACACCGGCATCGGTTCGCCCGGGAAATCTCTCAACACCTCGACCAGCCGGCCGTCCGCCAGCGCAGCGCGCGTCCCCGGCCGCGGCGCCTGAATGAGTCCGAGACCGGCGCGACACGCCGCTTCATAGGCGTCCGTGCTGGTCACGGTGATGGCAGCCTGCATCGGGCGCAACCGCCAGCGCTCACCGTCGTGGTACTCCCAACCGGGCGAGGCCGCGCCCAGGGTCTGCGCGTAATGCACCAGCCGGTGGTGGTCGAGGTCGTCGAGCGTTGTCGGCGTGCCGAAGCGCGCGAGGTAGGCCGGGCTGGCGACGTTTGCCAGCGCCATCTCGCCCAGCCGCCGCGCGACCAGCGCCGAATCCTGCAGCTGCCCGATGCGCAGCACGCAATCGAAGCCCTCGTGCACCACGTCGACCCGCCGGTCGGAGGTGCTGAGTTCGATCTCGACCAGCGGATGCGCCGCCAGGAATTCCGGCAAGCGCGGAATCACCGCCTGCCGCGCGATGGCATTGGGCAGGTCGATGCGCAGCCGACCTCGCAGCGTGCTCGGCGCCTGCTGGAACATCGCCTGCAACTCGTCGGCGTCCGACAGCAAATGCAGGGCGCGCTCCAAGAACTGTTCGCCGTCGGGCGTCATGCGCACCGTGCGCGTGGTCCGATGCAGGAGTCGGGTGCCGAGCTGTGCTTCCAGCTGCTGAACCGCGGTCGACACGCGGGCCTTCGGCAAATTGAGTTGCTCGGCGGCACGAACGAAGCTGGCGAGCGATGCGACCTTGGCGTAGATGCGGAGCAGTTCGAGATCCATGCCGCATTATTCCGTCCCACTGAACACTGAAGTTGGTTTTGTCCAGTTTATCGATCGATTGTTCTTATCTAAAGTCCAGTCATCGCATCAACACCTCATCAAGGAATTGCCATGAATGCCGCCACCATTCCATCCGTTTCGCCCACGCACAAGCCCGTCACGCCCATCGCCCTCGTCACCGGTGCCAGTCGCGGCTTGGGCAAATCGACCGCGCTGCACCTCGCGCAGCGCGGTGTCGACGTGATCCTCACCTACCGCGGCAAGGCCGAAGAAGCCAAGCAAGTCGTCGCCGAAATCGAAGCACTGGGACGCCGTGCCGTCGCGCTGCGACTCGACGTCGCCGAGAGCCACGGCTTCGACGCTTTCGCAACACAGGTGAAGCAGTCGCTTGCCGAGGTCTGGCAGCGCGAGCGCTTCGACTACCTGGTCAACAACGCCGGCATCGGACTCGATGCCAGCTTTGCCGAAACCACCGAAGAACAGTTCGATTCGATGATGAACATCCACTTGAAGGGACCGTTCTTCCTGACGCAGAAGTTGTTGCCGCTGATCGCGGACGGCGGCCGCATCGTCAACATCTCATCCGGCCTGGCGCGCTTCGCGCTGCCCGGCAAGGCGGCCTACGCCACCATGAAGGGCGGCATCGAAGTGCTGACGCGCTACCTTGCGAAAGAGCTGGGCGCCCGCGGCATCGCCGTCAACACCATCGCGCCCGGTGCCATCGCCACCGACTTCGGCGGCGGCGTGGTGCGCGACAACCCGCAGATGAATGCAGGCATCGCATCGCAAACGGCACTCGGCCGCGTCGGCCTGCCCGATGACATCGGCGGCGCGATCTCGATGCTGCTGCAGTCGGACAACCGCTGGGTCAATGCCCAGCGCATCGAGGTGTCGGGCGGCATGTTCATCTGACGCGCCGACAAACTCGGAGCATCGGCGTGCCGGGTCAATCCAGCAGCGCCAGCGCGCCGTAGTCCCCGACCTTGTCGCCCAGCCCCGCCGGCACGAGTTCGACCCCACGCGTCAGTGGCACCAGCTTGCCGGCAATCTCTGCCTGCAGGCGCGGCAGCAGGAAGTCGCGGTGATTCCAGAACACGCTGCCGCCCAGGCTGATGCGCTCCAGATCGAGTGTCGCGATCAGGTTGTAGAGCATGCGGCCCATCACGCGGCACTGCGCATCGACGATGTGCAGGGCATGCGTTTCGCCGGCGGCGGCAGCGGCGAACAGGTCGGCCGGCGATTGTTGAAAGCGCCGCGCCATCGAGTTGCCGCCGATCAACCCCTCGACATCGCCGACATTGCCGCAGCCGCACAGTGCACCGCTGGTGTCGTCGACCACGAAGCTGTGGCCGGCATGGCCCGCATTGCCGTTCTTGCCGCGCAGCGCCCGGCCGCCGACGCACAAGCCGACGCCGATGCCGGTGCTCCACGTGACATAGGCGCAGTCATCGACGCCCTTGAGCGCGCCCCACTGGCGTTCGGCCTCCAGGGCCGACACGGCATCGTTTTCGACGCGCACATAGGCAAAGCGCTGGGCCAGCGGCGCCTCCAGCACTGCCGTCATCCACTCGTTGGGCAGGCCACCCGACGGTCCGGCGATGCCGCCGCAGATGTTGGGCGAGGCCACTTCGACCTTGCCATCGCGCAACTCGAAAGGGCCTGTCGTCGACACGCCGACGCGATCGACCGATGCCGGGTCGACGCCCTGCTCGGCGCAGACTGCGTCGATCAGCCGCATGACCTGCAGTGCGAGTGCGTCGTTGTTGCCGGTTCGGGCGGTCGGTTCGCTGCGGCGGCCGAGCAACGGCACGTCCGCGGAAGGGGAAAGACTGACGGCCACCTTGGTGCCGCCGATGTCGACGCAAGCTCTCATCGGTTCTTGATCCTTGTTTGTCTCTATGACCTCGCTCGGGCGCTTGGGTTCAAACCCAGCGCGCGATCAGCGCGGCGATCATGCTCAACAGCACCGTGCTGGCGATCGGCAACTGCCACTCGCGGCCGAAGGCACGGAACTCGAAATCGCCCGGCAGGCGGCCGAAGCCGAACTTGCGCAGCCACTGCGTGAGCCCGCTCATCAGCACCAGCGCCAGCACGACGACGATCAGCCACCGGATCATGCGAGGTTGCCGGCGGACGTGCGGGCGTTCAGGATGCCGAGCGCGGCGCGGTGCAGTTCTGGCGTGGCGGCCGCGATGACGCGGCCGTCCGACGCGAGACCGAGCGGCTGGCCGAGCCAGTCGGTAACCACACCGCCGGCGGCTTCGATCAGGCCGGTCGGGCCGAGATAGTCGTAGGGCTGCAAGCCGGTTTCCACGACCAGGTCGATGGTGCCGCCGGCCAGCTGCGCGTAGCCGTAGCAGTCGCCGCCGAAGCGACGCATGGCGCACTGCCGGCTCAAGCGGTCGAACGCCTGCCAGTCGGCGGCGCTGAAGATGTCGGGTGATGTCGTCACGATGCGCGCCTGATCGATCGCGGTGCAGGCACTGACCTTGACCGTTTCGCCGTTGCGCTGCGCACCACGCCCGGCCTGGCCGATCCAGCGCTCGCCCAGCACCGGCATGTCGACCATGCCGAAGACGACGCGGCCGCCTTGCAGCAAACCGATGAGCGTGCCCCAGAGCGGTGAACCGGTGATGAAGCTGCGCGTGCCGTCGATCGGGTCGAGCACCCAGATGCGGTCGGCGTCGAGTTGTTCGGCGCCGTGCTCTTCGCCATAGATGCCATCTGCCGGGCAGCGCGCACCGAGGATCTCGCGCATAGCGGTCTCTGCAGCGCGGTCGGCCAGCGTCACAGGGCTGTCGTCGGCCTTGGTGATGATGTCGAGCGAGGTGCGAAACCAGCGCATCGAATGCGCCGCGGCGGCATCGGCCAGCGCGTTGGCGACCTCGATCGGGTCGAGTGCATCGTGCGGATCGTTCGGATCGTTCGGGAGGAGGCTCAATTCGGGAAGTCCGTCGGTGGTCTGGAAAGTGCTTCGTCAGATTAAACCCGACCGGCCGTCGATTGACACTTGCAACGAGCGACGCCTAGGATTCGGCCACCAACCAGGAGCCGTCTCGGCTCGCGAAAGAGAAATCGATGTTGCGCATCTTTGTTCGAAGCGTTTGTTGTGCGCTCGTGTTGTGGACGGGCCTTGCCGGCGTGGCGGGCGCAACGCCGTCACCGAGCGAAGACACCGTCATCCAGACCCTGATCCAGCGCGTCGAAAAGAAGTCCGACATGGTGTTCGTGCGCAACGGCAACGAATACAACGCCGCCGACGCCGCATCGCACCTGCGAAGCAAGTACGACTACTTCAAAGCGCAGATCGTGACGGCCGAGGACTTCATCGAGCGCTGTGCAACCCGCTCCGAGATGACCAAGGTCGCCTACAAGGTCAAGCTGGCCGGCAACGCGGCGATGCGCGATTCGGGCGACTTCCTGCGGGACGAACTGCGCAAGCTGCGACAGCACTGAACAGCGCGCACAGACGGCCAGACCCTCAGAGCGTGTGGGTGCGGTCGCCCTCCGCAAAACCCATCGCATCCCACGGCGCGCCGACCGCGAAACCGATCACCTTGAAGAGCTCTCCCATTTCATGCTCGTGCACCAGGTGGGCCGCCATCGCGCGCTGCGCTGTCGTGCCTTTTTCCATGTGCGTCAACAACCCGCAGTTCAGGAGGAAGCGCGCCTGGCTGCAGTAGCCGAGCACTTCGAGCCCGGCGTCCTGGCCGGCCAGCGCGATGCCGGTGAAGTTGACGTGCGCCGTGATGTCCTTCAGCCCGACGTCCGACAGCGGGTCGCCGTCGGCCATGTGCGCGCGGTGGCACATCACCGTGCCCATGTGGCGCTGCGGGTGGTAGTACTCGGCCTCGGGAAAACCGTAGTCGATGAAGAACGCCGCACCCTGGGTCAGCCGGTCGGCCAGCGTGGCGATGAATGCCTCGGCTTGGGGATGGACCTCGGTGAGGTAGTCGTGGTCGCCGGGCACTTCGACGGGAGGGCGCTGTTCGGTCGGCCGGTCTTGCCATGACCAGCCGTCGCCGTCGGGCGCCGCGACGACACCGCGCTCGAACCACACGCCGCCGACACGCGCCAGCAACTGCACCGGCATCGCGTCGAGCACCTCGTTGCCGACGACCACGCCTTGCATCGTCTCCGGCAACTCGCCGAGCCATTCGACCTTGTCGCCGTACGCGGCCAGCGCCAGCTGCTGCCGCGCCCGCAAGGTGCCGGACAGGTCGACGATTCGGTAGCGGGCAACCTTACGGCCGAGCGCTTCGAGGGCATCGAGCAACTGCCCTGCCAGCGCGCCCGAGCCCGCACCGAACTCCCACACGGTGTCGGTGCCGGTCTTGTCCAGCGCTTCGGCCACCTGTGCCGCCAGCGTGCGGCCGAACATCGGCGTCAGCTCCGGCGCGGTGACGAAATCACTGCCCGAGGACGGCATCTGGCCGAACTTGGCGGAGGCGTTCGCGTAGTAGCCCAATCCCGGCGCGTACAAGGCCATGGCCATGAAGCGGTCGAAGGGCAGCCAGCCGCCGGCGCGCTCCAGCGCGGCATCGATAATCCGGGTCAACGGGGTGGCGCGTGCGGCGCCGGGCTCCAAACTCATCCGGGAAATTTATCAGCATGGCCGACACGGTCGCTTCGACCTCTTCAGCAAGACCACGCGGCGTGCTCGTCACGGGCGGCGGGCGACGGCTCGGGGCGGCCATTTGCAACGCCTTCGCGCAGGCTGGCTGGAGCGTGTGGTGCCAGTACCGCGCCTCGCGCGATGCGGCCGAAACCCTGTGCGCAGGGCTGCGCGACGAAGGCTTCACGGCCACCGCCGTCGAAGCGGACATCGACGACGAGGGCGCGCGCCGGGCGCTGGTCGAACGCATCGCGGCCGACACGCCGCTGGCCTGCATCGTCAACAACGCCTCGGCTTTCGAGCCTGACACCGGGCTCGACTTCGAGCCAGAAGCGGCACTGCGGCAACTCGGCGTCAACCTGATCGCGCCGCTGTCGTTCGCGCGGCTGCTGGCACGGCAACCCGCGGATGGCACCGACCGCTCGACGATCCACATCCTCGACCAGAAGGTGTTCAACCTGAACCCCGACTACTTTTCGTACACCGTGTCCAAGCTGGCACTGGAGCGTGCGGTGTCGTTGCAAGCGCAAGCGCTGGCCCCTGCGGTGCGCGTCTGCGGTGTGGCGCCCGGCATCCTGTTCACCAGCGGCCCGCAAGACGACACCAACTTTGCGCAGGCCGCGCGCGCCAACCTGATGCGGCGCCCGATCGACCCGGCCGACGTGGCGCGCACTTGCGTTTTTCTGGCCGGCACCCCGAGCGTGACCGGTACCACCCTGTGCGTCGACAACGGCCAGCATCTGGTGCCGCTCGAGCGCGACATCATGTTCGTCGTCGACGATTTGCTAAAGAAGGCTTCCCCTCCATGACCACCGCCGCCCTCGATCCCTTGCTGCTGTCCTGCCGACGCGTGTTTTTGAAGAACTACGAGGTGTGGATCAACATCGGCGTGCACGAATTCGAGAAGAAGGCCGAGCAGCGCGTGATCATCAACGTCGACCTGTACGTGCCGCTGGAAATCTCGACGCCCAAATCCGACGAGCTCGATGAAGTGGTCGACTATGACTTCATTCGCCGAACGGTGGCCGAGCGGCTGTCTAAAGGGCACATTCACCTGCAGGAGACGCTGTGCGACGACATCCTCGCCACGGTGCTGTCGCATTCGAAGGTGCATGCGGCACGCGTATCGACCGCCAAGCCCGATGTGTACCCCGATTGCGAAGCCGTCGGCGTCGAAGTTTTCCGGAGCAAATGAGATGAGCGCAGTCTGGGTGGATGAAGTCGCTGAAGTTGCTGAAGTCACGCCATCGGCGCAACTCAAGATCGAGCGCGAGACGCACAAGCTCGAAAAGCGCCTGTGCCGCGAAGTCGGCCGCGCCATCGTCGACTACAACATGATCGAGGAAGGCGACAAGGTCATGGTGTGCGTGTCGGGCGGCAAGGACAGCTACGCGATGCTCGACGTGCTGCTCAAGCTGAAAGCCCGCGCGCCGATTCACTTCGACCTGATCGCCGTCAATCTCGACCAGAAGCAACCGGGCTTTCCGGAAGACGTGCTGCCCAAGTACCTGAGCGACATCGGCGTGGCCTTCCATATCGAGAACCAGGACACGTACAGCATCGTCAAACGGGTCATCCGGGAAGGCAAGACGACCTGCGGACTGTGCAGCCGGCTGCGGCGCGGCATTCTTTATCGCGTGGCCGACGAACTGGGTGCGACCAAGGTCGCACTGGGCCATCACCGCGACGACATGCTTCAGACCTTCTTCCTCAACATGTTCTTTGCCGGCAAGCTGAAGAGCATGCCGCCCAAGCTGGTGAGCGACGACGGCCGCCATATCGTGATCCGGCCGCTGGCCTTCGTGGCTGAAAAAGATCTGGTGCGCTGGGCCCAGCACCGCGAATTTCCGATCATTCCGTGCACGCTGTGCGGCAGCCAGGAAAACCTGCAGCGCAAGCAGGTCGGCGAGATGTTGCGCGACTGGGACAAGAAACATCCGGGCCGCATCGAGAACATGTTCACTGCGCTGCAGAACGTGGTGCCGTCGCATTTGCTCGACGGCAAGCGGCACGACTTCAAAGGACTGAAAGCAACGGGCGTGGCCGACGACGAGGGCGACAAGGCGTTCGACGCGCCCAACTTCGACGCGCTGTCTTCCGTGTCGCAGGCGCCGTCCGCGTTGCAGATCGTGCAAATTTGAGGCGCGGAGATCGATACGTGAAGCAACTCCGACGCGCCTTGGCGGCTACGGCGGCGCTGTTCGCGCTCGGCGTACTGACTGGCTGTGCGACAAATTGGGTGGTCGACAGCGAAGTCCGCAGTTTCTCGAGGCTGACCGCTGCTCCGGTCCCGGCCAACGCCACCTACCGTTTCGAGCGACTGCCGTCGCAGCAGGCGAACGAGGCGGCACAGCAATCCCTCGAAGCGATGGCAGGTGCCGCGCTTGGCAAGGTCGGCCTGCGCCACGACGCCGCGACGCCGCGCTACAGCGCGCAGATCGATGCACGGGTGAACGAGGCGCTGTCGCCCCTGTCCGATCCGTTGCTCTACGGCGCCGGGCCTTGGGCGCCCTGGGGCCCCGGATTTCGATATGGCGTTTACGGCCGACACGGCTTCAGCGCGGGACTCGGCTATGGCTATGGCGGCTTTTATGGTCCCGCGTTGCCGGACATGTCGAACCCCTGGTACGTCAGGGAAGTAAGCATCGTGCTGCGCGAACTGGCGTCAGGCCAAGTGGTCTACGAAACCCATGCGAGCAACGACGGGCCTTACAACCGAAGCGCAGACATACTTCCGGTGATGTTCGAGGCTGCCTTGCAGGGCTTTCCGAACCCGCCGGCCGGCGAGCGGCGCGTCGACATCGCACTGCCGGGCGCCAGCACCGGCACCCGGCAGTAGTTCGTTCGGATGGAAGCCACTCGCCTCATTGCCGTCCGCCATGGAGAAACCGCGTGGAACGTCGACACGCGCATCCAGGGCCAACTGGACATCGGGCTGAACGCGACCGGTGAATGGCAGGCACGACGTGTCGGGCAGGCGCTGGCCGAAGAGGCCATCGACGTCATCTACGCCAGTGACTTGTCGCGCGCCTGGGACACGGCCTTGGAGATCGCGCGCCCGCTCAAACTGCAGGTTCGACCGGAGCCGCGGTTGCGCGAGCGTGCTTTTGGCCGGTTCGAGGGCATGAGCTTTGCGGAGATCGAAAAGGCGCTGCCCGACCAGGCCAAGCTGTGGCGCGAGCGTGACCCGGAATTCGCGCCCGACGGAGGCGAAAGCCTGATTGTTTTTCGCGATCGGGTGACCACGGTCGCCTCCGAGCTGGCGGCGCGGCATGCCGGCGAACTGGTGGTCCTGGTGGCACACGGCGGCGTCATGGACGTGCTTTACCGCGCGGCGACCCGACAGGACCTGCAGGCCCCCCGCACCTGGCTGCTGCGCAATGCAGCGATCAACCGGATTCTGTGGACACCGGAAGGCTTCAGTCTGGTTGGCTGGAGCGACGAAACGCACTTGACCGACGCGCCCCGCGACGAAGCGACTGCCTGAGTCAAGCGCAATTTGTTGCGCTGCGTCAAAAGAACATGCCGCAACGGTGTGGTTGGCGAAAAGCGACACACAAATGTCAGCTTTTTGTATTCACTTTTTACAGAAAACGCGCACAATAGCGTTAAGCGCAAGCCTTCTGTCAACTCGTTAATCGCAACGAATTGCATCGGATGTTGCTGGCGACGGCGGCGGCCTATGTCTTTGGACATGGCTTTTGGTCAATGGGCAGTACGGGGCGCAGAGGGCAATATCCCGATCACTGGCGTAATGAATGCTTTGTAGTTAACCTGACGCCTGAAACATCATGTTGCTGTTCATTGCTCCACTCGAATTCAAAGGGTCATGACCATGGACCGCTCAAGCGAAACATTTGTATCTGTTCACCAGCGCATCGCGCAACGGGCCTTGCTGACGCCCGATGCCATTGCAGTTTCATGCGACGGCGTCACCCTCAGTTTTGCAGAATTGAATCGCCGTGCCAATAGCGTCGCCTTGCGATTGCAAGAGCTCGGCGCAGGTCGCGACAAGCTCATCGCGGTCGGCATGGAGCGCTCGGTCGACATGGTGGTCGGCCTGCTGGCGGTGCTCAAGTCGGGCAGCGCCTATCTGCCGATCGACCTTGCGTACCCCGCCGCGCGCCTTGCCTTCGTGCTCGAAGATGCGCAACCCATTGCCTTCCTGACAAGCGCGGCCAGCGCGGCCGATCTACCGACCCTCTCCGTTCCCGTCTTGTGGGTCGACGACGCAAGCGAGCCGCCGACCGACGACATCGGTGTGAATGATCCCGAGGCGCTGGCCTATGTGATCTACACCTCCGGCTCCACCGGCACGCCCAAGGGTTGCCTGGTGACGCATGGCAACGTCGCAAGACTGTTCGACGCCACCGATGCCTGGTTCGGTTTTGGCCCTGACGATGTCTGGACCTTCTTTCATTCGCATGCCTTCGACTTCTCGGTCTGGGAAATCTGGGGCGCGCTGGTGTACGGCGGCCGCGTCGTCGTGGTGCCGCAAGCCGTCACGCGCTCGCCGTCCGAGTTTCTCGATCTGCTGGTGCGCGAAGGCGTCACCGTACTGAATCAAACGCCCTCGGCATTCCGCACGTTGATCGATGCCGATCGCCGCTCGTCGCTGGCGCCCGACGCCCTGCGCCTGCGCCACGTGGTCTTCGGCGGCGAAGCGCTCGAGCTGCAAATGCTGAAGCCGTGGTTCGAGCGCCACGGCGACACCGCGCCGCGTCTGGTCAACATGTACGGCATCACCGAGACGACGGTGCACGTGACGTACCGGCCGATCACCTCGGCCGACGTGGCCGCAGGCCGTGGCAGCGTCATCGGCGAGCCGATTCCGGACCTGCGCGTCGACCTCGTCGACGCTGCTTTGGCACCGGTTGCGATCGGCGAGCCAGGCGAGATTCTGGTGAGCGGCGCCGGCGTGAGCAACGGCTACCTGCGTCGCCCTGAACTGACCGCCCAACGCTTCATCGACTGGACCGACCCAGCCACCGGCAAGACGATGCGGTCCTACCGCTCCGGCGACCTCGCGCGTCGAACTGTCGAAGGTGAGCTCGAGTACATGGGCCGCATCGATCAGCAAGTGAAGATCCGTGGGTTTCGGATCGAGACCGGCGAGATCGAAAGCGAGTTGCTGCAGCACGCATCGGTGCGTGCCTGCGCCGTGGTGGCGCGACACGACGACGTCGGCCATGAAGCGCGACTCGTGGCGTATGTGGTGCCGGAAGGCGTTGCCATGTCGGTGACGGAGCTGCGCCACCATCTCGGCGAACGCATGCCCGCCTACATGGTGCCCGCCGCCTTCGTGCAGATGACTTCCCTGCCGATGACCGACAACGGCAAGCTCGACCGCCGTGCCTTGCCCGCGCCGGCGCGCGAGCGGCCCGAGCTGGTTCAGGCGTTCGAAGAGCCGCGCGGTGCCGCCGAAGCACGCGTGTGCGCCGCCTTTGCAACCGCGCTGCGCATCGACCAGATCGGGCGCAACGACAATTTCTTCGACCTCGGCGGCGATTCGCTGCTGGTGCTCGAGGTGCTGGCCGCGCTGCAAAAAGACACCGCCCGCGAGCTTTCCGCCAATCTGTTCTTCAGCGAGCCGACGCCCCGTGCCATCGCGCTGGAAATGACGGAGAAGCCAGCGGACGCCAAGCTCGCCCGCACCAACGAAGGCGCAGCTTCGACCGGCGCAGCGAACCACGCGAGCGGGCAAGAACCGGTCGCCCTCATCGCCATGGCCGGACGTTTTCCGGGCGCCGCCGATGTCGAGGAGTTCTGGGCCAACCTGGTCGCTGGTCGCGATTCGATCACGATGTTCGACGATGAAACACTCGACGCCGGCGTGTCGGCCGCCCTGCGCGCCGACCCCGCTTACGTACGAGCGCGCGGCGTCCTCGACGGCATCGAAAACTTCGACGCCGCCTTCTTCGGCATCAATCCGAAAGAAGCCGCATTGATGGACCCGCAACAACGCGTGTTCCTCGAGATCTGCTGGGAAGCGCTGGAGCGCGGCGGCTATGCGCCCGACAGCTGCGACGTGCCGGTCGGCGTGTACGGCGGCATGAACAACGCGACCTATTTCCAGAAGCACATCGCGACGCGGCCCGACCTGGTCGAAGCGCTGGGCGAGTTCCAGGTGATGCTGGCCAACGAGAAGGACTACATCACCACGCGCGTCGCCAACAAGCTCAACCTGACCGGCCCCGCGGTCAGCATCCACACGGCCTGCTCGACCTCGCTGGTGGCGGTCAATGAAGCATTTCACGCGCTGCGCACCGGTCAGTGCGACATGGCGCTGGCGGGCGGTGTCGCCATCACCTGCCCACCACGCAGCGGTTACCTCTATTTGGAAGGCGCGATGCTTTCGCCGGACGGCAAGACGCGCAGCTTCGATGCACAGGCGCAAGGCACGGTGTTCAGCGACGGCGCGGCGGTGGTCTTGCTCAAGCGCCTGTCCGATGCGCTGGCCGATGGCGACCCGATCTACGCGGTGATCCGCGGCTCGGCCATCAACAACGACGGCGGTGCGAAAGCGAGCTTCACCGCGCCCAGCGTCAAGGGCCAGGCGGCGGTGATCTCGGCCGCGCTCAAGTCTTCGGGCGTCGACGCCCGCAGCATTTCTTACGTCGAAACACATGGCACGGCGACGCCGATGGGCGACCCGGTGGAAATCGAAGGACTGGCCAAGGCGTTTGCGCAGCACACCTCGGACACCGGCTTCTGCGCGATCGGTTCGGCCAAGAGCAACGTCGGCCATCTCGTGATGGCGGCCGGCGCCACCGGGCTCATTAAGACCGTGCTGGCATTGCAGACGGAATCCATTCCGCCGTCGATTCACTACGACACGCCGAACCCGGCGATCAACTTCGATGCGACGCCGTTCCGCGTCAACAGCCGCTTGATGCCCTGGCCACGCAATGCACAACCGCGCCGTGCCGGTGTGAGCTCGTTCGGCGTCGGTGGCACCAACGCGCACGTGATCGTCGAAGAAGCGCCGTTGCGGGCCCCCTCGGATACGTCCGCAGCGCCGCAGTTGCTGGTGCTGTCGGCGCGTTCGGCCGCTGCGCTCGCGGTCGCCAGGGCGCAGCTGGCAGACCACCTCGATGCGCACCCCGATCTGTCGTTGCCGGACGTGGCCCATACGCTGCGCGTCGGTCGCAAGACGTTCGCGCACCGCGCCGCGGTCATCGCCACGTCGAGCGCCCAGGCCTCGGCCGCACTGCGCTCGGCCGATTCGGCGGCGCGGGCCGTCGGCGCGACCGGCGCCTGGGCTCCGCAGCCGGTCTTGATGTTCCCGGGCCAGGGCGCGCAGTACGCCGGCATGGGTCGGGCGTTGTACGCCACCGATGCAGTGTTCCGCGCCGCCTTCGACGAATGCATGACTGCCTTCGAAGGCGCATTGCCGTTCGATCTGCGCGAGCGCATGGCCTCGACCGACGACGCGGCACTGGCCCCGACCTCGGTCACGCAGCCGGCCACCTTCGTTCTCGAATACGCCATGGCGCGCCAACTGCTCTCGCTGCAGATCGCGCCGGCTGCACTCGTCGGACACAGCGTCGGCGAATTCGTCGCTGCCGTGCTGGCTGGCGTGATGTCGCTCGAAGACGCTGCATTGCTCGTGGCCCAGCGCGGCGCCTTGATGCAAGCGCTGCCAGCCGGCGCCATGCTGTCGGTCCGCATGTCTGCTGCCGAGCTGCAACCGCGGCTCGGTACCGACGTGTCGCTGGCCGCCGAGAACGGTCCGACCGCTTGTGTCGCTGCGGGCCCGTTCGAGGCCATCGAAGCCTTGCGCGCACGCCTTGAAGTCGACGGCATCGCTGCCAAGCTTCTACAGACCTCGCATGCGTTCCATTCGACCATGATGGACGGGGCCGTTGCGCCCTTCGAAGCACTGGTAAGCGCGGTCAAGCTGTCCGCACCGACGCTGCCGATCTTCTCGACGCTCACCGGCGCGCTGTTGAAGGCCGATGAAGCGACCGACCCGCGTTACTGGGCTCGCCACCTGCGCGAGACCGTGCGCTTTTCGCCGGCGATTCGTGCCGTGCTGGCCGACATCGCACACCCGGTGTTCGTCGAAGTCGGCCCGCGCGGCACATTGGCCACGCTGGTTCGCCAGCACGCCACCAAGCTGCGTCCCGCACCGGCTGTTTCACTGCTCGCCGACAACCCGGAAGACGAATGCAGTGCCTGGCGACTGGCCGCCGGCCGTCTCTGGACGATGGGTGCCGACATCGATCTGCTCCCGCTCGACGAGCGCGCCAACAAGCACCGCGTGCTGTTGCCGACCTACCCGTTCGAGCGCAAGCGCTTCTGGATCGACATTGCGGATACGACGGCCCTGCCTGCAGACGCGACGGCGCCAGTGATCGCGCCCGTGGCCGCAGTCGCCCCTGCAAACGAAATTACGGCGTCGGTCGCTGCGACCGTGGCCCCCGTTATCGCGACCGCCACTCAGGCTGCCGCACCTGTTTTTCAACCTTCCCTGCTATCCGCCTTACCGGAGTCGTCCATGACCACCGCCGCTTCCAATTCTTCCGCCGCGCCACGACGCGCCGCCCTGACGACCAGCCTGCATGCCCTGTTCGAGGACATCTCGGGCATCGAGCTGGCAGGCTCCGACGGCCACACGCCGTTCGTCGAGATGGGCCTCGATTCGCTCACGCTGACGCAAGCCGCCATCCAGGTGAAGAAGCAGTTCAAGGCCAACCTCAGCTTTCGCCAGCTGATGGAAAGCTACCGGACTTTCGACTCGCTGGCCGAGTACCTCGACGCAACGCTGCCGCCCGACCCGGTGGCGGCCACGGTCGCTGTCGTGGCGCCGGTCGCAGCCGTCGCAGTGGTCGCGCAGCCGGCGCCCGTTGCGACGAACTATGCCGCGCCTGTGGTCCAAGCCACCGCTTTCGCACCGATGGCGCCGGTCGCCATGGACGCCGCGACCGGCACGCTGGTCCAGCAGGTGATCGCACAACAGATGCAGTTGATGCAGCAGCAACTGGCGTTGTTGTCGGCAGCACCGTCGGCTGCTGCGCCCACCGCGATGGTTGCGGCACCCGTCGCCGGGGCGCCGCTCGTCGCACCGGTCGCTGCCGCCGCACCCGTGGCCACCATGCCGGTTGCAACCGCCGCATCTGAAACGCCTTCGGCCGAAACCGAAGGCACCATGAAGTACGACGTCAAGAAAGCCTTCGGCGCCATCGCCCGCATTCACACGCAGTACAAGGACCCGACCGATCGCCAGAAGGCACGGCTGGCGTCGTTCATCCGCCGCTATGTCGACCGGACCGCCAAGAGCAAGGCCTTCACCGAAGCCAATCGCCCCGTGATGGCCGACCCGCGCGTGGTCAACGGCTTTCGCCCGGCGACCAAGGAAATCGTCTATCAGATCGTGGTCGAACGCTCGAAGGGTTCGCAGTTCTGGGACATCGACGGCAATCAGTACGTCGACGTGCTGAGCGGCTTCGGCATGAACCTGTTCGGCTGGCAGCCTGATTTCGTCAACGACGCGGTGAAAAAGCAACTCGACCTCGGCTACGAGATCGGCCCGCAGCACCCGCTCGCCGCCGACGTCTCGCGCACCATCTGCGAACTCACCGGCCACGACCGCGCCGCGCTGTGCAACACCGGCTCCGAAGCGGTGATGGCGGCCATCCGCATCGCCCGCACGGTGACGGGCCGCAACACCGTCGTGGTGTTCACCGGCTCCTACCACGGCACCTTCGACGAAGTGCTGGTGCGTGCCGGTCGCCAGGCCAAGGGCATGCCCGCCGCGCCGGGGATCATGCGCGGCATGTTCGGCGACGTGCGCGTGCTGGACTACGGCACGCCCGAAGCGCTCGAATTCATTCGCGACAATGCGGAAGACCTGGCCGCCGTGCTGGTCGAGCCGGTGCAGAGCCGCCGTCCGGACTTCCAGCCGCGCGACTTTCTGCGTGAAGTGCGCGCCATCACCGAAAAGTCGAAGACCTGCCTGATCTTCGACGAAGTCATCACCGGCTTCCGTTCGCACCTCGGCGGTTGCCAGGCGCTCTTCGGCATTCGCGCCGACCTGGCCTCCTACGGCAAGGTCATCGGCGGCGGCTTCCCGGTCGGCGTCGTGGCCGGCAAGCGCGAGTACATGGACTCGCTCGACGGCGGCGCATGGCAGTACGGCGACGACTCGATTCCGACAGTCGGCGTCACCTACTTCGCCGGCACCTTCGTGCGCCATCCGCTCGCACTCGCCGCCTGCAAGGCCTCGCTCGACCACCTGAAGGAATCGGGCGAAGGCCTGCAGACGCAGCTCAACCTGCACACCGCGGCGATGGCCGACGAACTCACCGCGTTCTGCCGTGAAGTCGGTGCGCCGCTCGAGATCCGCTACTTCACCTCGCTCTGGCGCATCAGCTGGCTCGAAGATCACCCGTTCCAGGATCTGTTGTTCGCGATGATGCGCAGCCGCGGCGTGCACATCCTCGACAACTTCCCGTGCTTCATGACGACGGCGCATTCGCACGAAGACATCGCACGCATCAAGTCGGCATTCAAGGAATCGGTCGCCGAGATGCAGGAGGCCGAATTCCTGCCGCGCCGCGTGACGGCCGAGCCGAGCTTCGATGCCACGCATCCGCCGGTGCCCAATGCGCGCCTCGGCCGCGACAAGGACGGCCAGCCCGCGTGGTTCGTGCCGGACCCGACGGCACAAGGCAAATTTATGAAGATCCAGGCATGAACACCGCAGTGATGGAAGCCCCCGACATGGAAGTCCCCCAAGCCTCTGCCTCTGCAGCAGTCGAGTTCGATCCCTTCGCCGGTGGTGCGATCGAGCAGATCGTCTCGACCACCGAGGCGCAGCGCGAAGTGTGGCTCGGCGACAAGCTCAGCCAGCAAGCCTCGCTGGCCTACAACGAGGCCGTCAAGCTGCGCCTGCGCGGTGTGCTCGACACGCGGGCGTTGGCAGCCACGCTCGACAGCCTGATCGCGCGCCACGATTCGCTGCGCGCGACGATTTCGCCGGACGGCACGCAACTGTTGATCGGCGAGGCCACGCCGCTTTCCATGAGCGAGCACGACCTGGCGCATCTGGATGCGAAGGCCCAGGCCAGGGCCCTCGACGAAGACTGCGTCGCCGCCGTGATGGAGCCCTTCTCGCTCGAAGAAGGCCCACTGTTCCGCGCTGCGCTGTACCGGCTTTCGCCGATCGACAACGTGCTCTTGATGACGGCGCACCACGCCGTGTGCGACGGCTGGTCGTGGGGCGTGATCACCGAAGAACTCGGGCAGTTGTATGCCGAGCAGATCGGTGAAGGCCCAGGGCTGGAGCCCGCCGCGCAGTACGCCGACTACACCGTGTGGGAGGCTGCCGAGACGGCCAGCCCGGCGATGCAGGACCATGTCGACTACTGGCTGGCACGCTTCGGTGGCAGCACGCTGCCGGTGCTCGAACTGCCGGTCGACCATCCGCGTGCCGCGGTGCGCAGCTTCACGTCGCAGCGCATCGATCACCTGCTCGACCGCGAGCTGGTGGATGCCTTGCGCAAGGTCGGTGCCGCTTCGGGCACCAGCCTGTTCGCGACGATGTTCGGCGCCTTCGCCACCCTGCTGCACCGCCTGACCGAACAGGACGACCTGGTCATCGGTATCGCCGCCGCCGGCCAGATGGCGGCCGACATGCCGTCGCTGGTCGGGCATTGCGTCAACCTGCTGCCGATGCGCGTCGCAGTCGACGGCCAGCTGCCTTTCCATGCGCTGGTGCGCCAGTCGGGCACGGCGCTGCTGGACGCGTTCGAACATCAGTCGCTGACCTACGGCTCGTTGCTGAAGAAGATCCCGGTGCCGCGCGACCCGAGCCGGCTGCCGCTGGTCAATGTGCTCTTCAACGTCGACCGCGACGCGGCACCCGGCAATGGCACCTTCCCCGGCCTCGAGGCGCAGGCGAGCAGCGTGGCACGCCGCTTCGAGAACTTCGAGCTGTTCCTGAACGTGACGCCGGTCGCGGGTGGCATGCAGGTCGAAACGCAATACAACGCCGATCTGTTCGACGAGCAGACGGTGCGCCGCTGGCTCGCCATGTACGAGTGCCTGATGCGCTCGGCCGTACAAGACCCGTCGCAAGGCCTGGCTCGCATGAACATGCTGCCGGCGACCGAAGCGGCGGTGCTGCGCGCGCTGCAGCCCGCTCCGACGCCCGTTTCGGGTCCGGCACTCATGCACGCCGGCTTCGTCGCGCAGGCGGCCCAGCAGCCCACGCGCGCCGCATTGCGCGCCGGCGTGACGCAGTGGAGCTATGCCGAGCTGGATCAACGTTCGAACCGCATGGCGCACGCGCTGCGGGCCCGTGGCGTGCAGCGCGGCCAGCATGTCGGCCTGTGCCTGAACCGCAGCGCCGACATGGTCGTCGCGGTGCTGGCCATCCTGAAGTCGGGCGCGACCTACATTCCGCTCGACCCTGAATTTCCGAAGGCGCGTCTCGACTATTACGCCGAAGACGCCAAGCTCGCGCTGCTGCTGACCGACTCGCAAACCGAAGCGGCACCGCGCGAATGGTGCGCCGACGCAGCAGATCGCATCTTCGAGATCGACAGCGACACCTCGTGGCTCGATCAGCCCGCTGAAGCCATCGCGCCCAGCGTCAAGGATGCGTTGCCCGAAGACCCGGCTTACGTGATCTACACCTCGGGCTCGACCGGCAAGCCCAAGGGCGTTTGCGTGCCGCACGGCGCGGTCGCCAACTTCCTGCAGAGCATGCGGCGCGAGCCCTCGATCACGGCCGACGACAAGCTCGCCGCGGTGACGACGTTGTCGTTCGACATCGCCGTGCTCGAATTGATGCTGCCGTTGATCGCCGGCGCCGAAGTCGTGATGGTGCCGCGTGAAACCGCGATGGACGGCAACGCGCTCGCTGCACTGCTCGACGCCACCGGCGCGACCATGATGCAGGCGACGCCGGGCATGTGGCGCCTGCTGGTCGACGCGCAATGGCAGGGTCCGCGCGGCTTCCGCGCGCTGGTCGGCGGAGAAAGCCTCCCGGCCGACCTGGCGCAAGAAATGCTGCTGCGCTGTGGCGAAGTCTGGAACATGTACGGCCCGACCGAGACCACCGTGTGGTCGACGCTCTGGCGCGTGACCGCGGCTGGCCTCGCCGACCGCAGCGTGTCGATCGGCAAGCCGATCGCCAACACCACGGTGTGGATCGTCGATGCGCAAGGCCAGCCTTGCCCGGTCGGCATCCCGGGTGAAATCTGCATCGGCGGCAAGGGCGTGACGCTCGGCTACCTCGATCGGCCGGAACTCACCGCGGAGAAGTTCGTCTCGCACCTGCTCGGCGGCACCGAGGGCACGATGTACCGCACCGGCGACCGTGGCCGCTGGCGCAACGACGGCCTGCTCGAACACATGGGCCGCTTCGACTTCCAGGTGAAGGTGCGCGGCTACCGCATCGAACTCGGCGAGATCGAAGCGCGTTGCGACGAAGCCGCCGGTGTTGCGCGCAGCGTGGTCATCACGCGTGAAGACCAGCCGGGCGACGTGCGCCTGGTGGCCTACCTCGCGCCGTCGCCGGGCGCATCGATCGATTTGGCCGAACTGGATCGCCATCTGCGGGCCCGCCTGCCGCAGTACATGGTGCCGCAACACGTGGTGGTGCTCGACGCCCTGCCGTTGCTGCCCAACGGCAAGGTCGACCGCAAGGCACTGCCGAAACCCGAAGCACCGCAGCACGTCGCTGCCGAGCGCATCGCGCCGCGCAACGATGGCGAACGCCGCGTGCTCGAAGTGATGGAAAAGGTGTTGAATCTCCCAGGCCTCGGCATCCGCGACGACTTCTTCGCGCTGGGCGGCCACTCGCTGCTGGCGGCGCGGCTTGCGACTTTGCTCAGCCGCGAGTTCGACATCACGATTCCGCTGCGCACGCTGTTCGAAGCTCCGACGGCGGAACGGCTGAACGAAGCGGTCGAAGCGATCGTCAGCTCGGGCGCGCCGCGCCGCGAGCCGATCGCTCATGTGGCGAATCGCCGCAGCGCGCCGCTGACGCCGATGCAGGAGCGCATCCGCTTCATCGAAGAGATGCACCCGGGCCGTCCCGTGTACCACGCGCCTTCGGCGCACCGCCTCGGCGGCGCGCTCGATGTCGGCAAGTTCAAGGCGTCGCTCGGCGAAATCATTCGTCGGCAACCGGCTTTGCGTACGCAGATGGGTGTCGATGCGGCAACGAACGCGCCGGTCGAAATCATCATCGAGGACATCGGCTACGAACTGCCGGTGATCGACCTCGGTGCGATCCCTGCAGAACAACGCGAGGCCGAGCTGGCCACGCGCATGCAGGAACTGGCTGATCGGCCGATGGACATCCATCGTGCGCCGCTCTTCAACGCAGCGCTGTTCAAGCTGTCCGATGATGACCATGTGTTCGTTTTCGTGCCGCACCACCTGGTCTGGGACGGCTGGTCTTTCGACATTCTGCAGACCGAATTGAGCGCGATCTACGGCGCCATGGTCAAAGGCGTGCCGCACGGCCTGCCACCGGTGCCGATCAACCACGGCGACTATGCCGACTGGTACACGCACTGGCTGCAACAGCCGGACTTCCACGCGCACCTGCGCTATTGGAAGCAGCGTTTTGCCAGCGCGCCGCTGCCCAAGGCACCGCGCACCGACATGCCGCGCAAGGCCGGCATGAGCGGTGAAGGCGGCACGCATTGGGTCAAGGTCGACAAGGCGTTGACGACACGCTTGCGTGATGTCGGGCGCGGCCACGATGTCACCTTGAGCATGCTGACGCTCGGCGTCTACGTGCTGATGATGAGCGACGTGATCGACACGCGCTCCATCGTCATCGCCACGCCGGTGCGCGGCCGCGAAGCGCCGGAAACCGAGTCGGTGATCGGCTTCTTCAACAACACGCTGCCGCTGTCGTTCCAGATCGATCGTTCCCTGCCGTTCGGCGATTTCATGCGCTACATCAAGCAGGAACTGCTGTCGGTGATGAACCATCAGGAGGTGCCTTTCGAACGCCTCGTGACCGAACCGGAATTCGCTGAACGTGCGCAGCGCGTCGGGCTGTACCAGGGCCTGTTCTCGTTCCAGGACGCACGCGAGCGGCCCCGCGAAATCGGTGGGCTGGCGTACCGCCAGATGCACCTGTTGCAACGCGGCGCGACCGACGACCTCGGCCTGTGGCTGATGGACAAGCCCGACGGGCTCGAAGGCGCCGTCGTCTACAACGCCGAGGTCTACAAGCACGAGACCGGGGCGGCTTTCAACGAGCGTTACGCCGAACTGCTGCGCCGCGTTTCCGAAAATCCCGACAGCACCTTGGAGTCGCTGACGTCGGCCGAGGGATCGTCCAGCGCGACTTACCTGCGCCGGCTGGCGCCCAGCAGTGCGGCCGCGATGATCGCCGACGCCCAACGTGCCGCCGAATCGCGCGCCCGTCCCGCACCCGACCTCTTGCTGCCTGAACAGGCGCACCTGGCGCAGGTCTGGGCCAGCGCGCTCGGCATCGATGTCAACGACATTCGTGCCAGCGATACGTTTTTCGATCTGGGCGGTGATTCATTGCTCGCCATGCGCGTCATCGCGCAAGCCGAAAAAGTGATGGGCTTTCGCATCGAACCACGTCGTTATGTCTTCGAGAACCTGGGTCAGCTGGCCGTGACCGCATCGGGCACCGCACTCGATGCGGTGGCCGTGGCCACGAACGACGACGAACCCAAACGCGGCTTGCTCGGTCGCGTCTTCAGCGGCTGGTCCCGCAAGCGTTGAGTCCGATGACCATTGCGCAGCTTCCATCGATCGCAGGGTGCCGGCTGTGGCACGTCGACCTCGACGCTGCCGACGCCGCGCAAGCCCGCGAGTGTCTGTCGGACGAAGAAAGCGCTCGTGCGGAACGCTTCGTTTTCGAGCGCGATCGTCGCCGTTACGTGGCGGCGCACATTGCGCTGCGCGAGACGCTGTCGACGGTGACGGGCGCGCCTGCGGCCGAACTTTCGTTCGATGTGGGCGCGTTCGGCAAGCCGTCGCTCGCTGCGCCATCGCCGCTGCACTTCAACCTCAGCCACAGCGCAGGCGCCGGGCTCATCGCGATCAATGTGAGCGACGACGAAACCGACAGTGGCGACGCCACCGAGATCGGCGTCGACATCGAGGTGCTGCGGCCCTTGTCGTATTCAGCTGCGCTGGCGGAGGCTTACTTCACCGCTGCCGAGCAACGAGGCCTGGCCGACACGGCACCGCCGGACCGCGACCTCGCGTTCCTCACCTGCTGGACGCGCAAGGAAGCCTGCGTCAAGGCGCTGGGTCTCGGCTTGAGCATCGACACTCGCTCGTTCGAAGTGGGCGTGAGCCTCGGGTCGCAAGACGTCGAAATGGTGGCCGGCGGACGGACAGAGACGCTGCAGGTGCACTCGTTCCGGCAGGGCCGCGACCTTGTTTGCGCGGTGGCCAAGGTGGTTGTCGAAGCCCCAGCCAGAAACATTCCAACCACTGCATTGATCGAAAGGGAGTTCGCTTGATCCCCTTGCTCTTCGGGCAACCGTCACGACAACTATTCGGGCTTTATCACACCCCGGAGAAAAGCAGTGACCTCGCCGTGCTCGTCTGCCCGCCGTTCGGTCAGGAGGCGATTCGCACCCATCGTTTTTTTCGCTTGCTGTCCGACCGGCTGGCGCGTGGCGGTGCCGCCGTATTGCGCTTCGACCTGTTTGGCAGCGGCGACTCCGGCGGCAACGACCTCGATGGCGACTTCGAAGGCTGGTGGCGCGACATCTGCACGGCGCACGACGAACTGCAGCGACATGCGGTGGGTCGACGGGTGGTGTGGCTCGGCTCGCGCATGGGCGCGACACTCGCTGCCATGGCCGACCGAAGCGGACGCTGCAATCCTGAAAAGATCATTTTGTGGGACCCTATTCTGGACGGTCCCGCCTATATGGAACGCCTCCGGTCGGCGCATGTCGAAGCGCTCGAGCGCTCGTACTTCATGCCCGATCGCGCATGGCGCAAGCGCCTCGAGAACGAAGCCGAGGCCTACACCGATGAAGCGCTCGGTGTCGCCATTTCTCCCCAATTGCGCCAGCAGTTTCGTGCGCTCGTGCCGGAGGCCGTCAAGGCGCCGGCGCATGCCACGGTGATGCTGGCTGATCCGGACGACCACACCGCGAACAAGTGGGCGCAATCAGCGATCGCAAACCACGCCCCCCTGCGCGTGTCGAGCTTTCGTCATTCCCTGGACTGGACAACCGACCCGAACGCCGAAAACCCGGTGGCTCCCGGCGAAGCTGTCCAACGTTTACTGGCAGAAATAAATGAATGAAGTCAAAGAATTTCCGGTGCTCTTCGGGACCAATGGTTCGCTCATCGGCATGATTTCGACGCCGGCCGGTGGTCACGTCGAACCCGTCGCCTGCATCTTCTACAACATGGGCGGAAACCATCGCGTGGGGCCACGTCGCATCAACGTCAAGCTGGCACGCCAGCTGGCGCAATCCGGCGTCAGCAGCATTCGTTTCGATCTTGCCGGCCTGGGTGACAGCGGCCCCGCGACCGGCTCGATGACCTTCATGGCACAGGCCATCGTGGACGTACGGGCAGCGATGGACCAGGTCCAGGAATCACTCGGCATCCAGCGCTTCATCTTGATGGGCCTGTGCTCGGGTGCGCCCAGTTCGCTCGAAGCCACCGTGGTCGACCCGCGCGTCGTCGGGCTGCTTCAGTTCGACGGCTACGCGTTCCCGGGACGCCGTGCGCGCTGGGAGCGTGCGCTCCGTCGCGCGCTCTCGGTGCCGACCAATCCGATCATGATCCTGAAGACGGTGCGCTGGATCAAGCGCAAGCTGTCCGGGCCCGGCGCACTCGAAGGAGAAATCTTTACGACGGGCACGCTCGAAGACAAGGCGAAGGTTTTTGTCGACTGCATGAACGTCGTGGCCGAGCGCAACATTCCGGCGCTGCTGCTGTACACGGGCACGCTGAATTCGGTCGATCGACACCTGGACCAACTGGGCCCCTTTGCCAATGAGAAGTTCGCCAAGCATGCCGAGTACGTCTTCGTCGGCGAGATGGACCACAGCCTCACTTCACAGGCCACGCAGCGCACCTTCCTCAAGATCGTCGGCGACTGGACCTTGCGCACGGTGCATGGGCGCACTGCGACGGCTCCCAAGCCCGTGCTCAAGTCGGAATCGAGTCCCAGCGGTTTCGGCGCGCTGACCTCGACGTCGAAGCCCAAGCGCACCGCACCGCGCGCGATGGCGACCAGCCTCTGAGTTCCGGTGGGCCGAGGCCCTCGGGCCTCAGGCCGCGGCGCCGGGTGCCGCCTTCACAGGCAATTCGCCCGGCAAGGTCTGCATCGGCCCGGTGCCGCTGTAGCGGTCGAGCGCCAGGTAGATCGCGGGTGTGATGTAGAGCGTGATCACCTGCGAGAACAGCAGGCCGCCGACCACCGCGATGCCCAGCGGCTGACGCAGCTCGGCACCGGCACCCAGCCCGAGTGCCAACGGCAAGGCGCCCATCAAGGCGGCCAGCGTCGTCATCAGGATCGGCCGAAAACGCAGCCGGCACGCTTCCCGAATCGCATCGACCGGCGCCATGCCTTCAGTGCGCTGCGCATCGAGCGCGAAGTCGATCAGCATGATCGCGTTCTTCTTCACGATGCCGATCAACAGCAGGATGCCGATGGTCGCGATCAGCGTCAGGTCGAAACCGAACAGCTTCAGCGACAGCAAGGCACCGACCGCAGCCGAAGGCAGCCCCGCCAGAATCGTCAGCGGATGGATGTAGCTTTCATAGAGCACCCCCAGCAGCACGTAGATCACGAGCACCGCGAGGATCAGCAGCACCGCCTGGCTCGACTGCGAACTCTGGAACACCGCCGCGTCGCCGCCGTAGCTGGTGATGATCGACGGCGGCATCTTGATCTCCGCCGTGAAGCGGTCGATCTTGTTGGTGGCATCGCCGAGCGGCACTTGCGGCGCCAGGTTGAACGACACCGTCACCGCCTGCAACTGCCCCTGATGATTGACGGAGGTCGGCCCGACCGTGCGCTTGACCGTCGAGAACGCCGACAGCGGCACCAGTTGCCCGGCCCGGTTGCGCACCGACAGGCGCGACATGTCGTCCTCGAACTGGCGGTCGTCGTCGGACGCTGAAAGAATCACCTGGTAGGTGTTGCTGGCGCTGTAGATGCTGCCGATCTGCCGGTCGCCGTAGGCGTTGTAGAGGGCCGTGCGCAAATCGCCGACGGATACGCCGAGCACGCCCGCCTTGTCGCGGTCGATGTCGAGCGTCGCCTGCAGGCCGCGATTCTGCGAGTCGCTGGTGACGTCGCGAAATGCAGGGTCGGCGCGCATGCGTTCCATCAGCTTGGTCGCCCACTCGCTCATCTCGCCGGCGCTCACGCTTTGCAGCGTGTACTGGAAACGCGCCTTGCTCTGGCGCCCGCCGAGTTGCAGGTTCTGCACCGGCCGCATGTAGACCGCGATGCCCGGGATTTCGCGGAAGCGCTTGCGCAACGACTCGAGCACCTGCGCCATCGGCGGTCGCTCGCTGCGGGCTTTCAGCACCGCGAACAGTCGGCCGGAGTTTTGCGTCGCCGTCGGCCCGCCGACGCCGACGAACGAGTTGACGTAGTCGACACTCGGTTCCTTGCCCAATGCGTCGGCCACGCGGTCTTGCAGCACCTTCATCGCGGTGAAGGAAATATCTTCGGAGGCCTCCGTCGTGATCTGGATCTGGCCGATGTCTTCTTCGGGGAAGAAACCCTTCGGAATCGTCACGAACATCCACGCCGTCAGCACGAAGGTAAGCGCGGCAATGCCGAGCATCACCGCACGATGGCCCAGGCTCCAGTCGAGCGAGCGCATGTAGTTGCGGTGCACCCATTGGTACCCGCGCTCGAAGCCGCGGCCGATGGCGGTGCCGGGTTCCGGGTGCTGCTCTTCGTGATCGAGCGCCCCTTCTTTCACCGCGACCTGCTTCAGCAGCCGGCTGGCCAGCATCGGCACCAGCGTCAGCGACACGATGGCGGACACCAGCACCGCCAGCGCCACCACCACGGCGAACTCGTGGAACAGCAAGCCGATCACACCCGGCATGAAGAACACCGGGATGAACACCGCCACCAGCGAGATCGAAATCGAAACGATGGTGAAGCCGACTTCACGCGCGCCGCGCAAGGCTGCCGCATAAGGCTCCATGCCTTTCTCGACGTACCGCATGATGTTTTCTAGCACCACGATGGCGTCGTCGACCACCAGCCCGACCGCCAGCGTGATGCCGAGCAACGACACGTTGTCCAGGCTGTAGCCGAAAGCGTAAAGCAGCGCGACCGCACCGATGAGCGAGATCGGAATCGTCGCCGCCGGAATCAGCGTCGCGACGATGCGATGCAGGAAAAGGAAGATGACCAGCACCACCAGCAGGATGGTGCCGATGAGCGTGAGCTGCACGTCATGCACGGCCTCGCGAATCGACAGCGAGCGGTCGTTGACGAGGTTGATCTCGACCGACTGCGGCAGCTCGGCCCTGAAGCGCGGCATGAGCGCGCGCACCGCGTCGACTACTTGCACAGTGTTGGCATTGGGCTGGCGCTGCACCGCGAGAGAAATCGAACTCTGGCCGTTGAAACTGCTCGCTGTCTTGACCGACTCGAAGCTGTCTTCGATCGTCGCCACTTCGTCCAGCCGCACCGGTGCGCCGTCGCGCTGGCCGACGATGAGCTTGGCGAAGTCGGCCGCCTTCATGAGCTGCTGGTTGGCCTGGATGGTCAGCGTCTGCCGCGGGCCGTCGAGCACGCCGACCGGCGTGTTCGCGTTGGCGGAATTCACCGCCTTGGCCAGCTCGTCGAGCGTGATGTTGCGGGCGTTGAGCAGATTGGCATCGGCCTTGACGCGCACCGCGAAAGCCTTGCGGCCGTACACCCCGACCTGCGCCACGCCGTCGATGGTCGAGAGCGTGGGCGAGATCAGGTTCTCGGCGTAGTCGTTGAGTTCGGCCGGGTTCATCGACGGCGACACCAGCGCGATGAACAGCACCGGCGCATCCGCCGGGTTCACTTTGCGGTACGACGGCAGTTGCGTGAGCTCGATCGGCAACTGGCGCTGGGCTCGCAACAACGCGGCCTGCACGTCGACCGCTGCCGCATCGATGTCGCGCGAACTGACGAACTCGAGCGTGAGCGAGGTCACGCCCTGCGTGTTGACCGAGCTGATGGTCTGCAGGCCCGGAATCGTCGAGAACTGCTTTTCGAGCGGCAGCGCGACGGACGACGCCATCGTGTCGGGGCTCGCCCCCGGCAGCTGCGCCGACACGTTGATGACCGGCGTGTTGTAGCTGGGCAGCGCCGCGACCGGAATATTGAGGTACGCGAAGATGCCGATGACGACCACCGCGGCCGACAACAACACCGTCATCGCCGGCCGGCGGATGCACAGCTCGGAAATGTTCATGCGCGCTCCCGCGCCTTGGGATCGACTTGTGCAGGCGACAAAGCAGCGGGCGATGCCGCGCCGGAGGACGCTGGAGACGACGTGTCGGGCGCCTTGTCGGGGGAGCGGCCGGGCGCGGCGGCCGGTGCAGCCGCCGCTTCGATGCGCACTTTGCCGCCAGGACGCACGTTCTGCTTGCCTTCGATCACGACCATCTCGCCCGGCTCGACGCCGCGCACCACGACCTGCGTGCCGAAGGTGTAGACGGTTTGCACCTTGCGCCGCGCGGCCGTCTGATCGGCGTTGACGACATACAGCGCACTGCCTTCGGTCAGCATCATGATGGCCGCGGCCGGCACCACGGTGGCGTCGGGCAAGGTGCGCACCACCACGCGCGTTTCGACGAACTGCCCGGGCCACAGGCTTTGGTCGGCGTTGTCGAAGACCGCCTTGGCGCGCACCGTACCGATCAACGGATCGACGGTGTTGTCGACGAAACTGAGCGCGCCGACCAGCGGCTGTTTGCGACCCTTGACGATGGCTTCGACCCGCGTCTTCGAACGCGCGGCGGCCAGCAAATCCTGCAGTTGCCCTTCGGGCACCGGGAAGCTCACCGCGATCGGGTCGAGCTGGGTGATGGTGACGAGCGTGCCGGCCGGCTGCACCAGCGTGCCTGGGTAGATGTTGACGGCGCCGATGCGGCCGGCGATGGGCGCCCGCAGCGTGGAATAACCGAGCGCCACTTGCGCCGACTGCACGGCAGCGCGATCGGCCGCGACCGCTGCGCGCTGGGCTTCGAGCTGGGACAGCGTCGAATCGGCCGCGCTCTTGGCGATGAAGTTCTGCGCCACCAGGTCCTGGCTGCGCTTGTATTGGCGCTCCAGGTCGGCCATCGTCGCCTCGTCTTTTTGCTGCTGCGCGCGGGCCTTGGCGAGGTTGGCCTGGTCGGGGCGCTGGTCGAGCGTGAAGAGCAACTGGCCGGTTTTGACGAACTGGCCTTCCTTGACGTGGACTTCGCTCACCGTGTTGGTGACCTGCGGCCGCAAGTCCACGCTGTTCAGCGACACCACGCTGCCGTTGACCTGCACGGTGACCGGCACCGTTTGCTTCAGCGCAGCGGCGACCGTGACCAGCGCCGGTGCGCCGGCGCCCGGTACCCCAGCGGCCGCGGCCTTTGCGGCGGTGTCACGCGAATGCGAACCCGACCACCACCAGGCGGCGCCTGCGACCGCGACGACGAGCACACCGGTCAAGGCGCGGGAAGCATTCTTCTTCATGGGGGCGTTTTCATAGGGTCGAAAGGCGTTCGGCTGCACCGGCAGGATCGGCGCCTGCTATTGGAGCAGTGGCCCGGTGACGCGTCCACAAAAGGTTTCTTTATAAGTCTGGCGAAATGTGAACCAGCACACGGAGGCGACGCTCGCCGGCACCAGCTTGCAAGAACGGCGCCGCTAGAATCGCCGCTTCCCACAGCCTCTGGATATACCCCATGAAACGCTGCAAAAACTCCCCGAATGCTCACATTTTAGTAGCGCTGTATGCGCTGTTGGCGCCTGCTTCAGCCCTGTTTACCGCCGACGCGCAGGCGCAGGCCGTGCCGGTGCCGCAGACCCAGTTCGAAGCCGAAGCCGGTGGTCGCAACTTTCCGATCGGCACGCTGCGCGGCAAGTTCATGGTGCTCAATCCGCCCGAGATCAAGCTCGATGGCGATCTGGAGCGCATGTCGCCGGGTGCGCGCATTCGCAGTGCGCAAAACATGCTGGTGATGCCGGCGGCGATCATTGGCCAGAACCTGATGGTCAACTACACGCGAGATGCTTCCAACCTCGTGTCGCAGGTCTGGATCCTGACGCCCGACGAAGCCCGCGCCGAACGCGAATCGGCTGAGAAGCCCTTCCTGAATTTCTGGCCCTTCGTGGCCAACAGCGGCCCGCGCGACGACGGCAAGACGCCGTTCGACCAGTTGCCCAAATATGGCGAATAACGGCGGCAAATAACGCCGGCAAGTAACGCCGGCGAACGACGCCGCGCTTTCCGCGCCGCGCAACGTTTTTTCCTATCGCCCGCTGGCGAACATCCGTCGCTCACTGCGCGGTGTGATCCAGCCACTTATCCGTATTCCGCTTGCCGCCCCTGATGGCGGTCGCATCGAGCATTCCATGTCCAAAAAAGTCTTCATCAAAACCTTCGGCTGCCAGATGAACGAGTACGACTCGGACAAGATGGCCGACGTGCTGCACGCCGCAGAGGGCTATGAAAAAACCCAGGATGTCGAGGAGGCCGACCTCATCCTCTTCAACACCTGCTCGGTGCGCGAGAAGGCGCAGGAAAAGGTCTTCAGCGACCTCGGCCGGGTGAAGCACCTGAAGGCCAAGGGCGTGAAGATCGGCGTCGGCGGCTGCGTGGCGAGCCAGGAAGGCGACGCCATCATCGCGCGCGCGCCTTATGTCGACATCGTGTTCGGCCCCCAAACCTTGCACCGGTTGCCGGAGATGCTGAACCAGCGCGTGTCGCAGAACCGGCCGCAAGTCGACATCAGTTTTCCGGAGATCGAAAAGTTCGACCATCTGCCACCCGCGCGCGTGGACGGTGTTACCGCTTTCGTCTCGATCATGGAAGGCTGCTCCAAATACTGCAGCTACTGCGTGGTGCCTTACACGCGCGGCGAGGAAGTGAATCGCCCGCTCGACGACGTGCTGGTCGAAGTCGCCGGCCTGGCCGACCAGGGCGTTCGCGAGGTGACCTTGCTGGGCCAGAACGTCAATGCCTACCGCGGCAAGATGGGTGACACCAGCGAGATCGCCGACTTCGCGCTGCTGATCGAATACATCGCCGAGATTCCGGGCATCGAGCGCATACGCTACACGACCAGCCATCCGAACGAGTTCACGCCGCGTCTCATCGAGGCGTACGCGAAAGTGCCGAAGCTCGTCTCGCACCTGCACTTGCCGGTGCAGCACGGCAGCGACCGCATTCTGATGGCGATGAAGCGCGGCTATACGGCGATGGAATACAAGAGCACGGTGCGCAAACTGCGTGCCATTCGTCCCGAGCTCGCGTTGAGCAGCGACTTCATCGTCGGCTTCCCCGGTGAGACCGACGACGACTTCGCCAGGACCATGAAGCTGATCGACGACTGCCAGTTCGATGCGAGCTTCAGCTTCATCTTCAGTCCGCGCCCCGGCACGCCCGCCGCGCAGCTGCATGACGAGACGCCGCACGCGGTGAAGCTCGCGCGGCTGCAGACGCTGCAGGCCGTGATCGACGGCAACGTGCGGCGCTTCGGCGAAGCGATGGTGGGCAGCACGCAGCGGGTGTTGGTCGAAGGCCGTTCGCGCAAGGACGCGAACGAGCTCATGGGCCGCACCGAGTGCAACCGGGTCGTGAATTTCGAAGCGCCGCCGCGAAGCCTGCAGAGGCCCGAGGCGCTGATCGGCCAGATGCTCGACCTGACCATCACCCGCTCGCTGGCCTATACGCTGCGCGGCGAGGTGGCGACCCGTGAATCGGCCGGCGCCCTCGCCGCGTCCGCGTCCGCTGAAGCCCACGCAGCGCTCGCCGCCTGATGGCGAAGTTGCCTTCGGCGCGCGGCTCGTTCCAGCAGCTGCTGCTCTTTGCCTTTTTGCTGATCACCGCCCTGCTGGTGGGTGTGGCGGTGCGCTCGGTGTTCCAGTACGACTTGCTGATGACGCAGAGCCGCGACGCCGCCGCCCGCGCCGTCACGCTGTCGGGTGCCGCACAGTCGCTGGCCGAGCGCAGCGCTGCGATGGAGCGCGCCGGTCGCCAGTCGCTGGTGCTGAACGACGCGGTGCTGCGCCGCCGCTTCACCGACGCCGAGCACGACGCCAACGGCGCGCTCGACAAGCTCGTGCAGAACGACCTGGGCGCCCCCGCCGCGGACGCATGGCGTCAGCAGCTCAAGGTCATCAACGACCTCATGAACGGGAGCCCCGACAGCGCGCTCACCCGTGAAAGCTCGATGGCGGTGCAGTTTCGCGATCTCGACGCGCTCAACACCAACATCGCGCAACAGGCGCAGTTGCTGATCGAAACGCAAAACAGCGCGCTGGCAACGCGCATCGAGAATGCTCGCAAGCGGCTGATGCGGCAGGTGATCGCGGCAAGCGTGCTGGCGGTGACGCTGGCGCTGGCGTTCGGCGTGTGGCTGGCGCGACCGTTCAAGCGACTCGAGCGCGCCATCGTCGGGCTCGGGGAAAACCGGCTCGACGTGCCGATCGATATCCGCGGGCCGGCCGACGTGCGTCGCGTGTCGCAACAGCTCGAATGGCTGCGACTGCGTCTTACCGAACTCGACGCCGACAAGGCACGCTTCCTGCGGCACGTCTCGCATGAACTCAAGACACCGCTCGCCGCGTTGCGCGAAGGCGTGTCTCTGCTGGAAGACGGCGTGACCGGCGCGCTGAACCCGGCGCAGCGCGAAGTCGCGCAAATCCTGCAGCAGAACACGGTGGCGCTGCAGGGTCAGATCGAGGCATTGCTCCGCTTCAATGCGGCCGCGTTCGAGGCGCGCGAGCTGCGGCGCGAGCGCACCGCGCTGCTGCCGCTGATCGAAGAACAGATCGATTCGCAGCGGCTGCAGTGGCAGGGCCAGGGCCTCACCGTGCGGGCCAGCGGCGAGCCGCTCATGATCACGGTCGACCCGGTCAAACTGGGCACCGCCATCGCCAACCTGCTGTCGAACGCGATCCGGTTTTCAAGCCGCGGCGGCACCATCGCCATCGAAGTGTCGAGCACGCCGGAAGCGGCGCGGATCGACATCGGCGACGCCGGTCCGGGCATTGCACCAGGCGATCGCGATCGCGTGTTCGAGCCGTTTTTCAGGGGCGAGCGGCAACCGGAGCATGCGGTCAAAGGCACAGGCATCGGGCTTTCGATCGTGCAGGAGTACATTGCAGCTCATGGTGGCCGCGTCTCGCTGCTGCCCGATGGCCCCGGCGCCCGCTTTCGCATCGAGCTGCCGCTGACGGTCTGACGCAGCGCCCGGTATCCATGCCCGTACCTTCACGCCTCGCTCCTGATTTGCACGTCTCCACGCGCCGTTTCCGAACCATGTTTTTTCCGATCGCTCGCAGCTCCACTGCCGCCTTGTTGGTGACTGCCGCACTGGCCGCACCGCTGTGGCTGGCCGGCTGCACTGTCCCGCCGAAGGCGCCGCCCGCCACGGTCGACGTCCATACCGAAGCCAATGCACCGCCGCAAGGCGCCGCACCCGCGTCGCCGCCCACCGTGATGCCGGTCGAGGTGGAACCGACGCCTCCCGCCACCCAGCCGGCATCGATCTTCACGCTCATCACGCAAGGGCCGGTGGCGGCGATGCTGCAGTACAGCGAAAAGGTGCGAGGCATGAGCGGCAACGAGTTGTCCGCCGAGCTTCAACGTATCGGCGACCCGGCCGACTCGCCCACCACGCAGATGCAGGTGGCCTTGGTGCTCGCGCAGACGCGCGTGCCCGCAGACCTGGCACGCGCTCTCGGCCTGTTGCAGCGGGTATCGACAAGCAACGCATCGGACGCGAAGCCCCTGCAGCCGCTCGCCCGAACCCTCGCGGCCCGCTACAACGAACAGCGCCGCGTCGAGGACGACCGCGATCGGCAGGTTGCGCAGCTGCGCGACGCCCAGCGCCGCATCGACCAGCTCAACGATCGCATCGAAGCGCTGCGCGCCATCGAGCGCAGCTTTGCGCGGCCTGCGGCCAATGCGCCGACCGGCTCCGGCACGCCGGCTGGCGGTGCGGCACCCGCCGCCAATTCCGGCAACGGCGCCAAGCCCGCGCCCTGACCGGTCGATCCCATCGACCGCTACTACCGACTGACACCATGACCGAAGCGCCTCCCGCCAAGCCGACCGGCGCCAAGCTGCTGGTGGTCGATGACGACCCGGACATGCTGCGCCTGCTGTCGATGCGACTGGCCTCGTCCAACTACCAGGTGACGGCCGTCACGTCCGCCGAATCGGCGCTGACGCAGCTCGAAATCGAGCACCCGCAACTGGTGTTGAGCGACGTGCGCCTGCCGGGCCGCGACGGCCTGGCCTTGTTCGACGAAATTCGCAAGCGCCATCCGACGTTGCCGGTGATCTTGTTGACCGCCCATGGGACCATCCCCGACGCCGTCGAGGCCACGGCGCGCGGTGTGTTCACTTATCTGACAAAGCCCTACGACAGTCGCGAACTGCTGGAGAAGATTTCTCAGGCGCTCGCGCTGGGTTCCCCGGTCACGCCGACCAGCAAGGGCGGGGGCGACGAAAGCTGGCGTGCCGAAATCGTCAGCCGCAGCAATCGCATGTCCGAAGTGCTGGCCGAGGCCCGGATGATTGCCCAGTCGGACGCCAGCGTGCTGTTGCGCGGCGACAGCGGCGCCGGCAAGGAATTGCTGGCTCGCGCCATTCACCGGGCCAGCGCGCGCGCCTCCAAGCCTTTCGTCGCGGTCAATTGCGGCGCCATTCCCGAGGCGCTGCTGGAGAGCGAGTTGTTCGGCCACATGAAGGGCGCCTTTACCGACGCGGTGGCCAATCACAAAGGGCTCTTTCAACAGGCCGACGGCGGCACGCTGCTGCTCGACGAGATCGGCGACATGCCGCCTGCGTTGCAGGTCAAGCTGTTGCGCGTGCTGCAGGAGCGTGCGGTGCGTCCGCTGGGCGCCAGCCAGTCGATCGAAGTCGACGTGCGCATCATCTCTGCAACTCACCGCGACCTCGATGCGGCAATGGCTGCGCATCAGTTTCGGGAAGACCTGTATTACCGCTTGAATGTGGTGACGTTGACGCTGCCGCCGCTGAGCGCGCGCCGCGAAGACATCCCGCTGCTGGCGAATCATTTTCTCCAGCGCTTGTCGGTCAAGTACGGCAAGCGTCTTTCCGGCTTCGCACCGGAAGCGCTGAAAGCGCTGACGACGGCTTCGTGGCCAGGCAACGTGCGCCAGCTGTTCAACGTCGTTGAACAGGTCTGCGCGCTGTCGAGTTCGCCGCTGATTCCGCTGTCGCTGGTTCAGCGGGCGCTGCGCGTCCCGAGCGTCGAGGTCCAGACCTATGCCGAAGCAAAGCAGCGCTTCGAGCGCGACTATCTGGTCGGTTTGCTCAAGCTGACCGATGGCAACGTGGCCGATGCAGCCCGCTTGGCCGATCGAAATCGGACCGAGTTCTACCGATTGCTGCAAAAGCACGAGCTGACGCCGGGACACTTCAAGGCAGACGTGTCGCCAATGCCCGGCGACCCTGTCGCAAACTAGCGACGTGGCTAAAGCGTTGATTTTGTTGGAAATTTTTTAGCAGGTCGGCTGGCCTGTCGGGATTCGGCGACAAAAACAAGGGTTTTCGAGCATGCGGCAGGCTCGATCACCCGAAAAAGAGCCTCCAACTGCCGCAAGTCGTTGTTGCACAACGATTTTTCCAGCCTGGCACAGGGTTTGCCCCTGTAGAGGCATGACAGCACAAAACAGCCCCTCTTTCGCACTGCGCCTGCAGCGCGACGGCGTCCGTCAAAAACAGTTTTCCCTCTCGCGGCCCCGTGCCGCGAGCCAACAGCTCGGTGCTTTCAGCGCCGCCCACGGTGTCGCCCCGGATTGCGTGTTCAAACGCTTTCCGGCTATTGGCGACATCGCTTCCCTCGACAAGCAACGCTCTTGAGGTCTCCATGAAGCCGAACGAATTCTCCCAATTGCGCGTGCTGGCCGACAGCAACGTTTTGAATGCTGTCGATGTTGCCCAAGTGGCGGCGACGCAACGCAGCGACCTGCGCGAAGAGCGCCACCCCAACGCAGTGACCGCACCGCCGGTCAACCGCGGCTCCATGACGCCTCGCCCCTGGCGCGGTTTCTGGAACAGCCTCGGCACCGCTGCGCTGGTGAAGCTCGGCGCCGGTGGCGTGCGCAAGGCATCGAAAGAAGACAAGCAGGCCGAAGTGACGCAACCTTGGCAGCGTGCCGCCAAGCAACGTCGCCTGGCCTTCATGCTGCTGACGCTGATCAGCACCGTGATCGCTTCGACGTTGTTCGCCCGCATCCAGCCCGATTACGACAACGTCTGGCTCGAGTACGGCCAGATCGGTCTGTACGGCCTGTTGTCCGGGTGGGTCGTGACCGGTTTCGTGACTGCGCTCATGGGCTTCTACGTCTCGGTCAAGGGCGACAAGCATTCCTTGTCGGTCAAGCAGGTTGCGGGTCATTCGATGAACCCCGAAGCCCGCACGGCGATCATCATGCCGATTTGCAACGAAGACGTGTCGACGGTGTTCGCCGGCCTGCGCGCCACTTGCGAATCGGTTGCGGCCACCGGCCACGCCAAGCAGTTCGACGTGTTCGTGCTGTCGGACAGCTACACGCCTGAAACCGCTGCCGCCGAGCGCGCCGCCTGGGAAGACCTCCGCGCCGCTCTGGCTACCAGCCCGAACCAGCCGCAAGTCGAGGTCTATTACCGCCTGCGCACCCGCCGCACGCACCGCAAGGCCGGCAACGTCGCCGACTTCTGCCGTCGCTGGGGCAAGGACTACCGCTACATGGTGGTGCTCGACGCCGACTCCGTGATGAGCGGCGACTGCCTGACCTCGATGGTCAAGCTGATGGAAGCCAACCCGACCGCCGGCATCATCCAGACCGCGACGCAGGCCATCGGCCACGTCACGCTCCATGCCCGCGCTCAACAATTCGCTTCCCGCGTGACGGGCCGCCTGTTCACGCTGGGCATGCAGTTCTGGCAACTGGGCGAATCGCATTACTGGGGCCACAACGCCATCATCCGCGTCGAGCCCTTCATGAAGCATTGCGCGCTGGCCCCGATCAAGGGCACCGGCGGCATGTCGGGCGGCATCATGTCGCACGACTTCGTCGAAGCTGCCTTGATGCGCCGTGCCGGCTACAACGTGTGGCTCGTCGCCGACCTGGTCGGTAGCTACGAACAGCAACCGCCGGACCTGCTGGCCGAACTGCAACGCGATCGCCGCTGGTGCCAGGGCAACCTGCAAAACGCCCGCCTGATGGCCGAGCCCGGCATCCATTCCGTGCACCGTGCGATGTTCGTGACCGGCACGATGGCCTATGCATCGGCTCCTCTGTGGCTCGCCTTCCTGACGCTCGGTACCGCCCTGTGGCTTTCGGGCTCCAGCCTGGTCGCCAGCTGGAACGTGCTGCCGACGGAACTCATCGGTCTGTGGCTCTGGACGCTGTGCTTGTTGTTCCTGCCGCGCATCCTGGGCATCGCCGCTGTGCTGATGCGCGGTGAGCAGCGCCAATACGGCGGCCTGTGGGGCCTGTTGAAGAGCACCGTGCTCGAAAGCGGCCTGGCCATCGTTCAGGCTCCAGTGCGCATGTTGGCCCACTCGCTGTTCGTGGTGGTCGCCCTCACCGGCATCAAGCTCGACTGGAAGTCGCCCCCGCGCGAAGCCAATGCCGTGCCCTGGAAGATCGCTGCTTCGCAACTCGCACCGATGTCGCTGGTGATCGCTGCCCTGGCAGTCGGCATCGCGATGATCGACCCGAGCGCTCTGATCTGGCTCATGCCCGTCGGCCTGCCGCTGCTGTTGGCGATCCCGCTGACCGTGCTGACCAGCCAGATCGCTCTCGGCACCTCGCTGCGTGAGCGTGGCTGGTTGCTGATCCCTGAAGAATCACGCTCGCCTGCCGTGCTGCGCCGCGCCTGGATGCATGCGGTGCGCCTGGCCCGCCCGGCGCTTGCCACGGTTTGATCCAAGAAGCAGCGCGCTGACTGCGCGCTCGCAAAAAAGCCCGCTCGAAGCGGGCTTTTTTTCGTCTAGAGCGAGCGCCGAAATTCAGAAGCGCGGCATGCCGCCACCGCCCGGTCCGCCCAGGCCTGGCATGCCTTTCATGCCGCCCATCTTCTTCATCATCTTCATCAAGCCGCCGCCCTTCATCTTCTTCATCATGGTCTGCATCTGCTCGAACTCGTTGAGCAGGCGGTTCACTTCCTGAACCTGCACACCGGCGCCGGCAGCGATGCGTCGCTTGCGAGTCGCCTTGAGCAGTTCCGGCTTGCGGCGCTCCAGCGGCGTCATGCTGTTGATGATCCCTTCCTTGCGGCGGATGTCGCGCTCGGCGCGTGTCATGTCGGCCTCGGTCGCCTTGGCGGCCATCTGTTGCGGAAGCTTGTCCATGATGCTGGACAGCCCGCCCATCTGCTTCATCTGCTGCAACTGGCTCAAGAAGTCGTCGAGATCGAATCCGGCACCGCTCTTGACCTTGGCCGCCAGCTTCTGCGCTGCCGCGACGTCGACGCCGGCAGTCACTTGCTCGACCAGCGCGACGATGTCGCCCATGCCGAGAATGCGGCCGGCGTAGCGCTCGGCGTCGAACACTTCGAGGCCGTCGATCTTCTCGCTGGTGCCGGCGAACTTGATCGGCACGCCCGTGATCTGCCGCACCGACAGCGCCGCGCCACCGCGCGAATCGCCATCGGTCTTGGTCAGGATGATGCCGGTCAGCGGCAGCGCATCCTTGAAGGCCTTGGCGGTGTTGATCGCGTCCTGCCCCTGCATCGCATCGACGACGAACAGCGTTTCGATCGGGTTCAGTGCAGCGTGCAGCTCCTTGATTTCCGCCATCAACGCTTCGTCGATGGCCAGACGGCCGGCCGTGTCGACCAGCAACACGTCGAAGAAGTGCCGCTTGGCATGGTCGAGCGCAGCGCGTGCGATGTCGAGCGGCTTCTGGTCGGGCGTGCTTGGAAACCATTCGGCACCCGCCTGCTTCGTCACCGTCTTGAGCTGCTCGATGGCAGCCGGCCGGTAGACGTCGCCCGACACGGTCAGCACCTTCTTCCTGCGCTTTTCGATCAGGTGCTTGGCCAGCTTGGCCACCGTGGTGGTCTTGCCGGCGCCTTGCAGGCCGGCCATCAGGATCACGGCCGGGGGTTGCGCCACCAGATTGATGTCCGACACCCCTTCGCCGATGGTCGCAGTGAGTTCGCGGTTGACGATGCCGACCAGCGCCTGCCCCGGCTTGAGCGAGCCCAGCACCTCCTGGCCCATCGCTTTCTCTTTGACGCGGGCGACGAAGTCACGCACCACGGGCAACGCGACGTCGGCTTCGAGCAGTGCCATGCGCACCTCTCGCAGCATGTCCTGCACGTTGGCTTCGGTGATGCGGGCCTGCCCGCTCATCTGCTTGACGAGGCGGGAGAATTTTTCTGTGAGGGCGGTGGCCATGTAGGAGATACCTTGGAGATGCCTTGGAGGCCTTGCAGCGCGAGCCACTGCAGGGGCGCAGCTAAACTCAGCCGATGATTTTAGCGAGCCCCTCCCCGCTCGGCGTGGCACTGGGCATCGCCGCTGCCGCAGCCTACGCCGTGACCGCCGCCGGTGCTTCGCGTCTCGGCCGGCAAGGGACGCGCTGGCTGCTCGGTCTCGCATGGTTGCTGCACGGGCTCACGCTGGCCTGGAGCCTGGTCGGCGGTGTCCCGCTGTTCGGCTTTGCGCCGGCCATCTCCGTCACCGCCTGGCTGGTGTTGACGGTCTACGCGATCGAAAGCCGCATGTACCCGCAACTCCCGGTGCGGCGGGTGCTGGCGGTGCTCGGGGCCGGCGCGGTCTTGCTGGCCGTGGTGTTCCCCGGCGTGCCGCTTCATGTGTCTGCTTCGCCATGGCTGCCGTTGCACCTGGCGCTCGGTATCGCCTCTTATGGATTGTTCGGCGCCGCCGTCGTGCATGCCTGGCTCATCAGCCGCGCAGAAAAGCAGATCCGGCTGGCGGCCGATGCGCAGGCCGGCGTGCCCCTGTTGACGCTGGAACGGCTGACCTTCCGCTTCGTCACCGCAGGCTTCGTGCTGCTTTCAGCAACCTTGCTGGCCGGCCTGCTCTTCAGCGAGACCCTGTACGGCCGCGCCTGGAAGTGGGACCACAAGACGGTGTTCTCGATGCTGGCGTGGTTCTGTTTTGCCGTGCTGCTGATCGGGCGTGCGCGTTTCGGCTGGCGCGGCCGCAAGGCACGCAGGGTTCTCTATGCAGGCGCTGCCCTGCTGGTGCTGGCCTATGTCGGTTCGCGCTTCGTGCTCGAAGTGGTGCTGGGGCGCGCGCCGTGAAGTACCTGCTGGTTTTCATCGTGCTCTTCATCGCCATCTGGCTCTTTCGCAAAGGCCAGCGCGAAGAAGAGCGTGAGGCCGCGCGCAAGGCGCGACCGGTACCGCCGCAAGCGCCGCCGGTCGTCGGTGCGCCGCAAGCCATGCTGCGCTGCGCGCAGTGCGGACTGCATCTGCCGGCCACGGACGCCATCGCCGGACCTGACGGCGTCTACTGCAGCGTCGCGCACCGACGGGCCGCCGAAAGCGCGAGTTGAGCGACATGGCGCCGCTCCTCTGGTCTCGGGGCGAACCGGGAACGGATTGGGGCGGCCTCGAAATCGCCACGAGAGAAAGCTCTGCGCTGCTGCGACTCTGGCGCGGCTTCATGACTGCGCGCTACTTTGTCGCAGCCGTGCTGCTGGTGCTGCAGGTCGTCACGCTGACGATCGGCCAGCCGGTGCATCGCGCCGCCATCGCGGTATCGATCGCATACCTCGTTGCCACGCTGCTGGGCTCACGGTACGCCCGCTTTCAGCCGCCGATTCGCGGCATGGGGCCGACCTGGTTCGCGACCGTCGGCATCGACCTCGCAACCTTCACGCTGCTCCAGTTGCTTCAGGTCGGCAGCATCAACTACACGCCGCTGTTTGCGCTGCCGGTGTTGATGGGTGCCGTGCTCGGCACGGTGTCGGTCGGCCTCGGAACCACTGCGGCGGTCACCTTGCTGCTGCTGGCCGACGCGGCCTGGAACTGGCTGCAGCAACCGGCCGATTCGTCGACCCGCTTCGTGCAGGCGGCGCTCACCGGCACCGGCTTGTTCGTGGTGGCCTTGCTGGCGCACGAACTCTCGCGCCGGCTGGCGCGCGAAGAGGCACTGGCGGTGCGCAACCGCAGCTCGGCGCAAATGCACGCACAGGTCAACGATCTGGTGATCGAAACGCTGACCGAAGGCGTGTTGGTGATCGACAGTTTCGGCCGCGTGCATGCGGCCAATCCGGCCGCCGACGAAATCCTGGGCCAAGGGCTGGCCGGCATGGCGCTCCCCTTTCCGCTCGACACCCATCCGGCCTGGCAGCCGCTGGCGGCACTGGCGGCACAGACCTTCCTGCGACGCGCTCCGCAGTCGCATGAGGTGCCGGTGGCACAGGCGCAAGGCACGCCGCGCGAGGTGCGTGTGCGCACGCGCCTGACGCCGCCCAGCGAGCGCGGCTTCGACAGCCTGTGCGTGATGTTCCTGCAAGACCTGCGCGAACTCGAAGCCCGCATCCGCACCGAAAAGCTGGCCGCGATGGGCCGCATGTCGGCCGCTGTCGCACACGAAATCCGCAACCCGCTGGCCGCCATCACGCAGGCCAGCGGACTGCTGGCGGAAGACCTGGTCGACCCTGCCCACCGCAAGCTGACCGGCATGGTGCAGCACAACGCGCAGCGGCTGGCCCGAATCGTCGACGACGTACTCGACGTGGCGCGGGCGCGCCAGCAACGCATCGAACCGCTCGACGACATGGTCGAGCTCGACAGCACGGTGCGCATGCTCACCGAAGAGTGGGTGCGGCAGTCGCAGCGCAATGGCGTGCTGGTGATGCTGGCGACCGGCGGCCGCGACGTGCGCTTCGATGTCGAGCACCTCCGCCGCATTCTGGTCAACCTGCTCGACAACGCTGCACGCTATGCCGGCGAGCGCGACGGCTCGATCCAGGTCAGCACGCTGGCCGACGACCGCGACCGGGCCCATCTGCAGGTGTGGAGCGACGGTGCCCCGCTCGAAACCGCAGTACAGCGCCATCTGTTCGAACCGTTCTTTTCATCGGAGAGCCGCTCCAGCGGACTCGGGCTGTTCATTTGCCGCGAGTTGTGCGAGCGGCACGGCGCGACCATCGGCTACGAGCGTCGCGCGCTCGCTGCGAACGGGCCGGAAGGCAACGATTTCTTCGTTTCGTTTGCAACTGCGGAAACCCGGCTGACACAATAGGCGTGTGAGCAACCCCACCCCATCGTCGACAGCGTCTGCACCGCATGCGCAGAGCGCGCAACCCGCACATATCCTCGTCGTCGACGACGAACCCGACCTGCGGACACTCTACGAACTGACGTTGCTGCGCGAAGGCTACAAGGTCGATGCGGCCGGCAGCGTGGCCGAGGCGATGCAGCATCTGGCGGCCGAGCGCTTCGACGCGGTGATCACCGACATGCGATTGCCCGACGGGCTCGGCATGGAAATACTGCAGCACATCCAGAACGACCAGCGCAGCGAACGGTGCGTCGTCATGACGGCTTACGGCTCCGCCGAAAACGCCGTCGAGGCCTTGAAAGCCGGCGCCTTCGACTACCTCACCAAGCCAGTCGACCTGAAGCAGTTTCGCGCCGTCGTGGCGTCTGCGGTGCAGCAACATGCATCGCCCGTCAAGGTCGTGCGAACAGCGGCCAGCGTGGACTCCGGCACCGGCAAATCGGCAGTGGTAGCTGCCAGCGGACTGGCTGCGCTGGCCCGCCTGGTCGGCGATTCGGAGCCGATGCGCGTCGTCAAGTCGCGCATCGCCAAGGTGGCGCGCGGCATGGCGCCGGTGCTGGTGCGTGGCGAGTCGGGCACCGGCAAGGAACTGGTCGCGCGCGCGGTGCATGCCTGCAGCCAGCGCAGCGACGGGCCGTTTGTCGCGGTCAATTGCGGCGCCATTCCAGAGAACCTGCTCGAGGCGGAATTCTTCGGTGCGCGCAAGGGCTCGTACACCGGCTCGTCGCAAGACCGCGACGGCTACTTCCAGGCGGCACGTGGCGGCACCTTGTTTCTGGACGAGATCGGCGACCTGCCGATCGCCATGCAGTCGAAGTTGCTGCGCGCCATCCAGGAGCGCAACGTGCGACCGATCGGCTCGACGCAAGAAGACGCGGTCGACGTACGCATCGTCAGCGCGACCCACAAAGACCTGCATGCCGAGGTGATGGCGAGCCGGTTTCGGCAAGACCTGTTCTATCGGCTCAACGTGATCGAGATCGCAGTGCCGGCGCTGCGCGACCGGCGCGAGGATCTGCCCGCGCTTTGCACTGCGCTGCTGGAACGCATCGCGCTCGAAGCCGGCATGCCGGTGCCGGTGCTGTCGACCGATGTGCTGCGCCGGCTCGCATTGCATCCGTTGAACGGCAATGTGCGCGAGCTTGAAAATCTGCTGCATCGCGCCGTTGCCTTGAACGATGGCGATGAGCTGCATCTGGACTTGATGGGGTCTGACTCGGGGCTTGCGAGCCTGGCCGCCAGCGTCGGCGCCGCAGGGTCGACCGCAACCGTGGCCAATGCACCCGCGCCGACCAGCGCTGCAGAGAAGCTCGATCTGCACGATGCAGCCGTCGGTTCGAACAGCATCAGCGTCGCGCCGCACGACTCAGCAAGGCCCGCGCCCCCCGCCGTGCCCTCCGACTTGCAAACCTACCTGGACCAGCAGGAGCGCGAGATCCTTGTGCGCGCGCTGCATGAAAGCGGCTTCAACCGGACGGCGGCGGCGGCACGACTCGGCCTGAGCTTGCGGCAGATTCGCTACCGCATCGCACGGCTCGGCATCGCAACGCCGAACGGCGACGATGGGCATGGCGTCGCCATCGATGAGTGAGCGAGTTCGCGTGGATGGCGCGGCGATGTGGAACGACGGCTGGTATCGCTTCGCCCGGCAACTGCGTTCGCCCAACTTCGGCCCACGCCCTGCCGCTGCGAACATTGATCTGATCGTGCTGCATTCGATCAGCCTGCCGCCTGCACACTACGGTGGCGACGAGGTGCAGCAGCTGTTCACGAACTGCCTGGATTGGGACGCACACCCTTACTTCGCGAGCATTCGCGGCATCGAAGTGTCTTCGCATTTCTACGTGCGGCGCGACGGCGAGCTCTGGCAGTTCGTCAGCTGCGACGATCGTGCCTGGCACGCGGGGCCATCGGCCTGGCGCGGCCGCACCAACTGCAACGACGACTCGATCGGCATCGAGCTCGAAGGGCTCGAAGGCGAGTCTTTCGAAGATGCGCAATACGAGACATTAGAGAGCCTGTGCCCGGCCATCGCGCAGCGCTATCCGATTGCTTTCGTGGCGGGCCATGAGCACATCGCACCCGGGCGCAAACAGGACCCTGGTGCCGGATTCGCGTGGCGGCGTCTGCGCGACGCAACGGGTTGGAAAAACGAGATGTTTCCCGAGGTCGCGATCTCACCCTGATGTCAGTGACAAGATCGCAAGGCGCGTGCTGCCGCATCGCAGCAACCATGCGGTTTGCAGGTGCAAAAGCGGTTGAAAACCGCATGGTTGCTGGCTTGGAATAAGGTAGTCCAGCAACCACGCGGCCTGCCCCGCGCATCGGCTGCGAAGCGTCAAAATGTGCAGTTTTTCACAAACATTGAAGTTCGTCGAAAACACTACATCTAGTGGTTGTGGGCCCCTCGGACCCTAGATATAGTGTGCCGTCCGGAACAAATGCCCAAAGGGCCCCGGAATCGAACGCCGACCGCCGCTGTCCGCGTCTCCAACAAGAATTGCCAACCGAGGACCGAATGCAAACAGCCCTGAACACACCGTCCGCATCGCGCACCGTGCTATCCACCAACGCCACCGGCAGCGCCCGCGACACCGCTGGATCGCCCGCCAGCAACGCGCTCGCCCACTACCAGATCATTCGCCGCAACGGCGCGGTGGTCCCGTTCGAACCGAACAAGATCGCCATCGCGATGATGAAGGCCTTTCTGGCCGTGCACGGCACGCAAGGTGCTGCTTCTGCCAGCGTGCGCGAGACCGTCGACGGTCTCACGCAAGCCGTCGTGCGCGCCATGGTGCGCTCGCGTCCGGGCGGGGGCACCTTCCACATCGAAGACGTGCAGGACTCGGTCGAACTCGGCCTGATGCGCGGCGGCCACCATGAAATCGCGCGTGCCTATGTGCTGTACCGCGAACGCCGCACGCAAGAGCGCGCCAAGCAAGGCGCGCAAGACGCACCGGTCGCACCGGTCATTCACGTGCTCGACCGCGGCGAGCGCGTCGCGCTCGACCTGAACGAACTCAAGGGCTTGATTGAATCCGCCTGCGAAGGTCTGGGCGACAGCATCACTGCGGCGCCGATCCAGGCCGAGACGATGCGCAACCTCTACGACGGCGTGCCGCTCGACGAGGTCTACAAGGCCTCGATCCTGGCGGCTCGCACGCTGATCGAAAAAGATCCGGACTACACCTTCGCGACCGCGCGCCTGCTGCTGCACACGATCTTCAAGGAAATCCTGGGACGCGAAGTGATGCCGGTCGAGCGCTCGCAGGCCTACGTCGACTACTTTCCGCAGTTCATCAAGAAGGGCGTCGACAACGAACTGCTCGACGAAAAGCTGCTGCAGTACGACTTGCCCCGCCTGGCCGCTGCGCTCAAGGCCGAGCGCGACCTGCAGTTCGACTACCTCGGCCTGCAGACGCTGTACGACCGCTACTTCCTGCACATCCGCAAGGACCGCATCGAACTGCCGCAGGCGTTCTTCATGCGCGTGGCGATGGGCCTGTCGCTCGGCGAAATCGACCGCGAAGCCCGCGCCATCGAGTTCTACGAAGTGCTGTCGTCGTTCGACTTCATGTCGAGCACGCCGACCCTGTTCAATGCTGGCACCTTGCGCTCGCAACTGTCGAGCTGCTACTTGACGACCGTGCCCGACGACCTCGACGGCATCTACGAATCGATCAAGGAAAACGCGCTGCTTTCGAAGTTTGCCGGCGGCCTCGGCAACGACTGGACCCGCGTGCGCGCGCTCGGCAGCCACATCAAGGGCACCAACGGCGAATCGCAAGGCGTCGTGCCTTTCCTGAAGGTCGTCAACGACACGGCCGTCGCTGTCAACCAGGGCGGCAAGCGCAAGGGCGCGGTCTGCACCTACCTGGAAAGCTGGCACCTGGACATCGAGGAGTTCCTGGAACTGCGCAAGAACACCGGTGACGACCGCCGCCGCACGCACGACATGAACACCGCCAACTGGATCCCCGACCTCTTCATGCGCCGCGTGATGGAAAAGGGCACCTGGACGCTGTTCTCGCCCAACAACGTGCCCGACCTGCACGACAAGTTCGGTGCCGACTTCGAGCGCGCTTACGTGGCCTACGAAGAACGTGCCGCACGCGGCGACATCAAGCCGAGCCGCACGCTGCCGGCCGCCGACCTGTGGCGAAAGATGCTCACGATGCTGTTCGAAACCGGGCACCCGTGGATCACTTTCAAGGACGCCTGCAACGTGCGCTCGCCGCAACAGCACACGGGCGTCGTGCACTCGTCGAACCTTTGCACCGAGATCACGCTGAACACCAGCGACACCGAAACCGCGGTCTGCAACCTGGGTTCGGTGAACCTGCCGCAGCATCTGAAGGCGGCACCCGACGGCTCGACCGGCGGCTTTGTCCTTGATCACGAGAAGCTCAAGCGCACGATCTCGACGGCCATGCGCATGCTCGACAACGTGATCGACATCAACTACTACGCCGTCAAGAAGGCGCGCGACTCCAACCTGCGCCATCGTCCGGTCGGTCTGGGCGTGATGGGCTTCCAGGATGCGCTGTACGAACTTCGCATTCCGTATGCCTCGCAAGAAGCCGTCGAATTCGCCGACGTCTCGATGGAGGCCATCTGCTACCACGCGTACTGGGCATCGACCGATCTCGCCAAAGAGCGCGGCAAGTACTCGAGCTACAAGGGCTCCTTGTGGGACAAGGGCGTGCTGCCGATCGACACGCTCGACCTGCTCGAAAAAGCACGCGGCGGCTACGTCGAAGTCGACCGCTCGACCACGCTCGACTGGGACGCACTGCGCCAGAAGATCAAGACCGACGGCATGCGCAATTCGAACTGCGTGGCCATCGCGCCGACCGCGACCATCTCCAACATCATCGGTGTCGACGCATCGATCGAGCCTTGCTTCGGCAACCTGTCGGTCAAGTCGAACCTGTCGGGTGAGTTCACCGTCATCAACCATTACCTGGTGCGCGATCTGAAGCGCCTCGGTTTGTGGGACGACGTGATGGTCATGGACCTGAAGCACTTCGATGGTTCGCTGCGTCCGATCGATCGCGTGCCGCAAGACATCAAGGCGCTCTACGCCACCGCCTTCGAAGTCGAGACGACGTGGCTGGTCGAAGCCGCCGCGCGCCGCCAGAAGTGGATCGACCAGGCGCAGTCGCTCAACATCTACATGGCCGGCGCATCGGGCAAGAAGCTCGACGACACCTACAAGCTCGCATGGTTGCGCGGCTTGAAGACGACCTACTACCTCCGCACGCAGAGCGCGACGCACGCCGAGAAATCGACAGTGCAATCGGGTCGTCTCAACGCGGTGTCGTCGGGCATCACGTCTGGCAGCACGAGCAGCGATTCGTCATCGCAGATGACGTCGAGCATGCCGGCCGCATCGGGCATGAGCGCACTCGATGCAGCAGCGCACGCTGCACAGCTGCAGTTGAGTTCGATGCCGCAAACCGACATCGCGTTTTGCGGTGTCGACGATCCGACGTGCGAAGCATGTCAATGAAGTGCGTTTGATGTTCGCGGCATCGCCTGACATCACAACGCGATGCATGTGAGCAACATAACGACGAGATAAATGGAGCGCGATGTGAACGAGCACTTTCCAACTCGCATCGTTGCTCTGATAATTTGAGCATTGGATTTTTCTATGTTGACCTGGGACGAAGAAGTCAAGCCCTCCTTGCCAAAGGACATGCAACAAGGATTGCAGCACTTACCGAAAAGCGGCGCATCGAATGCGCGCTCGATGGAAGTCCCGACGCCGAAATTCGCATCGGCTGCTCCAGCAGCTGCAGCTTCGGTCGCTGCATCGTCGGCTGCCACGTCTTCGGTCGCTGCATCGTTCGTCGCTTCAGCCGCCGCACCTGTCGCACGTCGCGTTCGCGCTGCCGACAAACGCATCATCAACGGCCAGACCGACGTCAACCAGCTCGTACCGTTCAAGTACAAGTGGGCTTGGGAAAAGTACCTCGCCTCTTGCGCCAACCACTGGATGCCGCAGGAAGTGAACATGACGCGCGACATCGCGTTGTGGAAAGACCCGAACGGCCTGACCGAAGACGAGCGCCGCATCGTGAAGCGCAATCTCGGCTTCTTCGTGACCGCCGATTCGCTGGCTGCCAACAACATCGTGCTGGGCACGTACCGCCACATCACCGCACCCGAGTGCCGGCAGTTCTTGCTGCGCCAGGCCTTCGAAGAAGCGATCCACACGCACGCCTACCAGTACATCGTCGAGTCGCTCGGGCTGGACGAGAGCGAGATCTTCAACGCCTACAACGAAGTGCCTTCGATCCGCGAGAAGGACCAGTTCCTGATCCCGTTCATCGAAGCCATCAGCGACCCGCTCTTCAAGACCGGCACGCACGAGACCGACCAGACCCTGCTCAAGTCGCTCATCGTGTTCGCCTGCCTGATGGAAGGTTTGTTCTTCTACGTTGGCTTCACGCAGATTCTGGCGCTGGGTCGCCAGAACAAGATGACCGGCGCCGCCGAGCAGTACCAGTACATCCTGCGCGACGAGTCGATGCACTGCAATTTCGGCATCGACCTCATCAACCAGCTCAAGCTCGAGAACCCCGGCCTCTGGAACAGCGAGTTCAAGGCCGAGATCAAGGCCCTCTTCATGACGGCCGTCGAGCTCGAATACAAGTACGCCGAAGACACCATGCCGCGCGGTGTGCTCGGCATGAACGCCTCCATGTTCAAGGGCTACCTGCGCTACATCGCCAACCGGCGTGCACAGCAGATCGGCCTCGAAACGCTCTTCCCGAACGAAGAAAATCCGTTCCCCTGGATGAGCGAAATGATCGACCTGAAGAAAGAACGCAATTTCTTCGAGACCCGCGTCATCGAATATCAATCGGGTGGTGCGCTCTCGTGGGATTGAATTTTTTCGATAAGAATTAATGAGTTCAAGAATTGCTTTCGCCGCCGATCGCGCCATAGAGCGCGGCACGGACGAAAGCGCAGGTGTTCATGGTGCTGGGCTTGATCCAACACCATGAATCGCTTCACGTTCACAAGCGGGCGTGAAGTGCTTCAAGAGGTTGATTTTTCAACTTGATCAAGGAGAAATAGAAATGGCAACTGCAAAGAAAGCGCCGGCTAAGAAAGCCGCTGCAAAGAAGGCT
>CAXTCC010000002.1:0-2185 GCA_964242015.1 uncultured Variovorax sp.
CGTGACCGGCTTGGTGATGGCCTCGGCACCGCCGAACGAGATGTTGGGGATCTCCGTCTGGTTGGCCAGCGGCACCACCACCAGCGCCTCGCCGCTGGTCGACGGGCCCAGTACCAGATGGACGTTGTCGTTCTCGGCGAGCCGCCGGAACAGCTGCGCCGCCTTGGTGGTGTTGCCTTCGGAGTCATAGACGGTGAAAACGACCGGATGGCCGGCGATGCCCTTCGGCCCGAGCGAGTCGAAGAGCACTCGCAGTGCACGTTCGGCCGGCACGCCGAACACCGCGGCCGGGCCGCTCAAGGCCAGGATGGCGCCGATGCGCAGTGGCTCGCCCGGCGAAGTTTGCGCATGGCTGCCGAAAGGCGAAGCGGCGACAACGGCCGCCAGCAACAGGGTCGAGGAGACGGTGCGACGTGTGAGCTTCATGTACGGCTCCTTTCAGAGACGACCGAGCTTGCGCAGATTGGGCTCCAGGCTGGCCAGCGAGCCACGGTACGGCTCCAGCTCCGCCATGTCCGCGATCCTCGGCCAGGCCTCGGCGAGCATCTCGAGCGTGACAGGCTCCTGCGGGTCGAACTGCACGCCCTGCGACTTGTACAACGCCAGCTTGAAGAAATAGCCACCGCACGCGTGGACGGTCTCACCCGTCTGGGTGCACTGCTCGCTGGCGAACCACGCGACCATCGGCGCCACCAGATGCGGCGACATGTTGCGCGCCAGCGCTTCACTGATCAGCCCCTTGCTCATCCGGGTATCGGCACTCGGCGCCACGGTGTTGATGAGCACGCCGGTGTCCTTGCAGTCGAGCTTCACGCAATTCATGAGGCCCAGCATGCCGCTCTTGGCGGCGCCGTAGACGCTCTGGTCGACGTGCCCCAACAGACCGCTCGCCGAACTGGTGAGCACGATGCGACCGTAACCGGCTTCGAGCATCACGGGCAATGCCGCCCGCGTGCAGTGAATCGCGCCCATCAGGTGCACGCCGACGACGGCCTCGATGGCGTCGAGCGCCATCGCCTGCAGCGGCGCCTCGCGCAAGATGCCGGCGTTGTTGATGAGGATGTCGAGTCGACCCCATTCGCCGAGTGCGGCGTCGACCATGCGCTGGGCGCCCGCCGGGTCGGACACGCTGTCGTGGTTGGCGATCGCCTGGCCGCCTGCCGCACGAATCTCTTGGACGACAGCTGCGGCGGGCCGGGTCGAACCGCCGCCCTGCCCGTCGACCGCGCCGCCGATGTCGTTCACGACGACCTTGCAGCCGCGCGAGCCGAGCAGCAACGCATGCTCACGGCCGATGCCGGTGCCGCTTCCCGTGACGATGGCTACCCGGTCGTCGAATCGAATCATGGTGTGTCTCCAATTGAAGTTGGCAAGCGGTTATTTTGCAGTAGTATTATAGATATGACATTAGGTCTTTCACTCAATACATGAACAGCGCTCGCCTGCGGTCGGGTCCAGTCACGCTCTATGCACAGTTGGGCAGCATCCTCCGGGACCGCATCCTCAGCGGCCTCTGGAAGGCGGGCGAAGAGATTCCAACGCTGGAGCAACTGGTCGAAGAGTTCTCCGTGGCGCGCGTCACAGTCCGACAGGCCGTTCAGATCCTGGTCGAGGAAGGCCTGCTGTCGAGCCAGCGAGGGCGCCGCACCTTTGTGATCTTCGAGCAACCCGATGCCGACGCACTGCCGCTGTATTCGTCGACCGGTTCGATCAATACAGAAGGTCAGAACTACTCGATCCAATTGCTCTCGCACGAACTCTTCGACGGCCTGCCGCCGCACTTCAGCGGGCCGGGCAAGCCGCTCGACAAGTACGTGCGCATTCGCAAGCTCGACTCGTACGGCGGCATGGCGTATTCGCTCTCCGACAATTTCGTGGCGCAGTCGGTCTACAAGCTTTTTCCTGCGAACGCCGAGCGCCATGCCAAGCTCAGCCGCCTGGTGCGCGACCATGCACGGCCGCGCGTTGCCAACGGGCATGAACGCATTCGCGTGACGACGCTCGATTACGAGCAGGCGACGCTGTTGCAGGCACCGATCGGCAGCCCTGCGGCCATCGTCTCCAGGGTGTTTTTGACGACCACCGAGAAAGTGGCGTACTTCGGCCAGTTCATCTATCGCGGCGACCGCTTCGGTATCGAGCGGGATATCTCCGACCTGGTCGGCAGCAAGCCGCTCTTCTAGTT
>CAXTCC010000002.1:2285-18000 GCA_964242015.1 uncultured Variovorax sp.
CCACTCCTGTGGCACCTCGAGCTCGAAAGCGAGCAAGACCTGGCCGAAGGTCTTGCCGAGCGGATCGTTGCGCAGCGACGCAGCGCCGCCACCGGCCAATGCCTGTTGCAGCACGAAGTTGAAAGCGCAGACGCCGGGCACGTCGTAGCGCCTCACTTCGCCTTGCACCAGGTGGCCGAAGCAGTGACGCACCACGTCGGCGGTCAAGGCCGCAGCGATGACCGGCACGAAGCGCGGCTCACGCGCGATCACGGCGATATTGACCGTGTCGCCTTTGTCCCCGCTGCGTGCCACCGCGAGCCGCCGTAACGTGACACGCTCGCGCGCCCCGCCGGCAATGTCGATGGCCGCGACCGAAGAGAAACCCTCTGCGCACGGAGTCTGCCCGCTTGCTTGGGAGATCGACGACGCCGCCGATGGGGCAAAGACTCGGGCGACCTCTCCGTCTTCGCACAACCGTACCGGCACTTTCGACTTCGGCCACAGGCATGAAAACATGCGGAACACCGGCTGTGCCCTGGGCCGCCCGCTGAAGCCGGTAGTGCCCGGCGATCCCGCCGTTCCGAACGGTGCGAACTCGCGCGACATGATCGCCAACGCGGCCTGCGATGAATGCCGACAAGCGACGCGCAAGACGACCTCGCGGCTCCCGGTCGCGCGCGCATGGTCGCCGTACGAGGGGCGCTCGCTGCCCAGCACTTCGATCTGCGTTTCAGCAAAATCGTCCATGCCGCGCGCAGCGAAGAGACGCCTGGCCCGCGCCAGGATCGACTGGCCGACCCGCTCGGCTTTTCGAGCGGCATCCTCGCCGACGATGGTCAGGGTCGAAGACAACCGATAGCCGTCGTGCCAGGTCGCACTGACCTTGTAGGTGTCGGTCGGTGCCATGCCCCGCGCCCCGCGAATGCGCACCCGATCGACGCCGTCGGGCGTGATGGTCACGCCGGTGAAGTCGCACTGCACATCCGGCAGCATGTAGGCCGCGGGGTCGCTGATTTCATAGAGCATCTGCTCGGCCGCGACCAGGGGTGCGATGCGTCCGCCCGTGTCCGCCGGCTTGGTCAGCACGAAGCTGCCGTCGGCTTCGCAGATGGCGATCGGATAGCCGATCTCCTGGTCGATCGGGAGATCGAGCCAGTCGGTGAAGAGGCCACCGGTGGTCTGCGTCGTGCACTCGAGCAGATGGCCGACCAGGCTGCCGGCCGCGAGCAGGTCGTGGTCGTCGGCAGTCCAGCCGAAGTGGTGCATCAACGCCCCGAGCGCCAAGGCGCTGTCGACGCATCGGCCTGTGATGACGACGTCTGCGCCCTGCGCCAGCGCCGCCGCGATGGGCTGGGCACCGAGGTAGGCGTTGAGACTGGTCATGCGCTCCGGGAGTGCGGCGCCGGAAAACATTTCGCGCACACGGGCCTCACGCAACGCCGACTCCTGCTCGCGCAGATCGTCACCCTCCACCACCACGATGCGCAGCGGAACGCCGGCCGACTCCGCCGCGGCGCGCAACGCGCTTGCGCACGCGTGGGGATTCATGCCACCGGCGTTCGACAACAGCTTGATCCGACGCTCGGCGATCTGCGAAAGATGCGGCGCGACATCGGTGACGAAGTCCGTCGCATAGCCGGCGCCGCCATCCTTGACGCGCGCACGGGCCATCAACGACAGCGTCAACTCCGCGAGATAGTCGAACACCAGCACGTCGACATCGCCGCTTTGCACCAACTGCTCGACGCCGATGGCGCTGTCGCCCCAAAAGGCCGAGGCGCCGCCGATGCGCAATGCTCGTGTCATACCGGCTGCCGATCGACGCGTTGCGGCTCGGTCGATCCACCAAGTTGCGCGGACGGCCCTACAGCGGTCACGCCGCGTTCGAGCATGCGAGCGATGGCAGCTTCGTCGTAGCCGAGCTCGCGCAGGATCTCGGTGCTGTGCTGGCCCAGCCTCGGTGGTGGCCGGTAGCCCTTGGGGATGGTGCCGTACCACTCGCTCGGCACAGCCGTCTCTCGAATGCTGCCGAACGATGGAATTTCCTCGTCGCGAAAAAACCCGATATCGCGCAGGTGAGCGTCTTCCAGCAGGCTCTCGAAGGTGTGCACCGGAAAGACCGGAATGTCGGCCACCTTCAACAGCTCGCGCCACTCGGCCGTGCTCTTCTCCGCCAGATGCTTCTCGACGAACTCGTTGAGCGCGTCGGCATGCTGTGTGCGCGTGGTGATGTTGACCAGCCGCGGATCGTTCCTGTACATCTCCCCCATGCCGAGGATCTCCAGGAACGCCTTCCAGTGATGGTCCTGGTAGATGACGCAGCACACGTACGCGTCCTTCGTGCGAAACGGGCGGCGCGCCGGCGACAGCAGCCGCGGGTAGCCGAAATCGCCGCGCTCGGGCGTGAACTTCTTGCCGTAGAGATGGTCGCCGAGCACATACGGCACCATGGTCTCGAACATCGGCACGTCGACCCGCTGGCCCTTGCCGGTGCGCTCGCGTGCATACAGCGCCGCCGAGATCACGCCGAAGGCGTAGAGGCCCACAGAGCGGTCGACCAGGTTGAGCGGTACGAAGCGCGGCGAGCCGTCGATGCTGGCCGCCATGGCGCTGGGCATCGCAGTGGCAGCCTGAATCAAGTCGTCGAAGGCCGGCGACGGTCCATAGCGCCCGCGCTGCGAAAAGCCGAACATCCCGACGTAGATCAGCCGCGGATTGATGGCGCTCAACGCCTCGTAGGTCAGGCCGAGCCGCGCCATCGCTGCCGGCCGCACGTTGTAGGTGAGCACATCGGCGTCCACGACGAGCTTGTGCAGCACCTCCTTGGCTTCCGCCGTCTTGAGGTCGAGCACCAGGCTGCGCTTGTTGCGATTCAGGCCGAGGTAGATCGGCCCCATCTTCTCGTCGCCGCCCGGCCCGATCTTTCGGGTCGCATCGCCCATCGGCGGCTCGATCTTGACGACGTCGGCACCCAGGTCGGCCAGCATCTGCGTCGCCGACGGCCCCATCAGCACAGCGGTGACGTCGACGACCCGAACGCCCGCGAGCGGTCCTGAGAATTCTGTGGTGGGTTCTTGCATGTTGTCTTTGCGTAGGGATTGCATTGGGAGGGGAGCGCCGGCCAGCACTACCAGGCCGCCTCCAGCAGGGCGACGAGATCGCCAGCGCCTTCGACCTGCCGCGGGTTGCGCTGCACGAACCAGTCGTGCAAGGCTTCGTCGGCGATGTCTGAAAACTCTTCGCGAGAGATACCGATGTCACGCAGCCGTCCCGGGATGGACAGCTTGGCCAGCAACGCTTCGACCGCGGCGATGGCGACCGGCGCAACGTCGTTCCCATGACTCGCCACCCCGTCGCCCGAGCCACCGAGCGCATCGAGCACCTTGCGAAGCCTGCCGCCCGTGGCCGGCGCGTTGAAGCGCAAGGTGTGTGGCAAGACGATCGCGTTGACGATGCCGTTGCCGACGTTGCTGCGTGGACCGACAGCATGGCCGAGCACCGATGCCAGGCCGCCGCCCGCATGGTCGGTGCCCTGGCCGCACAGGATCGATGCGACCACCAGTTGCCCGCGACACGCCGGGTCGTCCGGTGCGTGTTCGAGCTTCGGCAGATGCTCCGCCAGCAAGCGCACGGCGTGCATCAATGCGGCATCGGCCAGCGGCGTGCCGGTGGCGGATTCGAGGCCCTCGATCGCCATCGCCAAGGCATTGAGGCTGGCGCTGCGCGTCAGTGCAACCGGCGCGCTCGCAACCAGTCGCGGATGAACGAACACCGCACGTGCGCGCGTCTTCGGGTCGAACAGCGCCAATCGCTGCCCGGTTTCAGGATCGAGCACTGCACTGCCGGCCTTCACCAACGCCGTGGTGGGTGTCGTCGGCACGGCGAAGATCGGCAGCTTGGGGGCAGACAGTCTGGGGCTGGTCATGCGTCCATCGGTACCGCGCGATGTGCACAGAGCGCGCACGTCGCCCCCTTCAGCCAGCAGGACAACGGCCGCGCGCGCCGTGACCAGAGCCGACCCGCCGCCCACCGCAATCACCGAATCGGCGTCCGCGTCGGCCAGTGCTTGAGCAGCACGTTCGACATCGGGCAGCGGACTGTGCGAACGGACCTCTGCGAACACGCCGGCCAGCGACGCACCGAGCGCCTCCTTCACCAGGGCGAGCGCATCACCCGCCGCCACCGATGCACCACACACCACCAACGGGCGGCGGCAGCCGGCACGGGTCAGTTCCTGCGACAGGCGCGCCAGGCTCGCCGGACCATAGAAGATCCGTACTTCAGGCCCGATGTGCTCGAAGGCATCCACGCGCGGATTCATGCGGCCGGGGTCCCGCATGCTGATATCCTTTTCGGATCGAGGACGCGCATCGCCGTTGCGCCGCTTTCGCCCACAACGAGAACACGCCCATGAAAACCGCCCCACTTCGATCGGGCCCGGTGACGCTGTACGCACAGCTCGCCAACATCCTGCGCGACCGCATCGTGAGCGGTGTGTGGAAACCCGGCGAAGAAGTGCCGACGTTGGAAGAACTGGTGCAGGAGTTCTCGGTCGCTCGCGTGACCGTGCGGCAGGCCGTGCAGACACTGGTCGAAGAACAGATGCTGTCGAGCCAGCGAGGCCGCAGGACGTTCGTGACCTTCGAACCGCCGGCCGCGACCGAGTCGGGACCGTTGTATTCGTCGATTGGCAGCGGCGACGCCGAAGCCTCCAACCTGACGATGAAGATCCTGTCGAAAGAAGAAGTCGGCAAGCTGCCGGCCTACTTCGCCGGCCCCGGCTTGTCCGAAGCCGCGTACATGCGCGTGCGCAAAGTCGAGAGCCAGAACGGCATTCCTTACGGCGTGTCCGACAACTTCATCGCGCTCGCGCTCTTCAAGCGTTTCCCCCTGAATGCCGAGCGAAAGATCAAGCTGAGTCGGCTGGTGCGCGACCACGTCAAGCCGCCGCTGACGCAAGGTGTCGAGCGCATCACGGTGGGCACGCTGAACATGGAAGAAGCGACCCATCTGCAGGCGCCGCTGGGCAGCGCAGCGGCCCGTGTCACCCGCATCTTTCTGGGCGCCAAAAGCCATGTCGTCTACTTCAGCCAGGTGGCCTACCGAAGCGAGCGTTTCGTGATCGAACGCGACATTTCCGGCCTGCTTGCAAAGCCGGTCAAGGGCAGCGTCGGCTAGACAGGTCACGTACGGGTCACCTGCCGGTCACTTGGCAGCGACGAATGCGCCGCTCTTGATCTGCATCATGACGATGGCGTCTTTGGTGAGGCCGCGATGGTCGTCGGGCCGCATTTGCCGACATCCGTTGGCGCCGCACATCTTCACGTTCTCAAGTGCAGTGCGCATGCTCTCGCGTGTGACCGGACCCTTGATGTCTTTCACCGCGGCTTCGAACAACAGAAAGTTGTCGAAGCCGAGCCCGGAAGCCTGGTCCGCAGGCAACCCGTACTTGTCCATGTACTGCTTGTTGAAGCGCTGAATGATGGGCTTGCGCGGGTCGCCATCGGGCAGCGCCTCCGGCGCCACCACCGGCAACGTGGTCGCGTAGATGCCATCGGCGGCCGCGCCGGTCTGGTTGATGAAGCCGATGGTGGCGTTGGCCGTGCTCACCAGAAACGGCTTCTTCAGGCCCATCTCCACCGCATTTCTCGCCACGATGGTCGGACCCGGATTGGCAGACCAGAGAATGATCGCGTCGGGATTCTTGTCGCGGATGCGCAGCAACTGCGGGGTCATGTTGGTGTCTTGCGATGCGAAGGTTTCGACCGTTACCAGTTCGAGTCCCGACGACTGCACCAGCTCCTGCGAAATGGTGCCGCCCGACTGCCCGTAGCCGTCCATCGAATAGAGCACCGCCACTTTTTTCCAGCCGCGTTGCTTGATCGCTTCGACGATCGCCTCGACCATCAGCCGGTCGGTCGGCCCCACCGCGAACATGTAGGGCGTGACCGGCTTCGTGATGCCTTCGGCACCGCCATTGCTGATGGTCGGCACCTTCAACTGATTGGCAATAGGCAAGATCGCCAGCGACTCGCCGCTGGTCGACGGCCCGAAGATGAGCACGGCCTGGTCGTTCTCGGCGGCGCGCCGATAGAGCTGTGCGGCCTTGGTCGAATTGCCTTCGGTGTCGTACACCGTCAGCTTCACAGGGCGGCCGCTGATCGATTTGTCGGGCAGGTTGTCGACCATCATGCGCAGCGCCTTTTCGGCCGGACCGCCATAAATCGAGGCTGGCCCGCTGGTGGCATAGATCGCCGCGATATTGATGGCTTCCTGCGCCCACCCTGCGGCGGCCAGGCCATGCAGGGCGATGCCCGCGACGATGCATTTCACGAACTTCATATCGACTCCTCGGGGTGGTTGCCTCAGCCGTGACGCAGGTACTCGGGGCGGTAGCCGAGCCGGGCCGACAGCCCTGCAGCGGCCAGGCGCAGCCTGTCGATAGCCGGGTCGTCGGCCTTGAATTCCTGCGCGTCGCCGATCATGGCCAGCGCCAGCACGATCGAGCCCTGGGCATCGAACACCGGCGCGCTGAAAGCGCTGTGTCCACGTTCGTTGATGCCGGGGCTGACCACATCGATGACAGCACCCAAGCCGCGCGCCCGCACTTCGTCCAGGTAGAGTTCGACGTCGGCGCGCGTCTTGAAGCGTTGCGTCGGCCCGGCGCGCTGGCTCGCCAATTCAGCCTCGATCAATGCGCCCGTCACTTCTCGTGGCGCATAGGCCGCGAAGACAGCGCCGGTTGAAGATTCGAGCAGCGACACCACGAGCCCGCAGCGCACACGCGTCTGCAATGGCCGGCTCGATTCGCGCCACCAGATCATGGTCGGCCCCAGGTTGCCCCAGACCGACAGCCCGACCGTGCGATCGGTCTCACGACCCAGTTCCTCGATGACCGGACGAGCTGCATGCACGGCGTTGAGCGCGGCGATGTTCTCCTGGTCGATGCCGTCCTGCACCGACACCGGCTCATGCGGATGCACGATCATGTATTTGCCGCTGCGCAAGGCAAGCGGCTTGCGTCCGGTATTTCGGATGCGCAGCACACGGCCGATGAAAACCACGTGGTCGCCGCCCGGATAACTGACCTCGCGCCGGCACTCGAGCTGGGCCACGCAGCCGTCGAGCAGCGGCACGCCACCGGTGCCTTCGGTGAAGGCCACGCCGTCGAACTTGTTCGGCCCTGATTTAGCGAAGCGGTTCGACACATCGACCTGGTCTTCCGCCAGGATATTGACCGCGAATGTCTCGGCCGTGCTGTAGATCGGAAAGTTGGTGGCGTTGAGTCGCAGGCTCCACAGGATCAGCGGCGGATCGAGCGAGACCGAGCTGAACGAATTGGCGGTGAGCCCATAGCGCGTGCCGTCGAGTCCCACGGTCGTGATCACGGTCACGCCCGTGATGAACTCGCCCAGGCAGCTGCGAAAGTCGACCGAGCTGAACTCGGTCATGTCGGGCTGCGTGGCTTGGTTGCTCATGCGCAGCCTTCAGGTCTTGTTTCGTTCTGCCGCTTCATGCTGTGCAAAGGCCTTGCTGGCCGCACCACGGCGCAAGGCGAGCAACTCTTCACCGCGCTCATGCATGACGTTGTAGGTCGCAGTGCGGTTGGCGTTGGCACCGTTGAAATGGGGCATCACATAGCGCGCGTACAGCTCGAACGACTTGAGCGTCTGGTCCCAGTCGGCCCAGTCGACGTGCTGCGCCAGGAACACGCCGAACTGGCCCTGCTTGGCGCGCAGGCGTTCGATCATGGCGACCGCATCTGCCGGCGTGCCGATGACGGCGCGACCCGAATCGATGAGCACGTCGACGGGATCGCGGCCGTCACGCGGGAACGGGTTGGGCGCCGCCATGTCGTAATACTTGATCCAGCGGTCGAGCCCGTGCTTGACGTTCTCGCGAGCTTTCTCGCGCGTCTCTGCAATGTGCACGGGGGCGACGAGCCGCAGGCCGGCCGGGTCCATCGTGTTGCCGTACTGCGAGGCGACTTCGTTGGCGATTTTCCAGTTGCTGGCCAGCACGTCGAACGCACCGACCTGGGACGCCGCCACGCAAAGCATCGACATGCCGAAGCGCCCCGCCGCGCGTCCGCCCGATGGCGTGCCGGCGCTCGCCACCGCCATCTCCAGCGGTTGCGAAAAAGGCAACAGATGCGCGCGTGCTTCGACCAGGTTGAACCAGTCGGTCTTGGCGGTCACGCACTCGCCCTTGAGCAGCCGCACGATGACATCGATCGCTTCCAGCATCATGTCGCGGGTCTTGTCGGGGTCGAGGCCCATCATCAGCGCGTCGGTCATGAGCAGACCCGGGCCAAAGCCGAACGACACACGGCCCATGGTCTGGTGATCGAGTTGCGCCATGCGGTTGGCCACGATCAGCGGGTTGTGATACGGCAGGGTCATGACGCCGGTGCCGAAGCGCAATCGGCGCGTCACTTCAGCGGCGGCGGCGATAAAAAGGTCTGGCGACGCGATGATCTCGTAGCCGCCCGAGTGGTGCTCGCCGATCCAGAGCTCGTCGAAGCCCAGTTTGTCCAGATGCTGCGCCAGTTCGATGTCGCGGCGCAACCAGGTCGTCGGCCCTTCTTCGACAGGGTGGTAAGGGGCCAGAAACACGCCGTGACGCAAGGGAATGTGGGACATGGAAATAACTCTCCGTTTCGAAAATTTGACGAGTAGTGCGATCGATCGACAGTGGATGCTAGTCTTAAAGACCTGTCAATAGGACTTCCTAAGGGCAAACGCGGAGGACGTTCGATCTCTTGCTCATAGCTCGCTCAGGTCTCGCTCAGGAATGGACCTGAAGCACCGCCTCGGACAACGACGCACGCGACGTTCGATACCCGTTGACCGGCTGATCTGCATTGGCGTAGCCGAACGAGATGCCGCAGACGATCTTGCGGTCACGCGCGAGCCCGAAATGCGCGCGCAGGAACCCTGGCCGACGTGCGAGCGCGGCCTGTGCGATGCTCGCAACGCCGTGCGCGCGCGCCGCCAGCATGAAGTTGGAGACCCAGGCGCCGCAATCGATCGCACCGTAAACGCCCAGGTCGTCGCTGGTCGACACGATCGCCACGTGCGGCGCGCCGAAAAATCCGAAGTTTTGAGCAGCTTGCGCGGCCCCTGCCACGCGATCTCCGCGTGCGATGCCAACTGCTTCGTAGAGTTGAAAGCCCGATTCGCGCCGGCGCTCCAGGTAGATGCCCGCGTAGCGCGACGGATAGGCAAAGTCCGGCGTGTCGCGCGCCGCTTCGGTTGTCGCTGCTTCGCCCTCCTCGGCATCGGCCCGCGCCATTTCGGCTTGCAACGCTTCCCGAAAGCGCTGCGTCGCGTCGCCGCGCGTCACCACCACCTGCCAGGGCTGCGTGTTGCACCATGACGCGGTGCGTTGCGCCAAGGTCAGGATGGCGTCGAGGGTCGTCTGCGGCACAGGCGTAGTCAGGAAGGCGCGACAGCTGTGACGCGAATGGAGGAGTTGGCGCAGCGCCGCTTGCAGCATCTCGGGCGGCAGTTCCGTGTCGTTGTCGGTCATGCGGGCGACGTCCTTAGGCCGCGTGGCAAGCGGCCTGCGTTCTTGAACTTTCCCGGCAGCGCATGGCCGACGATGGATTCGGCAAGCCGGCCGCAGTCGGTGAGCGCATCGAGGTCGAGACCGGTGTCGATGCCCATCTCTTCGCACATCAGCGCCAGATCTTCGGTACAGATGTTGCCGGCCGCGGCGGTGTTGCCCGCGAAGGGACATCCACCCAGGCCGGCCACCGAGGTGTCGAATCGGGCGACGCCCATCTGGAGTCCGGCGAGTGCGTTGGCGAGGCCCATGCCACGCGTGTCATGCAGGTGCAGTGCGAATTCCTGATGCGGCCAACGCGATCTCGCCATTCCGAGCAGCCGCTGGACCTGCAGTGGCTGTGCGGCGCCCACCGTGTCGCAGAAGTAGACGGTGCGCGGTGCGATCCCGTGACCGGCGCAAAGCGCCAGCAACCCGGCGAGTGTCGCGATCGTTTTCTCCGGCGCGATGGGGCCTTCGTAGTGGCAGCCGAAAGCGGTGAAGACATGGGCGGCGTCGAGGGTCAGCCCAGCCTGCCGGTAGCGCTCGAGCATCGGGCCTTGGCGTTCGATCAGCGCCGTGCCGCTGCACCCGTTGTTCTTCATCGAGAAAGTGCTCGAAGCGCTCGCCACGACATTCGGCAACAGGTCGAGCCCCGACGCGACCGCACGGTCGAAGCCTTTGCCGTTGAGCCAGATTCCGGTGTAGCGCACGCCGGGCCGTCGCACCAGCCGGTGCGCAACCTCTTCGGCATCGGCCATCTGAGGCACGCGCTCGGGGTCGACGAACGAAACGCAGTTGATTTGCGACAGCCCGGTCTGCGCCAATGCATCGATCAGGCGCAGCTTGTCGCCCAGCGCGACAGGCGGTTCGCTCTGAAAGCCTTCGCGTGGGCCTTCTTCCTGAATGACCACGCGTGGCGGGAGATCGGCGGTGCTCATGCGCGTCGCACGCTCAACGACCTGTCCATTCGGGCTTGCGCTTTTCATTGAAGGCCGCGAGCCCTTCGGCTGCATCTTTCGTGAGGCGCAGCGAGCCGATCTGGCCTTCGGTATAGGCGATCGATTGAGCGAAGGTCATGTCGGCAATCGCCCGCATCGCGTGCTTGCCGCGCCGGATGGCGGTCGGCGATTTGTCGACGACGCGCGCGAGCAACCATTGCACCTTGTCGTCGAGCGCTTCGGGTGCGACCACGTAGTTCACGAGTCCGGCAGCCAGCGCTTCTTGTGCGTCCATCGGCTCTCCGGTGATGCACATCTCGCTGAACTTGCGGCGAGGCAGCAGGTGCTGCATCACGCTGGCCACCTGCATGGGGAACAGGCCGATCTTGACCTCGGGCAAGCCGAACAGCGCGCTGGAAGACGCTACGGCCATGTCGCACATCGTCAGCAGACCCATCCCGCCTGCCATGCAATGGCCGTTGACGCGGGCGATGAGCGGCAGGTTGCTGTCGACCGCCTGCCGCAACAACCGCGCATAGGCTGTGGTGGCCTCTGAGTAGTCGAAGTCGAAGATACCCGAATCGGGCTTGAGGTCGGCACCGGCACAAAAAGCACGATCGCCGGCACCGGTCAGCACCACTGCACGCACGGCAGGATCTGCCGCGGCCGCAGTGAGGCCGGCCGATATGCCTTTGATGACGTCCTCGTTGATTGCGTTGCGCGAGGTGGCGCGGTCGATGGTGAGCCACATCACGCGGCCCTCCATGCGCTGCGCCACGACGGGGTCGGTCAGGCTCATCGGGTCTCCTTTGCTTCGCTTCAGTTCAATTGCCGTCAACACGTCGGCATCATATTGTTCTATAAACGGAACAACAATATTAATCTGCATATCCCTGCACGCGCTGGAGACAACCAAGCTTGAACACCATGGAGCCGATCGATTTCGCCAGCCTGCTGCGTCCGGGTGACGGCATCGTGTTCGGGCAGGCCTGCTCCGAACCGCGCACCCTGACCGAATGTCTCGTGCGACAAGCGGACCGGATCGTCGCGGCGGTCGGCAAGCCGCGCGTCTTCATCGCGGGGAGCTATTCCGGCCTTTTCGAGCCCGCGCTGGCGGCGTGCTTCGACTTTTCGAGTTACGGCGCCATCGGCGACGGTGCAGCGCTGGCACGTGCGGGTCGCCTGGATCTGCATCCCGTGCACTACTCGCAGCTCACCCGACTGTTCGACAGCAGCCAGTGGCGTTGCGATGTGATGCTGCTGCAGGTCAGCCCGGCGGACGCATCCGGTCGGCACAGCATGGGCGTGGCACACGACTTTCAGCTGGCTGCCGCACGACATGCGCGCATCGTCGTCGCCGAGGTCAACGCACAGGTGCCGTGGACCTTCGGCGCCGAGTTGCCCGTCGACCTTCACGTCGATCATTGGGTAGAAAGCGACCGGCCACCGGTGGAGGCTCCGGTGGCCCGAGCCGGTGCCACCGCGGAGCGCATCGCAGAGCACGTCGCTGCGCTGGTGCCGGAGGGCGCGACCCTGCAGATGGGCGTGGGTGCAGTGATGAGCGCTATCTGCAAGCATCTGCACTCGCATCGAGCGCTCGGCGTGCACAGCGGCATCGTGAGCGACGGCATCGCCGAACTCATGCAGGTCGGCGCCGTCGACAACAGCCGCAAGACCAGCGACGCGGGCGTCACCGTCGCTGGATCGCTGTTCGGCTCACGCAGGCTGTTCGACTTCGCTCATCGCAACCCGGCGTTGCGCATGGCGCCGACAACCGTCACGCACGGTCCTGCGGTGCTGGCTGGATTGCATCGGCTCTGCGCCATCAACTCCGCGGTCGAAGTCGACCTGACCGGCCAGGTCAATGCCGAAGTGAGCGGCGGGCACTATGTCGGCGCGGTGGGCGGCCAGGTCGACTTCTTGCGTGCGGCAGCGCTTTCCGAGGGTGGCCGCTCGATCATCGCGCTGCCTTCGACCGCAGCCGGCGGCAGCATCAGCCGCATCGTGCCCATGCTCGATGGCGTACCGACCACCACGTCGCGATCGGACGTCGACTGCATCGTGACCGAATGGGGCGTCGCCATGCTGCGAGGGCTCAACCTCAGCGAAAGAGCACAGGCGATGGTGCGCATCGCGCATCCGGATTTTCGTGAGACGTTGTCGAAGGCCGCGCACGCGCAGGCGCATCGTCCGGGAGGCATGTGATGGGACCCCTCGCCGGCGTACGGATCGTCGAATTTGCAGGACTCGGTCCGGGTCCGATGGCGGCCATGCTGCTGGCGGACCTCGGCGCCACGGTGCTGCGCATCGAGCGCGCCGAGAGTGCTTCCGCGCAACCCAGCCCCCTTCGAAAGTTCGACGTGGTGCTGCGCAACCGCAGCGCGATCAGCCTCGATTTGAAACGACCTGCCGATGTGCAGACCGCGATGTCGCTGGTCGCTTCGGCCGATGCACTCATCGAAGGTTTTCGGCCCGGCGTGATGGAGCGTCTCGGCCTGGGGCCGGACACTTGCCTCGCGTGCAACGCCCGCCTCGTGTACTGCCGTATGACCGGTTGGGGTCAGGAGGGGCCATTGGCGCAGGCGGCCGGACACGATATCAACTACATCGCGTTGTCGGGCGCGCTCGACGCGATCGGCCGCGCAGGCCAGGCGCCGACGCCGCCGCTGAATTTGGTGGGCGACTATGGTGGCGGCGCGCTGTACTTGGCTCTAGGGCTGGTTTCGGCTGTGCTCGAAGCGCGCGCATCGGGCCACGGTCAGGTGGTCGACGTGGCGATGATCGACGGCGCGACGTCGTTGATGTCCAAGTTTTTCGGCAACCACGCGGCCGGCCTTGCCGTGCAAAAGCCCGTCGGCGAACGCGGCACCAACTTGCTGGATTCGGGCGCCTACTTCTACGACGTCTATGCCTGCGCCGACGATCGCTTCATGTCGGTCGGCGCCATCGAACCGCAGTTTCATGCAGCCCTGCTGGAGCGGATGGAAATCGACCCGGCGAACCTGCCGCCGCAATGGGACCGCACCGGCTGGCCGCGTGCGCAAGCCATCCTCGCCCGGCGTTTTCGCGAGAAGACGCAAGCCGAATGGTGCGCCCGCTTCGAGGGCTTCGATGCCTGCGCCATGCCGGTGTTGCGCATCGACGAAGTGCATTCGCACGCACATGTTCAAGCCCGGCAGACCGTGATCGACATCGACGGCGTCGCCCAGCCGGCCCCGGCGCCCCGTTTCTCGCGAACCGTGCTCGACCGACCCACCGGACCACGGGCCGTCGACGCCGATCGTGCGGCCGTGCTGCGTGCATGGGGCGTCGAATGAAACGGTTCGACTTGTCGCGCCGTCGCTGGCTGGCGCGCTGGGCGTTGATGGGCTCCGCCATCGCCCTGATGGGCAAGCAAGCAGCCCGGTCCGAAACCTATCCATCGCGGCCGATGCGGATCGTCGTGCCCTTTGGCGCAGGCAGCGGCACCGATGTCGTGGCGCGCCTGATCGGCGAAGAACTGCGCACCGAGCTCGGTGCCAACGTGGTCATCGACAACCGGCCGGGCGCCTCCGGCATCATCGGCGTCGATCTGGCCGCCAAGGCGCCGGCTGACGGCTACACCCTGCTGTTGACCACCGTCACCACCGTCTCGGCCAATCCATTCCTGTTCAAGAAGCTGCCGTACGACCCTGTGAAGGACCTGCGGCCGATCGCGAACTTCGTCGAGACGCAGATGGTGTTGCTGGTGCGCGCCGAGTCGGAGTGGCATTCGGTAAAGCAACTGGGCGACTGGCTCCGTGCCAACCCTTCTGTAGCAGCCTTCGGCTACGGCTCGGGTGTGAGCCAGATTGCCGCCGCATCGTTCGTGAGGCGCATCAATGCCAGCGCTACCGCGGTCTCTTACAAAAGCAGTCCGCAGGCGCTTACCGATCTGCTGGGCGGCCAGTTCCCGTTCATGTTCCTCGACATGACCACGGCCACCGCGCAAGCCAAGGCTGGCCGCGTGCGCGCATTGGCGGTTTCTGGCGAGCAACGTCTTGCCGACCTGCCAGACGTGCCGACATTGATCGAGGCCGGCATGCCCGGCTTTTCGTTGCTGGCGTGGTGCGGCCTCTTCGCGCCAGCGGGCACACCGATCCCGGTGGTCGAGCGACTCGGCAACGCGTTGTTGAAGATCCTCGACAAACCTGCGGTGCGCGAGAAGCTGGCGGTGGCGGGAGTGGTGTCGCCCATGGGGCCGCAGGCCTTCACGACCTATCTGGCGGCTCAGCGCATTGCCTGGGGCGACAAGATCAGGGATGCGGGGATCAAGCCGGAGTAACGCTTTACCTGCTCAAGGTCGTGATGGCGAACTGCAGTATCGAGAGCCGGCCAAGTGATCGACCAGTGTTCTCGCGCTCGGTGACAGCGCCTCCAGCGAGCGCACACAGACCACGAGTTGCCGCCTCACCCAAGGTTCATCGAGAGTGACGGTCCGGATGCCGAGCGACGACAAGTACAGCCGCGCGCTCAGGCGAGGCAGTACGCCAATGCCCATGCCTGCACCCACCATCAACGACATGGCGTCATATCCGCTGACCTGAATGCGCAAGCGCAACGGCTGTCCTTCTGCGGCTGCTGCGCGGTGCAGCTGATTGTTGATCGCACTGCCAGGGTGAGCACCCACGAAGTCGTACTCCAATGCATCGCGAAAACGCATCTTTTTGCGCCGTGCCAATGGGTGGGCGCGCGGCACTATCAGCACCAGCTCGTCGTTTCGATAGGGAAGCATGGTGAGCGATTCGCCATACGGGCCCGCGTTGAGGATGCCGACGTCGGCCGTGCTGTCGGTTACGGCCTGGGCAACGGCGGTGCTGATGCGTTCCTCCAGATGGACTCGTATCAGCGGAGTCGCGACCATGAAGCTTCGCAGGTCGTCCGGCAGGAATTGCGTGATCGCCGAGATGTTGGCGAATACCCGCACGTGCCCGCGCAACCCACTGGCGTATCCGGCCATCTGCTCGGCGATGTCGTCCAGGCCATTGAGCACGCCGCGTGCCAGACCGAGCAGCGCGTGCGCCGCGGCAGTAGCCTGCGTTCCCTTGTTGCTGCGTAGGAACAGCACCGTCTGCAGTGCGGCCTCGAGCTCGCTGATGCGCCTGCTTACCGCCGCAGGCGCCAGGTGTTCGCGCATCGCCGCTGCGGCGATCGTGCCCTCTTGCATCACTGCGACAAAGAGGCGCAACGAGACAGGGTCGAGTTTCATGGCGACCGATTAGAGCACC
>CAXTCC010000002.1:18100-68092 GCA_964242015.1 uncultured Variovorax sp.
ACATCCGTGTGGTGGCAAGTGCAGTCGCGCAACAAGCGTTCGGTGGCGCTCGATCTGCGCTCCAAGGAGGGACAAGACATCGCACGCCGGCTTATCGCGGAGGCAGACGTGTTGGTCGAGAATTTTCGGCCCGGCACGCTGGAGGGCTGGGGCATGGGCTGGGACGACCTTCGGGCATCGAATCCGGGCCTGGTCATGCTGCGCATCTCCGGCTATGGCCAGACGGGCCCTTATCGCGACCTGCCCGGCTTCGGCGCCATCGGGGAGGCGATGGGCGGGTTGCGTCATCTCACCGGCGAGCCCGGTCGCGTGCCGGTGCGCGTGGGCGTCTCGATCGGCGACACGCTGGCGGCATTGCACGGCACCCTCGGCGTGCTGCTGGCCCTCTACCATCGAAAGGCCCATGGCGGACCGGGACAAGTGATCGACGTCGCGCTGCATGAGGCCGTGTTCAACGTGATGGAGAGCTTGCTGCCGGAGTACAGCGCTTTCGGCACGGTGCGCGAGGCCGCCGGAAGCGCCCTGCCCGGCATCGCGCCTTCCAATGCCTACAAGTGTGCAGACGGCTATGTGCTGATCGCGGGCAACGGCGACAGCATCTTCCGGCGCTTGATGGACGCGATCGGTCGCCCCGATCTTGCGATCGCGACCGACTTGCAAAGCAATTCCGGCCGCGTCGAGCGGGTGGCGGAACTCGATGCCGCCATCGGCGCCTGGACGCTGCATTTGTCGATCGCGGACGTGCTGCAACGGCTCGGCGCAGCCAACGTGCCGGCCGGCCGTGTGTACACGGCGCAAGACATCCATGAAGATCCGCACTACCGCGCTCGCGACATGATCCTGCGGCAAATTACGCGCGACGGACATGAGATCGACGTTCCAGGCATCGTTCCCAAACTCTCGCTGACGCCAGGCACGTTGCGCTCGCCGGCGCCACACCTCGGCGACGACACCGATGCCGTGCTGCGTGAGGCCGGCCTCTCGGCCGAACAGATCGACCTGCTGCGCGAGAAAGGCGTTATCGCATGACCCAGAGCACGCAAAGCACGCAAAGCACCACGGCGTGGACCGGTGCCCGACGCCGGATCTATATGCAGGAAGTCGGGCCACGCGATGGTCTGCAAATGGAATCGGTTTTCGTGCCCACAGTCGACAAGATCGCTCTGGTCGATGCACTGTCAGACACAGGGCTCGCCAAGATCGAGGTCACCGCCTTCGTATCACCGCAGGCCATACCGGCGCTGCGTGACGCCGAGATCGTGCTGCGCGAGATCGCTCGCGCGCCGGACGTGCTCTACACCTGCCTCGTCCCCAACGTGCGTGGCGCCGAACGTGCCATTGAGGCACAGGCCGACGAGCTCAACCTCGTGATGTCGGCCAGCGAGACACACAATCTGGCCAACCTGCGCATGACCCGGGACCAGTCGTTCGCAGCCCTGTCGGCCGTCGGCGAGCTGGCGCTGCAGGCCGGCGTGCCGATCAATGTGTCGTTGTCATGCGCCTTCGGGTGTCCGATGGAGGGCGATGTCGACCCGGCGGTGGTACTCGATTGGGCCGCCCGCTTCGTTGCCGCCGGTGCACGAGGCATCACACTCTGCGACACCACCGGCATGGCCTATCCGACGCAGGTCGCGCGGCTGGCAAAAGAGTTTCGCGTGCGGCTGCCGGAAAGCGAACTGACACTTCATTTCCACAACACGCGCGGCATGGGCCTGTCGAATGTGCTGGCGGCGATCGATGCAGGGGCCGATCGTTTCGATGCATCCCTCGGCGGACTGGGTGGCTGCCCGTACGCGCCGGGCGCGAGCGGCAATGTCTGCACCGAGGAAATCGTGCATGCACTGGAACTCATGGACTACGACACGCGCTGCGACCTCGCATTGCTGATGCAGGCCGCGAAGCGACTGGGGCAGCTCATCGGTCACGACATTCCCAGCCAGATCGTCAAGGCCGGCCGCCGCCTGGACCTGCATGCGCCGCCGGCAGACTTCGCCAGCTGGAAGGAGCGCGCACTGGCGCGCGATACGGCTCCCCTTCGGAACTCCGCCACGCCGCATCCGACTCGCTAGGCAATGTATGGAAGCTTCACCGATCCTCTACGACGTCTCGAGCGGCATTGCGACCATCACGCTGAATCGCCCCGACAAGCTCAACGCGCTCACGCCTTCGATGATTGCTGCTTTTATCGAGGCACTCGAAGAGGCGGATCGTGACGACGCGGTGCGGGCCGTGATCGTCGCCGGCAGCGGCCGCGCGTTTTGTGCAGGCGCCGATCTGTCCGCGGGCGCAGCGACTTTCGACTACGCAGAGCCCGACACGCGCGATGGCGGCGGCCTCCTGACGCTGCGCCTGTACCGCTGCCTCAAACCTGTGATCGCGGCCATCCACGGCGCCGCGGTCGGTGCGGGGGTCACCATGACGCTCGCAATGGACGCCCGCTTCGCATCGACCGATGCGCGGTTCGGCTTGGTCTTCACGCGCCGCGGCATCGTGCCGGAAGGCGCCTCGTCCTGGTTTCTGCAACGCCTTGTCGGCCTCGATTGCGCGCTCGACTGGTGCCTGACCGGACGCATGGTCCCGGCGCAAGAAGCGCTGCAGGCCCGCCTTGTGCGCTCGTTGCACGAGCCCGAAGATCTGCTCCCGTTCGCCCGCGCTTATGCAGCCTCCATCGTGGAGAACACGTCGCCGGTTTCGGTGGCGCTCACGCGGCAGATGCTTTGGCGCATGGCCGGCGCACGCGACCCGATGGAAGCGCACCGCATCGACAGCCGCGCTGTGCAAGCGCGCGGCGCCAGCGCCGATGCGCACGAGGGAGTCCAGAGCTTCCTGCAGAAGCGGACGCCCCGTTTCCCCGACAAAGTGTCAGCGGACATGCCGGCCTTCTTCCCGTGGTGGAAGGAAAGCGGGTTCTGAGGTTCAGATGCCCGCTCCCGCTGCCGCTGCCATGTCGGGCGTGCGGCAAGCCTGGACGTACTCGGCGCGAAGCCGCGATACCAATTCCTGGACGCTCGGCACGTCGTCGATCAGGTCGATGCCCTGCCCTGCACTCCAGATGTTTTTCCAGGGGTGCGCGCCGGCAGGCAGATGGTCGTGCCGCATGCCCCGGCCCGATGGTGTGGGCAAGTCGTCGGGGTCGAGGCCGGCGCCGCGTATCGATGGCACCAGCCAGTTCGCCGCGACGCCGGCGATCCGGTCCGTGTAGTCGAGATCGCTCGAGCTTCGGCTGACCAGCATGTCCTTGTAAGCCTCGGGCGCCATGGATTCCCTGGTCGCGATGAAACGTGTGCCCAGATAGGCGAGGTCAGCGCCGAGCACTTCAGCCGCACGAATCGTCGCGCCGTCGGAGACCGCACCACCCATGACGATGGTGCCGTCGAAAATCGACCGCACCTTGCGGATCAGGGCGAGGTGGCTCATCGTTCCGGAGTGGCCACCGCCTCCCGCACCGATGCAGTTGAGTCCGTCGGCGCCCGCTGCGATCGCCTTCTCGGCAAAGCGCAGGCTGGTGATGTCATGGAAAACGCGCAGGCCGGCATCGTGCGCGCGACGAATCAACGCGGTCGGATCGCCGCCCACCGTGATCACGATCTTGACGCCATGTCGGGTGCACAGATCGAAGTGTTTGCCCAACTCCTCTTCGGGCACGCGCGTTGCGAGATTCACTGCGATGGGCCCGGCAGCTTGTCCGGTGTCTCCGGTGTATCGGTCGAGATCTGCACGAATGTCCTCGAGCCACTCGTCGAATTCGTCGATGCTCCGCGCGTTTTGTCTTGGGAGTCCGCCCACGAGTCCCGCCTTGCATGCCTCGCGCACCAGCGCCGGCCCGCTCACCAGAAACATCGGTGCGCACACCGCAGGGAGCTTGAGCAGCGAGCGGATGTCGGCAGGCAAGGTCATCGATCGATTACAGAAGGACGCTCCTTCAGGGTCTGTCCCGCTGTCGGGGGACTGACCCCGCCGGGGGTCCGACCTAAATTGAAAGTCATGACCTCCCCCATTACCCTCAAAGGGCTCAACCATGTGGCCTGGCGCTGCATCGACGCAGAGCAAACCCGACAGTTCTACGAAGACGTTCTGGGGCTGCCGCTGGCCCACACGGTCACGTCGGACCACGTGCCGTCCACCGGGGAGTACGCACCTTACTTTCATCTGTTCTTCGAAATGGGCGACGGCTCGTATGTCGCGTTCTTCGACATTCGCGATGGCAAAGGCGCCAAAGTCAGCGACGACACGCCCGCATGGGTTCATCACTTCGCCTTTGCGGTCGACACCGTCGACGAAGTGCTGGCCATGAAAGAGCGGCTGGAAAAAGCCGGCATCGACGTGCTCGGCGTGACAGACCATCACTTCATCCAATCGATCTACTTCTTCGACCCCAATGGCCTGCGGCTCGAAGTCACCGCACGCACCGAAACGCCGGCCTACATGGAGGAGGCCAAGCGCCACAGCCATGCGGCGCTGCGCAAGTGGACGGAAGAAAAGCGGGCGGCCCAGTGAGCCGCGCACGGCATCGGGCACGCCGTTATTGAAAGTAGTCGATGGACCAGTATCTATCCGCTGAAGAGATCGCATTCCGCGACGAGGTCAGGGCCTTCATCAAGGACAACCTGCCGCCCGAACTTGCGACGAAAGCGCGCCGGCAATCGCATATCGCCAAAGCAGATGTGGTTGCGTGGCACAAGATCCTCTACAAACGCGGCTGGTCGGCGCCATCGTGGCCCAAGGAGTACGGCGGCACTGGATGGACACCGGCGCAGCGCTTTATCTTCGAAGATGAATGCGCCGCGGCGGATGCGCCGCCGCTCTCGTTCTTCGGGGTGTCGATGATCGGACCGGTGCTCTACACCTACGGCACCGAGGCACAGAAAGCGCGCTATCTGCCGGATATCGTCTCGATGGACACGCACTGGTGCCAGGGCTACTCCGAGCCGGGTGCCGGCTCGGATCTCGCAAGCCTGCGTACGCGTGCCGACAGCGATGGCGACTTCTACGTCGTCAACGGCAGCAAGATCTGGACATCGGACGCCCACAAGGCAGACATGATGTTCTGCCTTGTGCGTACCGACCCTGAAGCCAAGCAGCAGCGCGGCATATCTTTTCTGCTGATCGACATGACATCGCCGGGGCTGACGGTTCGCCCGCTGATCTCCATCGACGGCGGCCACACGCTGAACGAAGTGTTTTTCGACAATGTCCGTGTGCCCAGGGAGAACCTGGTCGGCGAGGAACACAAGGGCTGGACCTACGCCAAGTTCCTGCTGGGCCACGAGCGTGTCATGTCGGCGGAAGTCGGGCGCTCGAAGCGGCGGCTCGAGATGCTGAAGACGGTCGCTCGCAACGAACAGTCCAACGGTCTGCCGCTTATCGAAGACCCCAATTTCGCGAGCCGCCTGGCCGCCGTCGAGATCGAGATGATGGCGCTCGACCTGACGAACCATCGGCTGCTGGTTCGGGGCGAAGCCACCGACGCGATGGCCGCGGCCAGCATGATGAAGTTGCGCGGCTCCGAGGTCATGCAGAAGCTGAGCGAACTGACTGTCGACGCGTTGGGTTTCGTCGGCCTGCCCTATGCGGCGGCAGACGATGGATCGCACCAGTCCACCGGCGCGCCGTCTTATGCCGATGGCCGCGTGGAGGATTACCTTTTCCGGAGAGCGGCAACCATTTACGCCGGCTCCAGCGAGACCCAGCGCAACATCCTGGCCAAGTCGATCTTCGGCCACTAGGCCTGCATCGCACTCAACGCACCGAAGGTCATTGCCGTGAACTTTGAACTCAACGACGACCAGCGCATGCTGCAGGACAGCGTCAAGAACTGGCTGTCGAGGGAATACGGACACGCCGCCTGGCGCCAGATCGCGAACAGCCCGCAAGGCTTCTCGACCCACGCGTGGGCGCAGTTCGCAGAGATGGGCTGGCTGGCGGCATCGTTGCCCGTGGAACACGAGGGACTGGGCGGTGGGTCCATCGAGAACATGGTCATCGGCGATGCCTTCGGTGCTGCGCTGGTGCTCGAACCATTCATGTCAACGGTGGTCGTCGGCGCCGGACTCATTGCCGAAGCAGGCAGCCACGAACAGGCTGCCGACTACCTTCCCCGCATTGCTGCCGGCAAGCTTCGCATCGCTTTCGCCTTCGCGGAAAAAGGCGCTCGTTTCAACCTGCACGATGTAAGAACGAAGGCCACACGACGTGGCGGTGGCTGGGTGCTCGACGGCGAAAAGATCACCGTGTGGGATGCACCTGGCGCCGACCTCGTGATCGTGCTGGCGCGCACCGCCGGCGCGCGGACAGACGAACGTGGCCTCGGCCTCTTTGTGGTCAAGTCCGACGCAGCCGGCCTGCAGCGCGAGTCCTATCCCATGATCGATTACCGAGCCGGCGCCCACCTGAAGTTCGACAACGTTCAGGTCGAGGCGGTGCTCGGCGATGCCGAACGCGCCCTCGGCGCCGTACGGCACGTCGTCGACCGGGCCATCGCCTACCTGGCCGCAGAGGCCACGGGTGCCATGCGCGCGACGACCGCACTCACCATCGAGTACCTGCAACAACGAAAACAGTTCGGACAACCGCTCTCTGCGTTCCAGGTGCTCCGGCATCGCGTGGTCGACATGAACATCCAGCGGGAGTGCACGCAGTCGCTGGCGATGCACGCCGCGCTCGTTGCATCGGACGCATCTGACAAAGCCGGCCTCGCTGCCGCAGCAGCGGCGGCCAAGGCGCATGCCGGGCGCGCGGGACGCGACGTTGGGCAGGCGGCCGTGCAACTGCACGGCGGCATGGGCATGACGAACGAGCTCGCCGTGGGCCAGTACCTGAAACGGCTGGTCATGATCGACATGGCGTTCGGCAATGCCGACCATCACCAGGCGCGCTTCGCAGACCTGTCGTTCGCGCAAACTGCCTGAACTTCGATTTCAGATGTCCTATCGCGACAACGCCTGCATCGCGGGCATTTACGAACATCCCACCCGTCTCGCCACCGACAAGACGCTGGCGCAATTGCACGCGGAGGTGGCCAAGGGCGCGCTCGAAGATGCCGGTCTCAGCAAGGACGATGTCGACGGTTACTTCTGCGACGGCGGTGCGCCTGGCTTCGGGGCGATCACCATGGCCGACTACATGGGTCTGCGGCTGCGCCACACCGACACCACCGAGTCGGGTGGTTCCGCGCCGATCCTGGACGTCGGCCACGCGGCACAGGCGATCGCCGCCGGCAAGTGCTCGGTCGCGCTGATCACCTCGTGCGGCCGACCGCGTGCCGAGGGATCGCGTCCTGCCATGCCGAGCGATCCCGACACGCCCGATGACGAATTCATCGCACCGTATCAATGCAGCCTCGCACTCGCATACGGCATGGTCGCCAGCCGGCACATGCACGAGCACGGCACCACGTCGGAGCAGCTGGCATGGATCAAGGTGGCGGCATCGCACCATGCCCAGTACAACCCGTGCGCGATGTTGCCCAAGGTGGTCACGGTCGAAGACGTGCTGCAGTCGCCCATGGTGGCGGACCCGCTGCACAAGCTCGATTGTTGCGTTATCAGCGACGGCGGCGGTGCCGTCATCGTGGTTCATCCGGAGATCGCCAGAACGCTCAAGCGGCCGATGGTCCGAGTGCGAGGTGCCGGCGAGGCCGTCAAGATCCTCAACGGGGGCATGTTCGATCTCGCGAGTTCGGCTGGCGCGCGTTCGGCTGCGACCGCATTCACCGAAGCCCGGTTGACGCCTGGCGACATCAAGTACGCATCGCTGTACGACAGTTTCACCATCACTGTCCTGATGCAACTCGAGGACATTGGATTCTGCGAACGCGGTGCCGGTGGGCGCTTCGTGGCCGACGGCGGCCTGATTTCCGGCGTAGGCCGGTTGCCTTTCAACACCGACGGCGGCGGCCTGTGCAGCAATCACCCAGGCAACCGTGGTGGCGTCACCAAGGTGATGGAGGCCGTGCGGCAGGCACGCGGCGAAGCACACCCCCGTGTACAGGTTCCGAACTGCGATCTCGTCGTGGCGCACGGGACGGGGGGCTCGCTCGGCCAGCTGCATGAAGCGGCCACGCTCATCCTGGAACGGGCCTGACCATGCCGAACTTCGAAACACAGCCCTTCTGGGATGCCGCCGAAAACGGACGGTTGCTGCTCAAGCAATGCACCGCCTGCGGCAAGCCGCACCACTATCCCCGGTCGCTCTGCCCCTTCTGCTTCAGCGACCGCACCGATTGGTCGCACGCATCGGGCCGCGGCAGCGTCTATGCCTTCAGCATCGCCCGTCGGGCCACGCCTCCCTACGTGGTCGCCTATGTCGTACTGAACGAAGGGCCGATGGTGCTGACTCACATCGTGGACTGCGCGCCTGAAGACGTCCGCATCGGTCAGGCGGTCGAGGTGGCGTTCGGTCAGGACCATGAGGGCCGCACACGCCCGTTCTTCAAACCAACTGCGAAAGAGGCCACGCCATGAGCGACGACATCACCGTAAGCGTTGCTTCGGGCATCGCCACACTCACTCTGAACCGGCCCGACCGGCTCAATGCACTGTCGAACGACATGGTCGACGGGCTGCTCGATGCACTCGAGCGCCTCGGTGCCGACCCCGCGGTCGGCGCCATCGTGCTGACCGGCAGTGGCCGCGCCTTTTGTGCCGGCGGTGACGTCAAGTCGATGGACGCCGGCACGCAGCAAAGCTTTCAGGAAAAGATGGCGTTCATGCGCCGTGCCCACCGCATTCCGCTGGCGCTCACCCAGTGCCCGAAAGTCACGATCGCAAGCATCAACGGACCGGCGATGGGCGCGGGCCTCGGCATGGCGATGGCCTGCGACTTCAGGATCGTCGCGCGGTCTGCGAAGTTCGGGTTGTCGTTCGTGAAGATCGGGCTGGCCACGGACTTCGGGGTGTCGTGGCTGCTGCAACGCCTCGTCGGCCAAGCCAAGGCCCGCGAACTCACGCTGACGGGCGACCCGTTCGATGCGCAGGCGGCATCTGACATGGGCCTGGCGACCCGACTCGTCGACGACGCATCGTTGAACTCCGAAACCACTGCCTGGGCGCGCCGCTTCGCCGATGGCCCGACGATCGCGCAAGCCAGCATCAAGCGCAACCTGCTGGCGGCCGAACGGCAGACGCTGGCCGAGCTGTTGGAGTTCGAAGCGCTTCAACAAATTCCGGCGACCGAAACGCACGACCACAAGGAAGCCGTTCGCGCCTTTCTGGAACGCCGCCCGGCGGTCTTCCAGGGCCGGTGACATGCGCGCTGCCCCGCCCTATCCGTTGCAGCGCGCCGGCATTCGCTGCTTTGCCGACATTCCGCGCGCCTACGCACGCAGCACCCCCGAACAGCCCGCGTTGATCTTCGACGGACGCACCACCAGCTGGCGCCAATGGGACCGCCGCAGCAACCAGGTCGCGCACGCGCTGCGCGCGTCGCTGTCAGGCCCGCAGACACGCTTCGGCTACCTTGCCAAGAACTCCGATCGCTTTTTCGAGCTCTACATGGGCGCAGCGAAATCCGGCATGGTGCTGACGCCGGTCAACTGGCGGCTGGCAGCCCCCGAGATCGCGGTGATCCTCGACGATGCACAAGTCGAAACCGTGTTCGTCGACCGCGAATACCACGACCTGCTTCGATCGGTGCGGCGTGAGTTGCCGCGCATGCACAGCATGGTGTGCATCGACGCCACCTTCGACGACTGCATCGACTACGAAAGCTGGCGCGACGCCCAGCCCGACACCGATCCCGATCTGCATTCGGCCGACGACGACGTTGTCATCCAGATGTACACCTCCGGCACCACCGGCCTGCCAAAGGGCGTGCAGATCAGCAACCGGAACCTGATCGCCAACCTGGGCCAGGTCGACACCGAAACCAACGGCCGCTGGACGGCGCAAGACATCGCCGTCGTGCCGCTGCCGCTCTTTCACGCGGGCGGCTCGACCTACGGCATGTATGCGCCATATGCCGGCGGCTGCGTGGTGCTCTTGCGAGAAGCCACGGCAACGCTCATCCTGCAGGCGTTCCGTCAATACCCCGTGACCAAGCTCGGTATCGTGCCGGCGCTGCTGGCTGCGATCCTCGACCATCCGGACTGTGCCGACACCGACTTCGAACACTTCGACATGCTGACTTACGGTGGCTCACCGATTTCGGTCGACGTGCTGGAACGCGGACTGCGCACCTTGAACTGCAGCTTTCTGCAAATGTTCGGGATGACAGAGTCGACCACGGTCGGCACCGTGTTGAGCCCGGAAGATCACGATCCGGCGCGGCCCGAGCTGCTCACCTCCTGCGGCCGGCCATCGAGCCGCGCCGAGCTGCGCATCGTCGATTTCGATGGCATCGACCTCCCCGCGATGCAGACCGGCGAGATCCTGCTGCGCGGCGACTTCATCACCCAGGGCTACTGGCGACGCCCCGAAGCAACCGCCGCCGCCATTCGCGACGGCTGGTACTACAGCGGCGATGCCGGCTACTTCGACGAACAAGGTTATCTGTACGTGCGCGACCGGCTCAAGGACATGATCGTCTCGGGCGGAGAGAACGTGTACCCCGCCGAAATCGAAAGCGCATTGAGCCGGCATCCCGGCATCGCCGACGTCGCCGTCATCGGCGTGCCGGATGCCAGATGGGGCGAAGCTGTCAAGGCGGTGATCGTGCCGCGCGCCGGCTTCACGCTCGACACCGCAGAAGTCATCGCCTTCGCGCGCACGTTGATCGCCGGCTACAAGTGCCCGAAGTCGATCGACATCGTCGAGACGCTGCCGCGCAACCCGTCGGGCAAGCTGCTCAAGCGCGTGCTGCGCGAGCCCTACTGGAAGGGCATGGAACGGCAGGTGGGCTAAGCCCCTATCGTGCCGACAACAGCTCGCTGACGTTCGTCCACTTGCCCTTCTGGATCTGCGATACACGCAACTCGCGGATGCCGAGCCGGTCGGTCTTGCTGACACTGAACGCGCCGCCACCGAAGACGTTGGGGAACGTCGTCGTTTCCATCACGTTCAGAAAGGCGTCTGTCGTCAGATTGGGGCCAGCCTTGGCCGCCGCCTTGGCGAAGACATCCATCACGTAGTACGAGTACATCGATATCTGCTGCGGGCCCTCGTTGTACTTCGCCTTGTAGGCCGCATAGAAGTCGCGCATCGGCTTGGACGCATCGTCGGCATACGGCGTGTTGAAGGCATGCACCGCATAGAGACCCTCGACTGCCGCACCGCCGAGTTCATGGACCTGCGCGGTGTAGCCCGATTCTCCCGCGAGGAAGTCGGGGTTGTAGTCGTTCTTGCGCGCTTCGCCGAGGATGCCGACGGTTTCGCGAACCAACGCGCCCAGCACGACCATCGTGCAACCGGCTTGTTTGGTCTTGGCGACCTGCGACGAGAAGTCGGTCGAGCCACGCTTGTACGTCACCTTCTCCGTCAATGTCAGGCCGACTTTTTTCAGGCCCGACTCCGCACCGCGCAGATGCTCCTGGCCGAACTCGTCGTCCTGGTAGATCGCGCACACCTTGGTGTGTTTTTTCTGCTTGATGAGAAACGGCACGCCGACTTCGATCTGGTCGAAGTTGGGCGATGTCATGGCGATCTTGAGGCGGTCTGGTGGATCGAACATCGCACGCGATCCGCTTGCCGGCATGAAGTTGATGACGTTGCGATCGAACAGGATCGGCATGGCCGCGATGTTCATCGCGGAACCGGCGTGGTACAGGATGGCGAAGACACCGTCGCTGTTGACCAGTTTCTGCGCCGCCAGCACGCTGCGCTTGGGGTCGTAGCCGTTGTCCTCGACTAGCAGCTTGATCTTGCGGCCGTTGATGCCGCCGGCGGCGTTGATCTCGTCGACGCGCATCTGCATGCCGTTGCGCGTCTGCTTGCCGACGTAGGAGATCGGGCCCGACAAGTCGGTGATGGTTCCCACGACGATCTCGTCCTTGGTGACGCCCGGCGTGGTCTGTGCCATGACGACACTGCCGAGCAGCATGGCCGCGACGCCGGTGGCAAGGCGCGTGGATCGGTTTGTCTTTTTCATTGCATGTCTCCAGTCTTTTTGGGGATGGCGAACTTCAGTCATCGAGGCATTGGGTCAGCGCTGCAGCGAGGCGCCGTCGCTCAGCTGCACCCACCGGCCGTTCTGGATTTGTGCTGCGCTCGATTGGCTGGCACCGAGCCGCACGGCCTTCGTCAGCTTGAAGTCGGGGCCGCCCAGCTTGCTCGGAAACACGTTGCTTTCCATCGTGTCGATGAGGCTGTCGGTGGTGAGCTTCGGGCCGGCCTTGGTAGCGGCAGCGACAAAAATGTCCATCATCGTGTAGGCATAGACGGAGGTGATCGTGGGCTCGGCGTTGAACTTGGTCTTGTAGGCAGCCACCCAGTCTCGTGCCACCTTGGATGGATCGTCCGCATAGAGGTTGTTCATGCCGTGAATGGCATAGAGCCCTTCTGTGGCCTTGCCGCCCAACTGATGGGTGGTGGTGCTGTACACCGCCTCGCCACCCACGAAGTCGGCCGTGAAGTCGCTCTTGCGCGCCTCGGTCATCACGCCGATGGTTTCGCGGACCACGGTGCCCAAGGCGACCAGCGTGCAACCAGCGCCCTTGAGCTTGGCGATCTGCGTGGAAAAGTCGGTCGCGCCGCGCTTGTACGACGCGCGTTCGATCAGCGACAGGTTGAGCCCTTTCAATGCTGTCTCGGTGCCACGCAGGTGCTCCTGGCCGAACTCGTCGTCCTGGTACAGCACGCAAACCTTGGTGTGGTTCTTCTTCTTGACGAGGTAGCGCACACCGGCTTCGATCAGGTCGCCGTTGGGCTGGATGATTGCGACCTTCAGCCGCTCAGGCGGTTCGAACATCGCCCGGCCACCGCTCATCGGCATGAAGCTCAGCACGTTGTTCTCGAACAGAACGGGCATGGCGGCCACGTTGTTCGCGGTGCCCACGTGGCCGATGATGGCAAAGACCTTTTCTCCGGTCACCAGCTTCTGCGCGGCCAGCACGCTGCGCTTGGGGTCGTAGCCGTTGTCCTCGACGAGCATGCGGATCTTTCGGCCGTTCACGCCGCCTGCCGCGTTGGCTTCGTCCACTCGCATCTGCAACGCGTCGCGCGTGTTTACGCCGACCGAGGCGATCGGCCCCGACAGGTCGGTGATCAAGCCGAGCAGGATCTCGTCCTTGGTCACGCCTTGCTGCTGGGCCCACGATGGCACCGCGATCATCAGCCCTGCCAGGCCGCCAACGAATCTTCTCCATGCAAACTTCTTCATTTCTTTGTCTCCGTCTTTTTTGGTTGGGTGTCACTGGCTTGAATACATGGCAGCGATCAGGTCGGCGTACTTGCGCTCGACCACCTTGCGCTTGAGCTTGAGCGTGGCCGTCAGCTCTTCGTCTTCGGCCGTCAGCTTCTGCTCGATCAGGCGGAAGCTCTTGATCTGCTCGACCCGCGCGAACTTCTTGTTCACCTTGTCGACCTCCTGCTGGATCAGCGCGCGCACCTCCAGCGCCTGGCACAGGCTGGCGAAGTTGGAGAACGGGACCGAGCGGTCTTGCGCGAACTGCTCGACGTTCTCGTGGTCCATCATCACGAGGCAGGTGAGGTAGGGCTTGCGGTCGCCGATGACCACCGCATCCGCGATATAGGGCGAAAACTTGAGCTCGTTCTCGAGCTCGCTCGGCGTCACGTTCTTGCCGCCCGCGGTGATGATGATGTCCTTCATGCGGTCGACGATGCGGTAGTAGCCGTCGTCGTCGATCTGCCCGACGTCGCCGGTATGCAGCCAGCCTTCGTCGTCGATCGTCTCGCGCGTTTTCTCCGGCAGATTGAGGTAGCCCATGATCACGTTGGGCCCGCGCACCAGGATCTCGCCCTCGGCCGACAACTTCATCTCGTTGACGGGAATCGGCCGGCCGATGGTGGCGATACGAAACGCGGCCGGCGTGTTCAGCGTGCCGCCGCCACTCGTCTCGGTCATGCCCCAGCCCTCGTACAGCGGCACCCCGATCGCGTGGTACCAGCGGATCAGCTCGGGCGAAATCGGCGCCGCGCCGGTGAGCGCGATGCGCAGCCGGTGCAGGCCCAGCATGCGGCGCACGTTGCCCAGCACCAGCCAGCTGGCGAGCGCGTTCGCGGCCACCAGCATCGGCCCGGGTCGTTGCCCGGCCAGCCGCAGGTCGCCATTGCGATAGCCGATGCGCAGCGCCAGCGTGTAGGCCCACTTGCCCACCGGCGTCGCTTCCTTCATGCGGATCGCCATCGACGAGAAAAACTTCTCCCAGATGCGCGGCACGCCCAGGAATTGCGTAGGCCCGATCTCGCAGATGTTGGCGGCGAGCGTGTCGGGGTTCTCGACGAAGTTCATGCGGCTGCCGTATTGCACGGTCAGCATCGAGCCGATCATGCGTTCGGCGATGTGGCACATCGGCAGGTAAGTGACCTTGTCGTCGCGCTCGTCCTGCTGGATGGGATAGGTGTCCATCACGCTCGTGATGTTCCTGTTCGACATCATCGCGCCCTTCGGCTTGCCGGTGGTGCCCGACGTATAGACCAGGATGGCGAGGTCTTGCGGTCCGCGCGATGCCAGCCGCGCATCGAGCTCACCGGGATGCGCTTCGCCATAGGTGGCGCCGCTCTTCTCCATCGCTGCGAGGCTCACCACGCCGGCATCGGCGAAGTGGTGCAGCCCGTCCATGTCGAACACCACGATCTGCTTGAGCGCCGGGCAGGCGGCCCGGATCTCCAGCGCCTTGTCGAGTTGCTCTTCGTCCTCGACGAACAGCACGCTGGCGCCGGAGTCCAGCACCATGTAGCGCGCCTGTTCTGCCGCGTCGGTCGGGTAAATGCCGACGGACACGCCGCCTGCGCTCAACACGCCCCAGTCCGCGTAAGCCCATTCACGCCGCGTGTTCGACAGGATGGCCGCGGTGTCGCCGGGCCGGAAGTCGAGCGCCGCCAGCGCCATCGCAATGTTCTTGGCGTGGTCTCCGCACGCGCGCCAGCTGACTTCATCCCAGAGCCCGAACACCTTTTGCCGCAACGCGATGCCTTCGCCCCGCAGCTTCACCGCGCTCCAGAAGCGACGCGCGACGGTGTCGCCCTGCGGCATCACCCGGTCCGGTGCCGTTGCTTCATGCCGTGCGGCCGAATGCGGTGCGGCCACGTTGTGTTGCTTGAGTGTCAGCGCCATTGCTTTTTCTTCTTCCATCGACGTTCGCCGCGCACCGCATCCGACTTCATGCCCAGGAAGAACTCCTTGACATCGTCCTTCTCGAGCAAGCGCTCGGTGGTGTCTTCGAGCACGATGCGGCCGACTTCGAGCACGTAGCCGAACTGCGCCGTCTCCAGCGCGATGCTCGCGTTCTGCTCGACCAGCAGCATCGTGGTGCCCTCCTCGCCATTGATGCGCACGATGATCTCGAAGATGTCCTTGACCAGCTTGGGCGACAGGCCCAGGCTGGGCTCGTCGAGCAGCAGCAGCCTGGGTCGGGCCATCAGTGCGCGTGCAATGGCCAGCATCTGCTGCTGCCCGCCCGACAAAAGCAGTGCCTCTTGCGTGCGTCGCTCCTTCAGGATCGGAAAGTACGCATACATGCGCTCGATGTCGCGCTGCACACCATCGCGGTCACGGCGGGTGTAGGCGCCCATCACGAGGTGCTCGTGCACGGACAGCATCGGGAACACCTCACGGCCCTCGGGCACATGACTGATGCCCTGCTGCACGATCCAGTTGGCCGGCTTGCCCTGAATCGGCTGGCCGTCGAAAATGATCTGACCCTTGTCGGCGTCGAGGATGCCCGAGATGGTCTTGAGGATGGTCGACTTGCCGGCGCCGTTGGTGCCGAGCACCGTCACGATGCTGCCGCGCTGCACCTCCAGGCTCACGCCCCGGATGGCACGCACCGGGCCATAGCTGGATTCGATGTTGACGAGGCGAAGAATGGGTTCGGTCATGCGCGCCTCACTTGCCCAGGTAGGCCGTCATCACGGCCGGATGCGCCTGAACCTCGGCCGGCGTGCCGAGCGCCAGTGGCCGCCCTTCGGCCACTGCCAGCACACGGTCCGAGACGCGCGACACCAGCCCCATGTCGTGCTCCACCATCAGCACCGTGATGCCGAGCTGGTCGCGGATGTCGTGAATCCAGAACGCCATGTCGTCGGTCTCTTCGGTGTTGAGGCCCGACGAGGGTTCGTCCAGCAACAGCAGCTTGGGCTGCATGCACAGCGCACGACCCAGCTCGACCACCTTGCGCACGCCATAGGGCAAGCCGTTGACCAGGCTGTCGCGCACGCTTTGCAGGCCGAGGAAATCGACGACCTGTTCGACCCGCTCGCGCAGCGCGACCTCTTTGCGCCGCAATCCCGGCAAAAAGAGCAACTCGGAGACGAGGTTGGTGCGAATGTGCGTGTGGCAGCCGACCAGCAGGTTCTGCAGCACCGTCGCGTGCTCGAACAGTTCGATGTTCTGAAAGGTGCGCCCCACCCCCGCTGCGCCAACGCGATGCGGCGCCATGCCGGTGATGTCTTTTCCGTCCAGCACGATGCGCCCCGTGGTCAGCGGATAGATCAGACTGATGAGGTTGAAGATCGTCGTCTTGCCCGCGCCGTTGGGGCCGATGATGGTGAAGATCTCGCCCTTCTCGACCTCGAAGCTGATCTTGTCGACGGCGGTCAGGCCACCGAAGCGCTTGGAGATGTTCTCGACCTTGAAGAACTCCATCTCAGGCCAGCCTTTCCGACTTGGCGTAAGACTTCTGGCGCTTGAACATGCCCTTGCGGTAGGTCGGAAAGAGCGAGAACCAGGTGCGAATCTTGACCCAGCGGCCGAACAGCCCGAGGGGCTCGAACAGCACGAACAGCACCGTCAGAATGCCGAAGACCGCCGCGTTGAGCCCGGTCTGGTCGGCAATGGCCGAGGGCAGCCACACCTTGACACGGCTGATGAGCTCCGGCAGGCCGATCATGAAAACAGCACCCAGCACCGCACCGTGCAATGAGCCCATGCCGCCGATGACCACCATCATCAGAAACTCGACCGACACCAGCAGCGTGAACTGGTCAGGGCCGAGAAACTTGATCTGGTGCGCATACAACGCGCCGGCCAGCCCGGTGATCCCCGCAGAGATCGCGAAGCTCCGCGTCTTGTAATAGGCGAGGTTGACGCCCATGCTCTGCGCCGACACCTCGGAGTCGCGAATGGCGATAAAGGCGCGGCCCGACGGCGATCGCAGCAGGTTGCGCACCGCCAGCCCGACCGCCACCACGCAGACCAGGCAAAGCATGTACATCGGGATGCCCGTCGGCAACGTCGCGGTCAGCAGTTTGAGCTTGGGCACTGCCATGCCGGCGTTGCCGCCGGTCACGGATTCCCAGCGCGCCAGGGCTTCCTCGACGATGAAGTTGAACGACATCGTTGCAATGGCCAGATAGATGCCGGTGAGCCGCAACGCCGGCAACCCGATGACGACGCCCGCGGCCGCGGCCAGGAGAATGGCCGACGGCGCCGATGCAACGAAGGGCCAGCCGTGCGATTGCAGCACGGCCTCGGTATACGCCCCTACCGCGAAGAACGCCGCATGACCGAGCGACATCTGACCGGTGAAACCGGTGAGCAGCATCAGTCCGAAGCCGACGATGCTGTAGATGAAGATGAAGCTCAGCAGGCTCAGCACGTAGTTGCCGAGCACGAACGGTGCGACCAGCAATGCGGCACCGAGCAGCAGAAACCAGCCGGCCTCGAAGCCGTCGCGAAACAGCCGAAGGTCTTGTTCGTGTCGAGTCTTGAAGATGTAGCGCACGTTGCCGCCTCAGACTTTCTTTTTGCGCATCGCGGAAAAGATGCCTGACGGTTTGATGATCAACACCAGCAGCACCACCAGATGCGGCGCTATCGCCTTGAATCCTTCCGGCAACAGATAGCCCGCCATCGACTCGACGACGCCGATGATCAAGCCGCCCACCAGCGCGCCGGGGATGCTGCCGAAACCGCCGACCACCGCGGCCGGGAACGCGTTGAGTGCGATCAGCCCCATGTTGTTGTGCACGAAGGTGATGGGTGCCAGCAGGATGCCGGCCACCGCCGCGATGCCGGCCGCGATGGCCCAGATCAACGTATGCATCACCTGCACCGGAATGCCCACGTAGAAAGCTGCCAGCTGGTTTTGCGACGCGGCCTGCATGGCGATGCCGATGCGCGTCTTCTTGAACAGCAGGTAGAGCGACAGGCACAGCACCGCGGTCGTGGCGATGATGGCGATATGGTCCATCGCGATGCTCACACCGCCCTGCCGCAAAAAGGTCTCGCTGAAGGGCATCTTGAGCAGGCGCGTCTCGGTGCCCCAGCCAGGCACCATCGTGACCAACCCGCGCAGCGCATAGCCCGTACCGATGGTGACCATCACTGCCGCAAAGGCCGGTTGCCCGATGATGTGGCGCAACACGAAGCGCTCGAACAGTGCGCCGAAGGCGGCAAGCACCGCCACTGTCGCCAACACCGACACCCCGAACGGCAAATTCCAGATCGAGAAGAAGGTGTACGCCACGAAGCCGCCCAGCATCATCACGTCGCCCTGCGCGAAGTTGACGACTTCGGTGGCCTTGTAGATCAGCACGAAGCCGAGCGCCACCAGGCCGTAGATGCAGCCGATGGCGATCCCGCTGAATGCGACCTGGACGAGTTCCACTACAGCAGCCCGGCCTTCTTCAGGCGCTCTTCCATCAGGCCGAACACGCCGATCGGCGATGGCCTGGCGGTCGTCAGATCGGCGATGCGCGGAAAGGCTTCGTCGAACATGTCGACCGTGACTTCCTTGGACGGATCGAACTGGACGCCGTCGGTTTCGAAATACGCGACACGCCCGTAACCGCCGCCGCCGGCCGCGATGATGGTGCCGGACTCGCCGCACTTCTCACTGCAAAGCCAGGCAACCGCCGCCGAAACGAAGTCGGGGTTCAGATACTTCTGCAACTGCTCGCCGACCAGCCCTTCGGTCATGCGCGTGTTGGCAGACGGAGAGATCGCGTTGGTGAAGACATTGTTCTTCTTGCCTTCGATGGTCAGGCAGTTCATCAGGCCGAGCAGCGCCATCTTGGCTGCGCCGTAGTTGGTCTGGCCGAAGTTGCCATTGGTACCAGCGACCGATGTGGTCACCACCACGCGCCCGTACTTCTGGCCCATGAAGAGCGGCCATGCCGCCTTGGTGACGTACACGCTGCCCATCAGATGCACGTCGAGCACGGTCTTGTAGTCGGCCATCTCCATCTTCATGAAGCTCTTGTCGCGCAGGATGCCGGCGTTGTTGACCAGGATGTCGAGCTTGCCGAAGCTGTCGACGGCGGTCTTCACGATGCCGGCTGCGCTCGCTTCGTCGGACACCGATGCATAGCTGGCCACCGCTTCGCCGCCGGCCGCGCGAATCTCGGCGACCACCTTGTCGGCCGCTGCGTTGTCGCCGCCTTGTCCATTGACGCTGCCGCCAAGGTCGTTGACGACCACCTTGGCGCCCTGCTTCGCCAGCAGCAATGCATGGGAACGGCCGAGCCCTGCGCCGGCGCCTGTCACGATGGCCACACGGCCGTCCAGTCTTGTCGTCATGTCTCGTCTTTCGTTTTGTGGGTTACGGTTGGTTGTGCTCGGTCGCGGGCGACCGCAGTCAGTCGGATCGCACGAACATCGGCACCGCCCGGCCGTCGACCTCGCGGAATGCGACCGACACCGGCATGCCGATGGCGACGCTCTCCGGCGGTGTGTCGACGATGTTGGTGAGCAGGCTCACGCCTTCGTCGAGCGTCACGTAGGCGATCACATACGGATCGGCGTTTTTCTGGCGCGCGATGGAGAACGAATAGACCGTGCCGCGGCCCTGCGTCTCGACCCAGGCCGTGTCGTCGCTCATGCAGAACGGACACATCGGTCGGGGGTAGTGATAGAGCGCGTCGCAGGCGTTGCAGCGTTTGACCAGCAGCTTGCCGCTCTCCGAGCGCCACACCGCGTCGTTGTGCAATTGGGGTTGTACGAGGCTCACGGTTCAGACCCTTTCGAGGATGACGGTCGCGCTGCCGTGGCGCGAACCCAGCAGGCCGCCCGTGCCGTGCGCCACGGCCAGGTCGCAGTTCGCAACCTGCACTTTCGGATGCGCTTCGCCACGCAGCTGGCGCACCGCTTCGATGACCTTGGTCATGCCGCCGCGGTTGGCCGGATGGTTGTTGCACAGGCCGCCGCCGTCGGTGTTGAACGGCAGCTTGCCGACACCGGAGATCAGGTTGCCGTCGCTCACGAAACGGCCACCCTGGCCGCGCTCGCAAAAACCGATGTCCTCGATCTGCATCACGACGGTGATCGTGAAGCTGTCGTACAGCGACGCGTACTTGATGTCTCCCGGCGAGATGCCGGCCTCGGCGAAGGCCGTCGCCGCCGACTGCTGCCCGGCCGAGAACGAGAGGTCGATGCGCCCGCCGTTGTTGTGCTTGATCGCTTCGCCCGCACCCTTCACCTTGACGAGCGGCCGTTTCAGCCGGCGCGCGATTTCCGGCGACACCACCACGAGCGCGCCGCCGCCGTCGCTTACCACGCAGCAGTCGAGGCGATGCAACGGGTCTGCCACCATCGGTGAGTTGACGACGTCTTCGACCGTGACGACATCGCGCAGCATGGCGAGCGGGTTGTGTTGTGCATGATGCGACGCTGCGACCTTGACCCATGCCAGCTGTTCGCTGGTGGTGCCGTGATCATGCATATGCCGCTTGGCGACCATCGCGTAGAGGTTGGCGGTCGATGGCCTGAAAGGCAGCTCGTACGGCAGTTCCGGCATGACCGGATCGCTCATGAAGCCGGTCTCGCCGATGGGCCCCGGGCCCGAGCGCGGACGGCCGGCCAGCGTGATGAGCGCTACGGAGCATTTGCCTTCGGCGATGGCCTGCGCCGCATGGCCGACCTGCAGGATGTAGCCCGAGCCCCCGGTGTTGGTGGTGTCGACGTGCTTGAGCTTCAGGCCCATGTACTCTGCCATCGACATCGGGCCGAGGCCCGGTGCATCGCTGCCGCAAAAGAAGCCGTCGACGTCCTTCAGGGTCAGCCCGGCATCGTCGAGCGCGCCCTTGGCCACGTCGGCGTGAAGCTGGGCCAGCGAGATGTCGGTGGCGCGCCGTGTCGGATGCTCGTAGGCACCTGCGATGTAGGCCTTGCCGTTGATGCTCATGGCGCCGCTCAGTCGTAGTACTGGAAAACGATCTCGGCGACGTAGGCGGGCTTGGTCGCGCCTTCGACTTCGAGCGTGGCTTCGGCTGCGATGCGCCAGCCGCCGGCAATCTGCTGCGCGTCCTTGATGGTCTCGCTCAACCGCACGCGGGCACCGGCCGGCACCGGCGACAAGAAGCGCATCTTGTTGAGGCCGTAATTAAGGATGCTGCGGCAGGAGACCGAGTAGATCTGCGGCTGCAGCACGCCGAGCAAAGACAGGGTCAGATAGCCATGCGCGATGGTGGTTCCGCCGGGTGCTTCGCGCTCCGCACGCTCGATGTCGACGTGGATCCATTGGCGATCGCCGGTGAGTTCTGCGAAGCGATCGATCATGTCTTGCGACACCACCATCCAGTCGCTGTGGCCGAGTGGTTGTCCAAGCGTCGCCGCGAGCTGAGCGGGGTTTTCGTATTGCGTCATAGTGCTTCGTAGGTAACGAGGCGCTATTGCACGCTGCGACCCTTGCAGCGTCTGTCCCCCAGCTAGGGGACGATTCGAAAACTCAGTTGAGCAAGGGCACGATGGGGCGCTGCTGCACCCCGCTGACACGGCTGTACGCCATGCCGCGCCAACGGCCCCAAAGGCCGAGATACCACTTCAGCAGCTCGCGCTCGCAGCCCACCGACAGTCGTCGATACGCTCGGCTGCGATAGGTCTTGACGCTCTCCGAAGCGATGCCGAGATCGACCGCGATGCCTGCGGCGGACAGGCCGTAGACGATGCGCGCACAGACCTCCATTTCGCGCCGTGGCAGGTCGCTCATGGCGACCATGCAGCACTCGATGTCCTCCAGCGACGCCAACGACTCTTCGGGCTTGGGGTATTGCAGCAGCATCACTGCATGCTTGGCGAGCAACGCCACCAGCAGGTCGGCAACGGCTGCCAAGCGACCGACTGCATCGTCGGAAAAGACACCGAGGTTTTCAGTGCGCAGGATGCTCAGCCCAAAGACCGCGTCTGCACGGCGACCGCAAATCATGATGCGCTCGCGCACCTTGGGATAGATGAGGTGGCGCAACTCGCCATCGAACAACTGATCGACACGCATGCGCAGGATGCTGGCCCGCCCTTGCTGCACACGGCCGCGGGCTTCGCAGATCATCGGGTCCTTGCGCCAGTGCTGTTGCGTGGCATACAGGAAGGCCTGGCGGTGCGCGGTTTCGCTGCGATCCCAGCTGCCGGTGGCGATCTCGCTGACACTGTCTTTCTCGAGCAGGAACACGGCGCAATGGTCGGCGCCGCTCAACACGCGCAGGTAGTTCAACAGCTCCTCGCCGAAGCGTGGACTGCCAACGGCTTCGACGACATCCGACAGATCGGCATGCGTTGCCAGCAACTGCTCGTAGACGAAGTGACTGAGTTCCGACGACCCGGCGGCATGCTGCGTGTCCAAGGGGCTCTCCTTCGAAGAAGTATCGTGTAGGCCTATCGATAGTACTTCTCGGATTCGAGCTGTACATAGGGCCGTACCCGAACCCGGCACGGCACGGCAGCACCGAGGGCAGCCTCAGTTCAGGGTGGGTCGCGAGGCCGGCTTGGCGACCGCACCCAGATAAACGCTGCCCTTCCATTGGCTCCAAAGCGCGAGATACCAGGTGAGCAGCTCACGCCCGCAGCCGATCTGCAGCCGCTGGTAGGCGCGTTTGCGATAGGTCTTGACGCTTTCTTCGCCGATCGACAAATCGAGCGCGATGCCGATGGTCGACAACCCGAACAGCACACGCGCGCACACCTCGGCCTCGCGCCGCGGCAGGTCGGTCATGGCGACCATGCAGCGTTCGATTTCTGTCAGCGAGGTCAGCGCCAGCGCCACGTTCGGCCGATTCAGCACCAGGTCGGCGTGCTTGGCGAGCAACGAAACGAGCAATTCGGCGACCGAGCCGATGCGATCGATGTCGCTGTCGGTAAAGGCACCGTGCACGTCGGAGCGCAGGATGCTCAGGCCGAAGGCGCTTTCGCTGCGGCGACCGGCGACGACGAGCCGCTCGCGGATGTGCGGATAAATGGTGTCGCGCAGGTCGGTGTCGATGAGGTCGCTGATGTCGACGCGGATCAGCACCGGTTCCTTCATCAGCACACGGCTTTGTGCTTCGCACATCGCAGGGTCTTTGCGCCAGTACTGCTGGTCGAGGTAGCGGGAGGTCTGCAGGCTGGCGACATCGGTGCCGTCATGGCTGCCGACCGCCACCTTGCTCAGCGAATCGTTGCCCAGCTGAAACACCGCGCAATGGTCTGCGCCGCACATCTTGTGCAGATAGGCCAGCAACTTGGCGCCGAAGCGGTCACTGCCGATCGCCTCGATGATGTCCGGCAGCTCGCCACCGGACGGCTGTTCCATCGGCAGTGTGGTCACTGCGCTGTTCTGGGCGTTCATTCTTGTCTCCTTCATCGTCGCGAGCGCCGTTTTGGCAGTCATCGGAGCTTCGCGCCGGGTCATTGCAGCACCAACCGCCGTGGCCGCCTGTCCCCCGACCGGGGGACGGTAAAAACCCGAACCTCCGTCCCCGGACATTCCCCCGTAGAGGGGACAGACCGCTGAAGTCTATGGGGCGATCATGCATTGCGACAACACACAGCCATGAGCCTCCCCGTCATTCGCGCGATCATGGAAGAACACCAGGCCCTGGCAGCAGTACTGCGCTGCTTCCAGCTGCAGGTCGAGTGCGCACGCCGCGATGAGACGCAGCCGGACTTTGGTGCCCTGCGAGCCATGCTGTTCTACCTGGACGAAGCACCAGCCCAACTGCACCACGCGCGAGAAAGCTCCCATTTGTTTCCACGATTGCGCGAGCGTTGCCCGGCGCTCGGGCCGGTACTTGATCGGCTGGAGGTCGACCACGGACGGGCCGAGGTCGCAGTGCGCGAGCTGGAGCGAGCGCTGCTCGCGTTCGAAGTGATGGGCGACTCGCGGCGAAACCGGTTCGAAGTCGCTGTCGACCGCTATGTCGAGGGTTATCTCGGGCACATGGAAGTCGAAGAAAGCTATCTCATACCGGTGGCGCTCGGTTGCTTCACCGATGAAGACTGGGAAGAGATGAACGCCGCGTTCGACGTCAGCGAAGACCCGAAACAACGCGCCATCGCCGAGGAGTACCGGCAACTGCTGCGTCGTGTGCTTTTCAAGGAAGAGAAACCGTCGCGCTGCCGATAGCAGCGAAACCACCAACTGCCAACGTGAAAACCATAGAAATACCTGTCCTCATCGCCGGCGGCGGCGGCTGCGGCCTCACCTCCTCCATCTTTTTATCGCGCATGGGCGTGCGCAGCATGCTGGTCGAGCGGCACCACGCACCCGGCCGCCTGCCCAAGGCGCGCTACATCAGCCAGCGCACGATGGAAATCCTGCGTCAGTTCAGCGTGGCCGACAGCGTCTATGCCAAGTCGATGCCGCTCGCCCACATCGCGCACATCCGCTGGTGCACCAGCCTGGCCGGCGACGGCCCACTCGATCGGCGCACCTTCTATCGCATCGAATCCTTCGGCGGCGGCTCGCTCACGCAGTACGCCAAGGACAGCCCGTGCGAGTCGACGCTGTATCCGCAGGTCCGGCTCGAGCCGCTGCTGCGCTCCATCGCCGAGCCGGAGCCGGAAGCAACGGTGCTCTACAACCACGAGCTCGAATCGTTCGAACAAGACGCCGACGGCGTGACGGCCATCGTGCGCGACCGTGCGAGCGGCGAGGCCACGCGCGTGCTGGCGCGCTACCTGATCGGCGCCGACGGCGGCAAGACGGTCGGTCCCACGGTCGGCGCGCGTTTCGAAGGGTCGACCGACCTGGCCCACATGGTGACGGTCTATTTCAAGGCCGACCTTTCCAACTACTGGGACGACGACCATTCGATGACGACCTGGTTCGTCAACCCGGAAGGCGGCTCGTGGGCCAGCGGCGTGCTTGGGCAGCTCGGGCCGACGCGCTTCGGTCGCCACTCCGAAGAATGGATGTTCCATTTCAGCTTTCGGCCGGACGACCCGTCGCGCTTCGAAGAAGCCTCGTTGCTGCCACGCATGCGCGAGTTGCTGAAGATCCCCGACCTGTCTCCCGACATCATCGGCATCGGCCACTGGACCGTCGAAGGCGTGATGGTCGATCGCTATCGCTGGGGCCGCGTGCTGCTGGCCGGCGATGCCGCGCACCGCCATCCGCCGACCACCGGGCTGGGCCTGAACTCCGCTATTCAGGATGCGCACAACCTGGCCTGGAAACTCGCCGCCGTCATCAAGGGCTACGCACCCGACAGCCTGCTCGACGCCTACGAGGCCGAGCGCCGGCCGGTGGCGGCGAGCAACGTGCAATGGGCGCTGATGACCTTCCAGAACCACGCGCTGACCGACGGCGGCATCGGCCTGGTGCGAGGCGACCCGGTGACCAGCCGCGCCAACTTCGCGCGCTTCTTCGCCGACAACGCCGAAGGCCGCACCCGCCGCGCGCGCCTCGACAAGGTGATGGAACTGCAGCGCATGGAATGGCAGGCGCACGACATCGAGCTGGGCTTTCACTACGACCAGGGCGCGGTGTCGCCCGACGCCACGCCCGCGCCCGAGCGCGACCCGTTGGGCCAGGTCTACGTGCCGACCACGCGGCCGGGCCACAGGTTGCCGCATGCCTGGGTCGAGCGCGATGGCATCCGCTTGTCGACGCTGGATCTGATTCGGCCGGGTCGCTTCCTGCTGATCACGGCCGAAGCCGGCGGCGCTTGGCGCGAAGCGGCGCACAAGCTGACTCAAAGCACCGGCGTCCCGATGGACGTCGTCGACATCTCGGAGGCCGGCGATGTGCGCGACCCCGAACATGCGTGGCTGCACTTGCGCGAGATCGCGAGCGACGGCGCGCTGCTGGTGCGCCCGGACCAGCACGTCGGCTTTCGAAGCCGGGGTGCCGCGGCTTCATCACTAGCGACGTTGGCCGCGGCGCTCTCGCGCATCCTGAAGCGCGACATCGGCACCGCGACGGAAGCCGTCGGCGCTTCGCCTGCCGCAGCGCCGACGCGCGCAACCCCCGTGCTTGCCTGAACAGCCGCCATCACATCAATCATCGGAGACAAGTTTCATGCGCACGCGTTCCTTTCTGGCGCTCCTCGCAGCAGTCGCCACCGCCTCACTCCCCCTGAGCGGCTTCGCCCAGAACCAATGGCCGAACCAGCCGATCAAGATGATCGTGCCGTACCCCGCGGGCGGCGGGACCGACTTCTTCGCGCGCCTGGTCGCGCCCGGCATGGGCGAGGCGCTCGGCCAACCGGTGATCGTCGAGAACCGTCCCGGCGCCTCCGGCATCATCGGCGCCACTGCGGTGGCCAAGCAAATGCCGGCCGATGGCTACACGATCCTGCTGGGCGACATGACGACCTATGCCGTCAATCCAAGCATGTTCGAAAAGCTTTCGTACGACCCGCTGAAAGATCTGGCGCCGGTCACCATGACGGCCAAGTTCGACTTCCTGCTGGTGGTCAACCCGACCGTGCTGCCGGTGCACAACGTGAAGGAGCTTGTCGCTGCGGCGGCCAGGCAGCCCGAAGGCCTCAACTACGGATCGCCGAGCGTCGGTACCACGCACCATTTGGCAACCGAACTGCTGGCCAGCGCGACCGGCGCCAAGCTGGTGGCCATCACCTACAAGGGCGGCGGCCCTGCAGTGCAAGACCTGCTCGGCGGGCACATCGGCTTCATGTTCCTCGACCGTGCCACCGCACGCCCGCACCTGGAGGCAGGCCGCCTGCGCGCCATCGCCGCAGCAGGCGCCACGCGCGTCGCCGCCTACCCCGATGTGCCGACCGTCGCCGAGCAGGGCATCAAGGACTTCCAGGTCGAAGGCTGGCAAGGCTTCACCGTGCGCGCCGGTACGCCGCAGCCGATGGTCACGGCGATCGCCGCGGCGTATGCCAAGACGATAGCGGTGCCCGAAGTGCGGCGCAAACTGCTCGAAGCCGGTATCGATCCAGTGTCCGGCACGCCCGAACAATTCACCGCCTACATGCGCGCCGAGACGACTCGCTGGAACACCGTGATTCGTGACCGCGGCATCAAGCCCGAGTGATCGACTTTCACTACGTCGGTACCTCCAACGGTCGCAAGGTCGCGATCATGCTGGAGGAGACGGCACTGCCCTACCGCGTCATCGAGTACCCGCTGTATGCGGGGCATCACCTGACGCCCGAGTTCGGCCGCTTGAACCCGAACCACAAGCTGCCGGTCATCGTCGACCATGCGCCCGAAGACGGCGGCGAACCTTTTGCCGTCTTCGAATCGGGCGCCATCCTGCAATATCTTGCTGACAAGACCGGCCGCTTCTTGTCCACAGATGCGCGTGGCCGGTCGGCTGCGCTGCAGTGGCTCACCTGGCAGGTCGCAGGACTCGGTCCGATGCACGGCCAGGCACACCACTTCATCCGCTATGCGCCCGAGGGGCAGGACTACGCGGTCGAACGTTATTCGCGCGAAGCACGCCGACTGCTGCATGTGCTGGAGCGTCGCCTCGGCGAGGTCGAGGGCACGGCGGGCGGCTGCCTGGCAGGCGACTATTCGATCGCCGACATGGCGTGCTGGCCATGGGTCCTCGGCATCGCGCTGATCAAGATCGACATTGCGGAGTTTCCGGCCATCGCGCGCTGGTCTGCACGCATTGCCGCCCGACCCGCCGTAGCGGCCACGGCCAACTCCGATCACTTGCGACTACCCACGGCTTATCGCGGCAAGCGCATGTCGCTCACGCCGGAGGAGTGGTCGAATCTTTTCGGGGATCGACTGCATGACGCAGTGAAGGCCTGAGCGCGCTCCGCGCCGCTGACTTCTCTCCGCGCGTCGATGGCTAGGCGATCAGCCCGGCCCGCCCGAAGTAATGATCCGCAATCGTCGGGTCTTCCGCCAGCTCGGCCGCCATCCCCTGCTGCACGATGCGGCCCTGTTCGAGCACCGCGGCACGGCTGGCCGTCTGCAGCGCGAGCCGCGCGTTCTGCTCCACCAGCAGGATCGTCAGACCTTCGCTGTTGAGCTGCACCAGCGCCTTGAAGACGTCCTTGATGATCACCGGCGCGAGGCCGAGGCTGGGCTCGTCGAGCATCAGCACCTTGGGCCGGCCCATCAACGCGCGGCCGATGGCCAGCATCTGCTGCTGCCCGCCCGACAACGACCCGGAGAGCTGGTTGCGTCGCTGTAGCAGCACCGGGAACAGCGCATGCACCCGCTCCAGGTCGGCCGCGTCGCTGCCGCGGATGCCGGCGGCCTGTCGACCCAGCTGCAAATTCTCGGCCACCGACAACGGTGCAATCACGCGCCGTCCTTCAGGCACCTGGATGATGCCGGCGCGCGAACGCAAGTGCGCAGCACGGCCGTCCAGCGGCTCGCCTTCGAAAAGGATCTCGCCGCTCGATGGCACGATCCCCGACAGCGCATTGACGAGGCTCGACTTGCCGGCGCCGTTCGGGCCGATCAAGGCGAAGATGTCGCCCTTCTTCACGTGCAGGCTCACTCCACGCAACGCATGAATTCCGCGGTAGTGCACGCCGAGGTTTTTGATTTCGAGCATCGCTCAGGCTCCCAGATACGCTTCGACCACGCGCGGATCGCGCCCCACCATGCCGGGCTCGCCCTCGGCGATGAGCCGACCCGACGCGAGCACATACAGGTGCGAGCACAGCGACATCACGAAGCGCATGTTGTGTTCGATCAACAGGATGGCGACGCCTTCGGCCGCCACCGAGCGAAAGATGCCCGCCAGGCTTTCGGCCTCGGCGTCGTTCATGCCCGCGACCGGCTCGTCGAGCAGCAGCACCGACGGTTTGGCGGCCAGCGCCCGCATCATCTCGATGCGTCGCTGGTGCCCGTAAGACAGCCCGCCCGCACGGTGCTGTGCCAACGCGCTCATGCCGAAGCGTTCGAGCAGGTGCATCGCCTCGGCCTTGAGCCGCGCGGTTTCGGCACGTGCCGACGGCAGTCCGAACAGATTGGCGAAGAGCCCCGTCGTCTCGTGGCGATGAAAGCCCGCCAGCACGTTGTCGAGCACGCTCGCATCGGCGACCAGCCGGATGTTCTGGAAGGTGCGCGCGACGCCGGCGCGTGCGAGCTCGGGCGCCTCGGTGCGCGACACGTCCGCGCCATCAAGGAGCACGCGGCCCGACGTCAGATGCAGGATGCCGGTGATGAGATTGACCACCGTGGTCTTGCCGGCGCCGTTGGGCCCGATGAGACCGGTGATTCGGCCGGCCGGCACCGACAGGCTCAACCCGTCGACGGCCGGCACGCCGCCGAAGTGACGCGCGACGTTCTCGAGCACCAGGGCGGTCATGGCTGGGCTCCTGCGCGTGGAATGGCGGCCACCTGCCGCGCCGATGAGCCGCCACTCGAACCCGAACCCGAACCCGAACCCATGACCGCGCTGGGGCCGGCCTCGACCGCGGCGCGCTTCAATCGCCGGTCACGCCAGGCCGCGATGGCGGTGTCTGCCACGCCGCGCGGCAGGTACACGATGACCAGCATCAGCAGCACGCCCTGCACCACGTTGCGGTAGTCGGCGAACACGCGGAACAGCTCGGGCAGCGTGCTGAGGATGGCCGCACCGACGATGGCGCCCCACACCGACGTGCGGCCACCGAGCACCACCATCGCCAGCACGTTGACCAGCATCTGGAAACCGTACTCTCCGGGTGTGATCGTGTAGCTGTTGCAGGCATGCAGGCCGCCTGCCAGGCCGGCCAGTGCCCCCGAAAGGATGAAAGCCAGCCGGTGGTAGCGCGGTACCGAAATGCCGAGCGACACCGCCACGGTCTCGTCTTCGCGAATCACGTCGAGCGCCCGCGCGATGCTGTAGCGCCCCATCGCTACCAGGAAGGCCACGACCGCTACGACCACCGCCAGCAAGGTGCCGGTGCCGACCACCTTGGGAATGCCATTGATGCCGAGCGCGCCGTTGGTGAGGTCGACCCAGTTCTGCGTGGCCGACAGCACGATCTGCACGAAGGCCAGCGTGGCGACCGCCTGGAAGACGCCGCGCAGCCGCGCCAGCGGCATCGCGAGCAATGCGCTGGCCAGCGTGCCGAAAACCATGCCGACCCCGATGGCTGCGGCGGGCGGCCAACCCGTCTTGGTGATGAGGATCGCGGTCGCGTAGGCGCCGAGTGCCGCGAAGCCTGCCGTGCCGAGCGAGAACACGCCGGCACGCAGCACCACGTACTGGCTCATCGCCAGCAGTGCATTGACCAGGATGAGGTCGAGCAGCGACGCATAGGTAGAGAAGAAATCGATCATGCGCGCTTCACCCGCATGGTTGCACCGGCCTGCCCGAAGAGCCCGGTCGGCTTCACCAGGATGACGATGAAGAGCGCCAGGAAGACGATGGCCTCGGCCACGCCGGCCGACACGTAAGCCACGCTCAGCGTCTGCACCAGGCCGATGGCCAGCCCGGCGATCAACGCGCCGGGAATGCTGCCGAGCCCCCCCAGGATGACGATGACGAAGGCGCGCAACAGCAACGGTTCACCCATCGTGAAGTGCACCGAGTTGAAGACCAGCCCGATGAGCACGCCTGCCATGCCGGCCAGCGCGCCCGAGATGAAGAACACCTGCATGTTGACCCAGCCGGGGTTGATGCCGAGCAAGCGCGACGTTTGCTCCGAGAAGGCGACCGCCCGAATCCGGCGGCCGAATTCCGTCTTGTAGAGATAGAAGACCAGCCCGCCGACCATGACCAACACCAGGCCCATGATGACCAGCTGCAGCAGCTGGATGCGCAGCCCGAAGACGCGGAAGATCACGACCGGGAAGGCGTCGAACGGAAAGCGCATCACCGCGGTGTTCGACACCTTCTGGGCGATGGCCAACAGCACCAGATCGGCACCGATCGACGAGACGATGGCCGAGAACTCCGGCGCCCCGCGCTTGCGCAGCGGCGCGAAGGCGACGATGTCGAGCAGCACCGACAACAAGCCGCCGACCACCATGCCGACGATGAGCGCGAAGCCGATTGGCATCTCGAACGCGACCACCGCGTAGAGCCCGGCGAAGGCACCCCACATGAAGACAGACCCGTGGGCCATGTTCATGATGTGGTTGACGCCGAACAGCAGCGTGAAGCCCAGCGCGAACAGCCCGTACACGCTGCCCACCACCAGGCCGTTCAATATCTGCTGGGTCAGCATCTCGGTCTTTCCTTGGTTCGCATGAGCGCAAAGGATAGGTGCGGGGTGCGCGGCGGTATGTCCCCCATCGGCGGGACGGGGACACAGAAGGCGGCGACTAGCCGACGAACATGCCGCCGTTGACGTCGAGGATCGCGCCGCTGATGAACGAGGCTGCCGGCGTGCACAGCAACGCGATCGGCCAACCCAGTTCTGCTGGCTGCCCGACACGCTTCATGGGCAGGATGCTGGTGTCGATCTTGAGTGTCGCGGAGAGCGGTGTGGCGACGATGCCCGGTGCCACGCCGTTCACCAGCACGCCGTTCCCGACGGCGCGACGCGAGAGCCAGCGCACCAGGGTGTGCACGCCCCCCTTGGAGGCGGCGTAGGTCGCGTACTCCTGGGAGTCGTTGGGCAGCCCGCCGCCGTTGCGTCCGGCTGCCGACCCGACCAGCACGACATAGCCCTGCCGCTGGCGGATCATCTGGTCGACGCAGGCGCTGGCCAGCTGCATGGTGGCGCGCACGTTGATGCCCATGACGAACTCGAAGCTTTCGGCCGGGCTCATGTCGGGCGCGCCACCGAAGACGCCGGCGGCGCTCGCCAGCGCAAAGACGGGGCCTTGATCGAGCAGCCGCGCCTGCAGTCCGCTGTCGGTCAGGTCGCCCTGGATGCACACCGGTTGCGCATTCGCTCTGGCCTCGCGCACCTGTGCCACCGTGGCGTCCAGCGCGCTGCGATCGGTGAGTACCAGGTCGGCACCCAAGGCAGCCAGGCAGGCCGCGGCCGACTGGCCGATGCCGCTCGCAGCACCGGTCACGATGACGCGACGGCCCTCGAGCGACAGCACGCCGGGCAAGGCCGGCGCGGAAGATGCGCCGGTCATTGCGAACTCGCTTCGCGCGCCAGCTGCACGCGGTGCTTTATGAGCGGCGTCACGCTGACCTTGATGAAAGGCGCCATCGGCAACGAGCGAATCGCCTCGTCGAGCTTCTCGGGACTCTCGGCTTCCCAGAGGCTGAAGTTGCCGCCGCGACCCACCACGCGATCGATGCGCAACAAGACGCCCCGGTCCATCAGGTCGATGGCCGCGACCGTTTCCTGCGCCAGCATGTCGGTCAGTTTTTCAGGTGTCCAGTCGTGTGGAAAGTCGGGAACGATGTCGACATGGAAAAGCATGCGCTGCTCCGGAAGAAGCCAAAGGAGCAAAAGAATAGGGCCGGGTCTGAGGCTGGTATGTCCCCCATCGGTGGGACGGCCCCGGCAGTCCCTTGACAGGGTGACAGACCGGAGCGCGCTGCCGGCGTAGCCTGCGGCATGACTTTCAAACGCCTCCCGATCGACGACGAACTCGCCATTCGCGACCTGTTCGCGCGCTATGGTCACCTGGCCGATGTCGGCAACCCCGACTTCGTCAAGCTCTTCACCGAAGACGGCACCTGGACCCGTGCCAACTCGCCGCCGATGTCGCAGGGCGGATCGGGCCTGCCGCCCGAAACGCTGCGCGGCCACGACAAGCTGATGGGCATGATGACGGAGGTCATGCAGAAGCGTTTCAAGACGCTGGTGCGCCATCAGATGACCGACTTCTACGTCGAGCCCGGCGACGGCCCCGACGACGCGATGGGCTACTCCCGCGCACTCATCACCGACTGGCGCGACGGCCCCGGCAAGATCGCGATGTTCGGCACCTACAGCACCCGCTTCACACGCACGCCGGACGGCTGGCGCATTCGCGACGTGACCGTGCGCGTGCTTCCGTCCGGAGACTGAACATGACGACCATCGAAACCCTGCGCGAACCACCTGTTCTGCAAGACGACCCGTTCTCCGACGAGAACCTGCTGAACCCGCTGCCACTGTATGAAAAGTTGCGCGAGGCGCCGGCGGTGTTCATCGCGCAGCACGGCTACTACGCCGTCGGCCGCTATGAGGAAGTGGGGATCGTGATGTCCGACTACGCGCGCTTCACATCGGAAGGCGGCGTGGGCCTGAGCGACATCCGCAAGCCAGGTGCCTGGCGCGCTCGCAGCCCCATCTCGGAGGTAGACCCGCCCGAGCACACCGGCGTGCGTGCTGCGCTGCAAAAAATCCTTTCGCCCCTGGTTGTCAAGCAGTGGCGCGAGAAGTTCCTGCAGCGTGCCGAAGAAGTGGCCGAGCGCGCGGTCGAGCAAGGCGATGTCGACGGCGTGCGCGATCTGGCCGAAGGCTTCGTGTTGCAGGTCTTTCCGGAAGTTTTCGGCGTCAAGATTCCGCCCGAGCGGCTCATCATCACGGGCGAACTCAACTTCAACCAGCTCGGCCCCAACAACGACCGCCTCGGCCGTGCGACCGAACGCGCGCAGCCGGTGATCGAGTGGTATGCAGACATCCTGCAGCGGCACAACATGCTGCCAGGCGGCTTCGGCGAAAAGATCTTCCTGGCCGAAGACTCGGGCGAGTTCGCGGCCGGCACCGGGCCGGCCCATGTGCGCAGCTTTTTTCGCGCGGGTGTCGACACCACCATCTCGGGCATCGGCGCCACGCTCGATCTGCTGGCACGCAATCCGGATCAATTGGCGCTGGTCAAGGCCGACCCCAGCAAGATCAAGAGCGCATTCGAAGAAGCATTGCGGTTGCAATCGCCGGCGCAGGTCATGTTCAGGACCACGACCGGGGATGTCGATCTGAGCGGCTACCGACTCGAGGCCGACACCAAGGTCGGCTTTCACATGGGTGCCGCCAATCGCGATCCACGCAAATGGCCCGACCCCGACAAGTTCGACGTCATGCGCCAGACCGCCGGCGTGCACCGCGCCTTCGGCAACGGCTCGCACGTGTGCGTCGGCCAGATGATCGCGCGGCTCGAAGCCGAATGCATCCTCGGCGCGCTGATTCGCCGGGTCAAGGCGATCGAGCCGACCGGCCCGGCCGTGCCGCGCCTCGTCAACACGCTGCGCACGCTGGACACCTTGCCGCTTCGACTGGTTCGCGGCTGACTCGCCCTTCACCCCAAAAAAACAGGAGACAACACCATGACGAACCCTCGCCGCACTGCCCTCGTCGGCAGTTTTTCTCTGCTCGCTCTTCTACTTTCCGGCTCCGGCCTGACGCACGCGCAAGGCGCGAAGGAAATTCCGGTCGGCGTGTTCAACGCGACCACCGGCGTCTATGCCTTCGGCGGCGTGCCGATCCAGAACGGCATGAAGATGGCGCTCGAAGAAGCCAATGAGAAAGGGCTGCCCGGCGGCGCCAAGTTCAAGATCTTCGAGGGCGACACCGCGGGCGACAAGGGCCAGGTCATCAACCTCGTCAACCAGTTCGCCAAGCGCGATCAGGTGTCGCTCATCCTCGGGCCGACGACGAGCCTGGAAGCGCTGGCCGGTGCACCGGTCGCCAACGACCTGCAGGTGCCGATGTTCGCCATCGGCAGTTCCAACGACATCCTGACGACCGGCCCGTGGGCTTACAAGGTGCAGGCCTCGGCACTCGACATCATGGGTTTCCTGGGCAAGCTCAGTGTCGAAAAGCTGGGCGTCAAGCGCATCACCGTGGTGTACGACCAGGGCAGCGAAGGCTACATCTCGCAGGCCGGCGCACTGCGCGACTACGTGAAGAACAACGGCGCGACCATCGTCTCCGAAGAAAAGATCCTGGCCAGCGACAGCAACTTCCTGGCGCTGGCGACCAAGATCTCGAACCAGGAGACCGATGCCGTCTTCATCGCCGCGCCGGCCGAGCTGTCGGCCAACTTCTTCATCCAGCTGCGGCAGGCCGGGCTCGACCCGAAGGTCAAGTTCATCGGCCCGTCGACGCTGGCCTCGCAAGGTTTCATCAAGACCGGTGGCAAGGCGGTGGAAGGCGCGTTCATGGTGTCGGACTATTCGCCAGCCGCCACGTCGTCGCAAAACACCGCGTTCGTATCGGCCTACAAGGCACGTTTCAAGAATGCGCCGGACAACTGGGCGGCCATGGGCTACACGCTCGGCCAGCTCGCGGCCCAGGCCGTCGTCAACGCCGGGCCCAACCCTGACCGCAAGAAGATCCGCGACGAGATCGGCAAGCTCAACCGCGTGCCGGTGGTGATGGGCGTCGGCACGTGGAGCGTGAACACCGCGCGCCAACCGACCTATGGCGGCGTGTTGCTGACGGTCAAGGACGGCAACTTCGTCGCGGTGCAGTGACATGAACACGATCAATCGCAGAACTGCGTTGACCGGGGCGTTGCTGCTCGCGACGAGCGGTTTCGCGTCGGCGCAAGCCGGCAAGGAAATTCCGGTCGGGGTCTTCAACGGCCTCACCGGAACGTACGCCTATGGCGGCGTGCCGATCCAGAACGGCATCCGGCTCGCGCTCGACGAAGCCAACAAGAAAGGGCTGCCGGGCGGTGCGAAGTTCAAGATCATCGAAGGCGACTCGGCCGGCGACAAGGCGCAAGCCGTGAGCCTGGTCAGCCAGTTCGCCAAGCGCGACCAGGTGCTGATGATCCTCGGCCCGACCACCAGCTTCGAAGCGCTCGGCGCTGCACCGGTCGCCAACGAGTTGCAGGTGCCGCTCTTCGCCAACGGCAGCGCCAACGACATCCTCACGACCGGGCCCTGGGCCTTCAAGGTGCAGGCCTTTGCGACCGACATCATGGGGTTCCTCAGCAAGTTCACCATGGAAAAGCTGGGCGCCAAGCGCATCACGCTGATCTCCGACCAGAGCAACGACGGCTTCGTGACGCAGAAGGCCGCGTTCCTTAAAGAGGTCAAGGCGGCCGGTGCGCAGATCGTCAGCGACGAATCCATCCTCGGCTCCGACAGCAACTTTCTGGCGCTGGCGACCAAGGTGTCGAACCAGGATACCGATACGGTGTTCATCGCTGCACCCGCCGAAGTCTCGGCCAACCTGCTGATCCAGATGCGGCAGGCCGGCGTCGACCCGAAGATCCGCTTCGTCGGCCCGTCCACCCTCGCCTCGCTCAACTTCATCAAGATCGGCGGCAAGGCGGTCGAGGGCACCTACATCGTTTCCGACTATGCGCCCAGCAATCCGTCACCGATGAACGTGGCCTTCGTGGAGGCCTACAACGCACGCTACAAGGCCACGCCCGACATCTGGGCCGCCATGGGCTACACCATCGGCCAGCTGGCCGCGCAGGCGGTGCAGAACGCCGGCCCCAACCCGGACCGCACCAAGATCCGCGACGAACTCGGCAAGCTCAATCGGGTGCCGGTGGTGATCGGCAGCGGGACGTGGAGCGTCAACAGTGCCAGGCAGCCGAGCTACGGCGGTGTCTTGCTGCAGGTGAAGAACGGCGGGTTTGCGACGGTGCAGTGAGCGAACGGCCAGGCTCGCCGAGCCTGCCGATCCGTCATCGCGACGGATCGCTCGTCGGCCGTTCAAGCCCTTAAGACTTCAAGCCGTCATCCCGCCATCGACGTTATAGATTCCGCCCGTCACGAAGCTGGCATGCGCGCCCAGCAGCCAGTAGACGACATCGGCCACTTCGTCGGCAGTGGCCGCACGGCCCAGCGGCTGGTTCTTGAAGTGCTGCTTCAGCAGCCGCTCGACCTCGTCTTCAGAGCGGCCCTCTGCGCGGAAGGTGCTGCGCAGCAGTGGCGTGTCGATCGGCCCCGGGCAGATCGCGTTGATGCGGATGCCGAGCGGCGCGAACTCCAGCGCTGCTTGCTGCGTGAGCCGGATCACCGCCGCCTTCGAGGCGCCGTAGAGCGCGAGCCCGGCGTCGGGCCGACTGCTGCGCTGGCCTGAGACCGATGCCGTGTTGACGATGGTGCCGCGGCCTTGCTGACGCATCACGCCGCCGACCGCCTTGAGCCCGAGCATCGCACCGAGCACGTTGACGCCGAACACGGTGTGGAAGTCGGCTTCGTCGAAGTCGAGTAACGACGCCTGCGGTCCGACGATGGCCGCGTTGTTGTGGAACAGGTCGATGCGGCCGAAGCGTTCGACCGTTCGATCGACATAGGTACGGACATCGGTCGACTGCGACACGTCTGCGGCCACGCTCAGCACACGGTCGCTGGCGAAGCTTGCCTTCGCACGCGCCAGTCCGGCCTCGTCACGGTCGACCAGCGTCACGCTGGCACCTGCCCGCAGCAACTGGCCGGCCAGTGCCAGGCCGACGCCGCTCGCGCCGCCGGTGATGACGGCGACCTTGCCGTCGAAGTCTTGCTGGGCCATGGCTGCGTCCTTCAGGTTGCGTTGTCTAGTGCGTCGTCGCCTTCAGCGACACAGGCAGGGCGTGCGGCGCCCGGAACACGAAGGTCTTCAGGTGCTCGGCGGCATCGGGTTCGACCAGCTTCGCGTTCGGAAAAAAGCGCGGGAACTCCTCGAAAACGATCTTCATTTCCAGTCGCGCCAGCGGTGCGCCGAGGCAGAAATGGACGCCGTTGCCCATCGTCAGTTGCTTGCGCGAATTCTTGCGGCGGATGTCGAAACGGTCGGGCTCGGGGAACATCGCCTCGTCCCGATTCGCGGACGCCAGCGACAACATGATCTGCGCGCCCTTCGGGATGTCGATGCCCTTGAACTGCACGTCCTGCAGCGCGATGCGGCGCCAGCCGATCACCGCACCGGCGTAGCGCAAGCCCTCTTCGACGGTGTTGGCCGCGAGCGCAGGGTCGGCGCACAGCGCGTCCCATTCCGACCGGTGCGTGAACAGCGTGCGAAATGTGTTGCTCAACTGGTTGGTCGTCGTCTCGTGGCCGGCAAAGGCCACGCCGAATGTGTGCGTGATGGCCTCCGGAATGGTCATGACAGCGTCGTCACCGTTGCGCAGCGCCAGGATGCGGCTGGTGAAATCATCACGCGGCTGGGCCAGCCGATCGTGGACCATCGCGGTGCAGTACTGCCAGTAGGCCGCCAGATTGCGTGCGCCCTCGATCTGCTGCTCGTAGCTCGACGGGCTGAAGTCGATCACGCTGCGCATGCCGGCCCAGCGCTTGACCGACTGGATGTCCGCCTCCGGAATGCCGAGCACCATGAAGATCACTTGCGCCGGCAACTCGTAGTTGAACTCGGCGTGCAGGTCGACCACGTCCTTGCCTTCTAGTCGCTCCAGTGCGGCACGCACCAGCGCACGCACGCGCGGCTCGAGTTGCACGAATTCGCGCAGGTTGAGCACCTGGCTGGTCGACTGGCGAATGCGCTTGTGCACGGCGCCGTCGAGACTCGAATGGCTGCCGGTGGAGGCATAGCCACCGTCTTGCAATATCTTGAGCGCGTCGGGGTGCATCGGCGTCACCGGACGCGTGGTGTTCTGCGCTGAGAAGCGCTCGCCGTCTTGCAATACCGACAGCACGTCGTCGTACCGCGTCAACACCCAATAGCCGATCTCTTCGCACCAGAACACCGGTGCCTCGCCGCGTGCCGCTGCCATCGAGGCGTGCAGCTCCGGACTGTAGTAAGGCTGGAATCCTTCGCGAACCGCCGCCGGCTGGAACGGGCACCCGCTGGCTTCCTGTTGTTGCTGACCTTGTTCGTGTTGCATCGTGTCTCCTTTGTTGTGGGGCAAACTGAAACCACCAGCGATATGACTACCGATCGGGCAAGGCGATGACCACCTTGCCGAAGTGATGCCCGCCCTGCAGCCACTCGAACGCAGCGTGCCCTTCCGACAGGTCGAAGACGCGATCGACGACCGGGCGCACACCACCGCGCGTCAGGCCTGCGGTCATCTGTTCGAAGCGCTCGCGCGAGCCGACGAACATGCCGTGCACCCGCACCAGACCGCCGATAAGTTTTCGCACCGGTACCTCGGACGTCATGCCGCCCGTGAAGCCGACGACCCCGATGAAGCCGCCCAGCGCGGCCGCGGCGATCGACTGGGCGAGGGACGAACCGGTGGTCTCGATGACGATGTCCGCGCCCTGCCCGCCCGTGGCTTCGCGCACCACGCGGTCCCAGTCGGGCACGGCGCGGTAGTCGATGCCGACATCGGCACCGAGCGCGCGCAGCCGCTGCAGTTTCTGTTCGCTCGACGACAGCGCGATCACGCGGGCGCCTGCTGCCTTGGCAAACTGCAGAGCGAACAGTGCGACGCCCCCGCTGCCCTGTGTGACGACCGTGCAGCCCGCGCGCAAATCGCCATCGGCCAGCGCCGCCCAGGCGGTGACACCGGCGATCGGCAAGGTCGATGCCTCGACGTCGCTCAGGTCTGCGGGCGTGGCCACGGCGTCGCCTTCTGCGACGACGACGTACTCCTGCAGCACGCCCGGCAATGGGCCGCCGAGCGTGTTGCCACGCTGCGCCAACGTGGGCTGACCCGTCCTCCATCCGGGCGTGAACACGGTCATCGCGCGATCGCCGAGGCGCCATCGGGCAACGCCGTCACCGAGCGCGACGACTTCGCCGGCGGCATCGGAACCCGGCACGAACGGCAATACCACCGGCGCAGCGATGCGGCCGGAAATGGCGAGCAGATCGCGATAGTTGAGGCTGACAGCGCGCACCCGCAAAAGGATTTCGCTTGGGCCTGGCTGCGGCACCGGCAAACCATCGACCATGCGCAGCGACGCCGGGTCGTGCGCGTGCAGTTGCAGCGCCCGCATGGTGGCAGCCAAGGGGGTCACGTGACGCGGACCCGCAGCGGCAGGTGATCGAGCGTGCGCAGCGTGTTGACGAGTCGAAAACCTGGCTCGCACGCCAGCTCGATGGACTTCACGCGGCGCAGCAACGCGCCCACGATGCATTCCGCTTCGAGTCGCGCGATCATCTGGCCGATGCACACGTGGGGGCCGGCGCCGAAGGCCAGTTGCATGGGCCCCGGTGCACGGCCGATGTCGAAGCGGTCGGGCTCGGCCCAGGCACGTGCGTCGCGGTTCGCGCCGTTGATGAAGGCGGCCACCTTGGTGTCGGCGGCGAGTCGCTGCCCGAACACTTCGCAATCCTGCCGCGTGGTCCTGAACATCACCTGCACCGGCGACTCGAGTCGCAGCGTTTCGTCGAACGCCCCACGCAGTCGTTGCGGCTGCGCCTTGAGCGTGTCGAAGACATCGGGGCGCGTGGCGATGTGCTGCAGCATGAAGCCGATGCCGCTGATGGTCGTGTCGGTGCCGCCGCGCAAGAAGGATCGCGCCAGGTTCATGCCGACGCCAGGAGGAATCGCACCTTCGTCCTCGGCCTGGAAAAGCAGTTCGCCGAAGCCGCCGGGCCGCATGCTTTCACGCTGCATGGCTTGCTCGTACCAGGCCATGTAAGGCGCCGCGCGCTCGGCTGCGACGCGAGTGCGTTCGTTGGCTGGCCCGATGGCATTGAAGTTCATGTCACCGACGGCGACGGCAGCCTCGCGCGGCATGTCGACGCCGACGACATCGGGAAACACCTTGAGCACGAAGGCTTCGGACACTTCATGCACGCCGTCGAATTCGCCTTGCTCGACCAGGCGATCGGCCAGCAGGTCGGCCTCTGCCGTAAAGGTCTCGCGCCATTGCCGGACCACCGCGGGCGACAGGATGCGCATCAGCGCCGAGCGGATCCCCGTGTGAACCGGCGGATCGCTTTCAAGAATGGCACTGGGTGGCCGCCAGGAGCCGGGCTTGCGAATGTCGGACAGGCCGGCGCCGCCCGTGTTGGTGAAGGTCTGCCAATCGGTCAGCACCGACTGCACTTCCTTGTAGCCCGCGACCGCGTAGATGCCGTAGTGCGTCAGCCAGGCCACCGGCCCGGCCTCGCGCAGCCGTGTCGCGAAGGGATACGGATCGGTCAGCACCGCGTCGCTGAACGGATCGGTGTCGAACGCGGGCAGCACGGCGTGTGCCGAGCGGGGGTTGTCGAGGGTGCTGGACATGACGCGCTTTGAAGAAGACTGCGATCAGCGCATCGACATGCCGCCATTGACATCGATGGTCGCCCCGGTCACGAAGGCGCCGCCCGGAGACACGAGAAAGCCTACGGCCGCCGCGATCTCGTCCGGCACGCCGATGCGGCCCAGCGGCACCTGCGCCAGGCCGAGGTATTTCTGATCGCCGTTGCCTTCAGCCACCGTCTGCTGGAGCATCGGCGTGTCGATCGGCCCCGGCGCGATGGCGTTGACCGTGATGCCCAGCGGCGCCGCCTCGCGCGCGGCGACCTTGGTCAGGCTCAGCACCGCGCCCTTCGATGCGCTGTACGCGGCGCCGCTCTGCATGCCGCCGACCTGGCCGGCCAGCGACGACACGGTAACGATGCGGCCATGCTCGACGCGTGTACCGGACGAGCGCCGCCGCAGCATCTCGCGCACGCACAAAAAGGCGCCACGGCCGTTGACCGCCATCACCCGATCCCACTCCTGCGCGGTGATCTCCACCAGCGGCAACCGTCCCGGCTTGGGCGCGGTGCTCAGCATGCCCGCGAAGTGCGCCAGCACCGCGACCGGACCGAGCTTCTGTTCGACCGTATCGAACAGCGCGACCACCGAGCTTTCGTCGGCGACGTCGACGGCGAGCCCGATGTGTTTAGCGCCGAGCACTGCGGCTGCATAGCGCGCGGCGTCGGGCCGAATGTCGGCGATGGCGACCGTCAGGCCGTCGGCTGCGAGACGGCGTGCGGTGGCCAGGCCGAGGCCGCTGGCGCCGCCGGTCACGATGGCAATGCGTGTCATTGAGGTCACTCCGGATCGGGATGCGCGTCCATCCAGCACTGCACCATGGCATCGCTGACGTACACGGTGGAGGTCTGGCCACCGTCGACGGCGAGCACATGGCCGTTGACGAAGCCGGCGTCGTCGCTGCACAGGAAGGCCGCCGCGCCAGCGACTTCTTCCGGTTTGCCGGGACGCTCCATCGGCGTCGTGGCGACGATGGTCGAGTAGAAGCGGCCGGTGGTCAGGCGCCCGGCTGTCTGCGGCGTGGCGATGATGCCCGGCGCGATCGCGTTGAAGCGCAAGCCTTCGGCGCCGTACTCGGCCGCGAGGTTGCGGGTGAGCCCGATCAAGCCGGCCTTGGCGGTGTGATAGACCGCCTGCCGACGGTAGCCCTGCAAGCCCAGCGTCGAAGCGATGTTGAGCACCACGCCTTTCGACTCACGCAAGGGCGCCAGCGCGCGATGGATCAGCCGAAAGCTGCCGGTGAGGTTGACGGTCAGCCACTTGTCGTAGTCGGCTTCGGTCGTCTCATGGAAGGCCGGCGCGTTGCCCAGGCCTGCGTTGTTCACCAGGATGCGCAGCGAACCGAAGGCTTCGAGGCACGCACTGACGATGGACTCCGGCGCGCCTTGGTCGGTCGTGTCTGCCACCAGCGTGCGCAGTCCATCGGACTTGGGCAATGCCGCGAGCACATCGGGGTTCTTGTCGACGGCGAGCACCAACGCGCCCTCTTCGAGCAGGCGCAGCGTGATCGCGCGGCCGATGCCCAAGCCTGCGCCGGTGACGATGGCAGGACGCCCGGTGAATCGGTCTTTCATTCGCGGTCTTTCATTCGACCTCGTAGACCTCGTAGCGAGGTCCGTCGGGCTCGCGCGTGCCGGTGCCGATGGCGAGCCGGTCGTTCAACCAGAGCAGCGCAGGCGCAGCGGTCTCGAACTGCACCGCGACGCGGAAGTAGTCCGCGCCGGGCGGAATAGGCTCGCGGTTGACGATCTTGCGCATCAGCTCCGGCGGCCCGTTGCGGCGGCCGTTGTAGGTCATGTAGATCAGTTCGCCGGCCTCGGTCTCGAGTACCAAGCGCACGTCGAGGTGCAAGCCGCCATCGGGCCGCTCCAGCACCACGTCGGCACCGCCCGGCAGCACGCGGCCGCGCAGGCGTTCCCCCTCGAACTGACCGCCACTGACGCCCATCACGCGCCGCGTGTAGCCATGCGGCACGGCACCGATCAACGTGGCCGCATCGACGACTGCCTTGATGCTGAAGAGATGGCGCAGCGAAATCGGCATGGTCTTCGGCGCCGCCATCAGTCGTAGCGCTTGCGCAAGCCGCTGATGAGCTCGATGAGCGCTTTGGGCACATCGCGCCCTTCGCGCTTGGCCTTCTCCTTGCACTCGACCCAGAGCTTGAGGTCTTCGTAGCCCTTGTCGGTGTGCCGGTTCCATTCCATGTCAAGCGGCGTGGTGATCTCCAGGCGCACTCCGGCCGGATCGTGGAAGTAAATGCTCAGGATCAGGCCCTTGTGGTCCGTCGGGCCGATCACCTCGATGCCGTTCGACTTGAGCCACTCGTACCACTTCATCACCTCTTCGCGGTTCTTCGCCTGCAGCGCGATGTGGTTGAAGATGTCGTAGGCAGGGTGCGTCGACTTGGCCGGCGCGGGCACGCCGGGCGCCTCGAAGAAGGCCAACGTCGAGCCGTCCTGCATCCGAAAGAAGATGTGGAAGTACGGGATGTCGTCGCCGGTCGATGGAATCGAATCGTCGAGCACCGTGCTGGCCAGCTCCATGCCCATGATGCGGGTGTAGAAGTCGGCGGTCGCGGCGACGTCGTGCGTCACCCAGGCGGCGTGATTGAGCATCACGGGCGTCAGGCCCGGGTTCGGTTTGGAACCGGCCGGGCTGGCGCGGTGAAGTGCAGGAGGAGATAGTTCAGGGGCGGTCGCTTGCATGTTTTTTCCTGTTGTTCAGATTGAAAGCACGATCTTTCCGAAGTGCTGGTTGGCGGTCATGCGGGCCAGCGCTTGGGCGGCCTCCGCAAGCGGAAAGCGGGCATCGATGGGCAGACGCAACCGGCCGGCGGCCAGCGCCTGACCGAGGTCGGCGAGCATGCGGCGGTTGACCTCACGCACCTCTTCGACACTGCGGGTTCTGAAGGTCACGCCGACGTATGTCAGCCGCTTCAGAGAATGAAGATTGAGGTCGACCTGGGCGTTGACACCCCCCAGCCGGCCGACATTGACGATGCGGCCCGACAACGCGGCAGCCTCCATCACCTGGTTGAACCTGGGTCCACCGACCATGTCGACAGTGACGTCGATGCCGCGGCCTTGCGTGGCTTCCATCGCCTTGGCGACCCAGCCTTCATCCGTCGATTCCACCGCGTGCGTGGCGCCGGCTTCGAGAATGCGCGGCTGCTTGTCGGCATGCGTCGACGTGCCGATGACGACAGCCGCGCCCAGCTCTCGAGCGATCTGCAGCGCCATCAAGCCGACACCCGACGTGGCGCCATGGATGAGCACGCTCTGGCCACGCTTCAACTTGCCGTGCGTGACCAGTGCGTCGTGCATGGCCTGCAATGCGAGGGTCAGTACAGTGGCTTCCTCGAACCCGAGCGAGTCCGAGGGAATCTTGAAGGCACGGCCCCAATCGGTCACCGCGTACTCGGCATAGGCAGCGGCACCGGTACACATCACGCGATCACCGATCACGTAGCCCTGCGCTTCAGCGCCGAGCTCGACCACTTCGCCGGCCCACTCCATGCCGATGACCTTGTCGCCGCCGTTGGAGAGGCCGACGAGGTCGGCGCGGTTGAGGCTGGCGGCGCGCACGCGCACCAGGATCTCGTTAGGCTTGGGCCGCGGCACCGGCACATCGCGATATTGCGCGCCGGAAGCAGTCGCCACCGCTGCCTTCATGGTGGTGGGTGTCATAACTGCGGGTCTGCGATGCGGACCGTGAGGCCCTCGAGTTCAGCGGTCATCAGCAGCTGGCAAGACAGGCGGCTGTTGGGCTGGCGCGGCGCGGCGGTGTAGTCGAGCATCTGCGTCTCGGACGCGTCGGGCGCCGGCAGCAACGCGACGAACGGCTCTTCGACGAAAACGTGGCAGGTCGCGCAGCTCATGGCGCCGCCGCAGTCGCCGACGATGCCGTCGATACCGTGCGTCGTCGCGGCGTGCATGAGGCTGGTGCCGATGGGCACGTCGACTTCCGCGTTCGACCCATCGGGTGAAATGAAAATGGCAGTGGGCATGGACGCACTGTCCGCCTTGAGCGTGGCTGCGTCAGTCCCCTTCGCAGGGGACGGCCCGTGCGGCCGACTCGGGCCACACTTTTCGCATGCTGCATTCGAACGCCAACGCCACAGCCAAGGCCATTGCCATCATCGGTGCCGGGCAGGCCGGCTTTCAGGTCGCGGCCTCATTGCGGCAAGAAGGGCACACCGGCTCCATCACCCTCATCGGCGACGAAGCCGGTCTGCCCTATCAGCGCCCACCGCTTTCAAAGGCCTACATGCTCGGAAAGATCAGCGCCGACGCCTTGTCATTTCGCCCGCAAAAGTTCTTCGACGAGCACGCGATCACCACGGTGCATGGCCGCGCGACGGCCATCGACCGAACGAACCGCGGCGTCATGCTGAAGGACGGAAGCCACGTCGACTACGACCATCTGGTGCTGGCGACCGGCGCGCACAACCGCGCGCTGCCGGTGCCCGGCGCGAAACTCGAGGGCGTGTTCGGGCTGCGCACCTTGGCCGATGCCGATCGGGTGACACCGCGCCTGCGCTCGGCGCGCAACGTGATCGTCTGCGGTGCCGGCTTCATTGGCCTGGAGTTTGCAGCCGTGGCGCGCGCACTGGGTTGTACGGTGCATGTGCTGGAACTGGCCGACCGGCCCATGGCACGGGCAGTTTCGGTGGAGACGTCACGCTGCTTCAAGGAAGCGCACGAGGCGCAAGGCGTGCGATTCGATTTCGGACAAGGGCTGTCGCACATCGAAGGAGATGAAGGCCGCGTCGCATCGGTGGTCACGACACAGGGCAACACGCTGCCTGCGGACCTGGTGATGTTCGGCATCGGCGTGCTGCCCAACGTGACCATCGCGGCCGAAGCAGGGCTGGACATCGACAATGGCATCAAGGTCGATGGCGATCTGCTCACGTCCGACGTATCGATCTCCGCCATCGGGGATTGCGCGTCGTTCCCGAGTCGGCACGCCGGATGCCGAACGCGCATCGAGTCGGTTCAGAACGCCGCCGACCAGGCACGCTGCGTGGCGACACGGCTTGCCGGCAAAACGCCGCAGCCCTACGGCGCCCTGCCCTGGTTCTGGTCGGACCAGGGTGAGTTGCGTCTGCAGATCGCAGGCCTGTCGCACGGCACCGACGCCACGGTCGTGGTCGGCGATCGCGCCGCGCTGAAGTTCTCGGTGCTGTGCTTTCGCGACGACCATCTGATCGCGGTAGAGTCGATCAACCAGGCGGGCGATCACATGGCGGCGCGCAAGCTGCTGGCGCGCCGGGCGGCGTTGACGCCACAGAATGCGGCGGTCGATGGCTTCGATTTGCGGGCGTTCGAGACGGCATCGCGCTGAGCGGACAAGGAGCGAAAGATGGCAGCTTTGACCCTGCTTGATTCTGTTTTGCTGGCTGCCGTGGTTGCGGCCACTGCCCCCTACGGCGTGGCGTTTGCCGCCTGCACCAGCATCAAGTTCGAACGTGGCGCGAGCTCGGCGCAAGTCCGTGGCACGGCGCCGGCGCAAGGCATCGATTGCCTGCGCTTCGGCACTGGAGACGGCCAGGACGTGCAACTGTCGGTCCGCTCAGATCGAGACGCCGTCGCCTTCAGCGTTGTGGGGGTCGCCGATGACCGCGACAGCATTCGCTTTCGAAGCGCGAAGAAGACCTATGAAGTGCGAGTGTTCCAGACCATGAAGGCAGTGACACCGATGCGGTACGAGCTCAGCTTGACGATCAGATAGTCGCCTGAAGACTGCCGATCTTCACATTCGGCCAAAGCGTTGTCGTAGCTGTCGAATTTGCTGCCCATCAACGGCTCTACACCGGTTTCACCAGGCGCCCGCTGCACCGCATGGCCATGTTGTGCGACCCACGACTGGAGTGGTGAATCAGGCTGCGATCTCGCTCTGGCTGGCGGTCGGGTCGCTTGCGACCAAGGCGATTTGCGTAACAAAAAGCCCCTGTAGCAGAGGCTGCTACAAGGGCTGATGTTTGGCGGAACCGGAGGGATTCGAACCCTCGATGAGGCTCTACACCCCATACTCCCTTAGCAGGGGAGCACCTTCGGCCACTCGGTCACAGTTCCTGAAAGAAGCCGCGATTATGCCAGCTTCCACCGCTTTTCAAGCGGGCGGCTGATCCAGATCGAAGGCCTTGTGCAGCGCGCGCACGGCGAGCTCCATGTACTTTTCGTCGATGACGACCGACGTTTTGATCTCGCTGGTCGAGATCATCTGGATGTTGATGCCCTCTTCGCTCAGCACGCGGAACATCTTGCTCGCCACGCCGACATGGCTGCGCATGCCGATACCGACGATGCTGACCTTGCAGATCTTGGTGTCGCCGACGATCTCTGCCGCGCCGAGCGTCGGCAGCACTTTGGCCTTGAGCAGGTCCATCGCCTTGGCGAATTCGTTGCGGTGCACCGTGAAGCTGAAGTCGGTTTTGCCATCCTTGCTCAGGTTCTGGATGATGACGTCGACCTCGATGTTCGCATCGGCGATAGCGCCGAGGATGTGATACGCGATGCCCGGCTTGTCGGGCACGCCGAGCACCGAGATCTTGGCCTCGTCACGGTTGAACGCGATGCCGGATACGACGGCTTGTTCCATTTTTTCGTCTTCCTCGAAAGTGATCAGCGTGCCGGACTTGGCCTCTTCAACGATGTCGATGTCCCACGGCGTAAAGCTCGAAAGCACGCGCAGCGGCACCTTGTACTTGCCGGCGAATTCGACCGAGCGAATCTGCAGCACCTTGGAGCCGAGGCTCGCCATTTCGAGCATCTCTTCAAAGCTCACGGTTTTCAGGCGGCGCGCATCGGGCTCGACGCGCGGATCGGTCGTGTAGACGCCGTCGACATCGGTGTAGATCAGACACTCGTGCGCCTTCATGGCAGCCGCGATGGCGACGGCCGACGTGTCGCTGCCGCCGCGGCCCAGCGTCGTGATGTTGCCGGCGTCGTCCACGCCCTGAAAGCCGGTGATGACGACGACGCGGCCGGCATCGAGGTCGGCGCGCACGCGCTCGTCGTCGATGCTCTCGATGCGCGCCTTGGTGTAGGCGCTGTCGGTGCGCACGGAAACTTGCCAGCCTGCGTAGCTCACTGCTTCCATACCCTCGGCCTGCAACGCGATGGCCAGCAGTGCCGACGAAGCCTGCTCGCCGGTCGAGGCCAGCATGTCGAGTTCGCGGTCATGGCCGTGGCTGCCGGTCTGTTGCGATGCGAGTTCCTTGGCGAGGCCGAGCAGGCGATTTGTTTCGCCGCTCATGGCACTCGGAACCACGACCATCTGATGGCCGGCGCGCGCCCATTTGGCGACGCGCTTGGCGACATTGCGGATGCGCTCGGTCGAGCCCATCGACGTGCCGCCGTATTTGTGAACGATCAATGCCATGGGTGAATTGGGAAGAGAAAGAAACCGGGCGCTAGGCCTTCGGCAAGGGCGCGGAATTGTACCAATGCAGGTGCTCGCCCTGCCGCTCGGCAAAGCCGTCGGCGACCTTGATGTGGATGCGATGACCGCGCGTGGAGCAGGCGGCGACTTGATCGAGCAATTGGTCGAGTTGCGCCGTGCTGGGCGCCCGCCCGTGCGCCTCCCGCAACCAGTGGCGCAGCGCATTGGCCTGGCGCGCACGCGAGAGCGCTTGCAAGGCTGCGATGTGCGGCGGATTGCCGACCTGCATGAGGTCCTGTGCGCCCAGGTCTTTCAAAAGTGCTTGCGCTTCGGCTGCATGCGAAGCGCTGCGTGCGAAGGTCGCCAGGAACTGGGGAAAAGTTTGCGCCAGCGCGGGCAAGAGAACAGCGCGAATGCGGTTGCGCGTGTAGCGCTCGTCCGCGTTGGTCGGGTCCTCGATCCACGTCAGCCCACGTGCCGCGAGCCATGCGCGAATATCTGCAGCCGGCACACCGAGCAGCGGACGATAGATCGTGAGGCCCCGACGTTCGGCCTTGGCCGGCATGGCGGCAAGACCCGGCAAACCGGCACCGCGTGACAACGCCAACAGCAAGGTTTCGATCTGGTCATCCGCATGGTGGCCCAACGCGATCGATCGGACCGAAGTGCTCTTCGTCGACGCACCAGCCATGTCCCTGAACGCCTGGTAGCGCGCATCGCGTGCCGTCGCTTCCGGGCTGTCGCCAGCAGCGTGGCGCGCATCGATTCGCCGACTCGAGAACGGCACGGCGAGCTGTGCGCACACCGCGGCGCAATGCCGCTCGAATTCATCGGCCGCAGCTTGCAGGCCGTGATGCACATGAAAGGCCTGGACCCGGCCGGGCCAACGCGCTGCACAGGCTGCCAGGAGCGCCGTCGAATCGGCGCCGCCGCTGTAGCCGACCGCCAGTGGCAACGCCGGCTCGAATGCGGCAACGGCCTGCGCGAAGGCGTGTCCGGGAGCGGTCACGTCGGCGCGCTGTGCGCCCTACTTGATGTCGGCTTTGGTGTCCGAAAAACGGCCGTAGCTTTGCAGCCGGTCGTAGCGGCGATCGAGCAATTCCTTGACCTTCAGGTCGCTGACCTGGCGGAAGGCATCGTTCAGTGCGCGCTTCAGAAAAGCGGCCATCTGGCGATGGTCGCGGTGCGCGCCGCCGACCGGCTCGTTCACGATCTTGTCGACCAGGCCGAGCGCTTTGAGGCGATGCGCGGTGATGCCGAGTGCATCGGCCGCTTCCTTCGCCTTGTCGCTCGTCTTCCAGAGGATCGAAGCGCAGCCCTCAGGGCTGATGACCGAGTAGATCGAATACTGGAGCATCACCAATTGGTCGCCGACAGAGATCGCCAGCGCGCCGCCGGAGCCGCCTTCGCCGATGATGGTGACGATGATCGGCACCTCGAGCTGCGCCATCTCGAAGATGTTGCGGCCGATGGCTTCGGACTGGCCGCGTTCTT
>CAXTCC010000003.1:0-65662 GCA_964242015.1 uncultured Variovorax sp.
ATGCGCTGGTCGTGCCAGAGCTTCTTGCCTTCGAGGTCGGTGATGGCGGCGTGTGCGAAGACGATCTGCTTGGCGGCAAAGGCCGAGTTCAGAGGTTTTGCAGCATCGATGCGCGAGCGAAAGAACGTGACCTGGTAGCCGAACTCGCGGCCCTCCTGCGCGCGCGCATGGCCGGTGATGTACCACCACTCGGTGGCGAGATCGGGGTGGCTGCCGAAGTCGCGGGGAAATTGCAGCGTGCGGGGTGGCAGCGCCCAGAGCGATGGCGCGAACGGGGTTGCGAGTGCGGCCATGGCGGTTTGCAACATCGTGCGGCGCGAGAGTCCGTGCCGATGGTTCATCACCAATCCTCCTTCACCGCCAACACCGCATCGCGACCCGCCGCTGCGCGCCCGGCCAGCCACGCTGTCACGGTGCCGGCGGCGACCACCGCAGCGCACAGCGCGATCAACCGCAGCCACGGCAGCAGCAAGTCCATGGTCCAGTGAAAGCTCTGCGGGTTCACCACCTTCACCAGCACCACCGACACCGCGAGCCCGAGCACCAGACCCGCGACTGCGCCGATGCCGGTCCACGCCGCGCCTTCACCCGCGACGATCGCCAGCACCTGGCGTCGCGTGAAGCCGAGGTGCGCGAGCAAGCCGAATTCTTTCCGCCGTGCCAGCACCTGCGCACTGAAGCTGGCGGCGATACCGAAGAGGCCGATGGCGATGGCGACCGCCTGCAGCCAGTAGGTGACCGCGAAGCTGCGGTCGAAGATGCGCAGCGAGGTCGCACGGATCTGAGTCACCGAAGAAATTTCGATCGGCTCGCCGCCCGCGCCACCGGCCGCGACGCTGCGCGCCGCGATGGCGCGCACGGCTGCTTGCGCCGGTGCTTCGTCTGCGCCAGGTGCAAGCCACAACGCGACATCACTGACGTTGCGGTCGCCCGTCAGCCTTTCGAAGTCGCGCGCGCTCAAGGTGATGGCGCCGAACTGCCGCACATAGTCGCGCCAGACGCCGGCGACGAAGAAGACAGGCGGCGTCGGTTGTGCCGCGCTTGCTTCGAACGACTTCGATAACGGCGCGAACACGGTGCCCGGCTTTGCGCCATACAGCTCGACCATCGCCTCGCTCACATAGATGCCGATCTGCCCCGGCGGCACCGGCAATGCTGCCGTCATCAGCGGCAGCGAGCGCGACACGTCGTCGTCGAGGTCGCGCGCGATCAGCGTCACCGCCGGCCGCGTGGCGTCGAGCAGCAAGGGCCGCGTGCGCAGCGTGCCGGTACGCGCCACGCCCGGCACTTGCGCCAGCGACTGCACGAAACTCGGCATGAACGGGGCCAGATCACCACTGCCGGAATTGCCAGCCGACGCACTTCGCACATAGAGATCCGCCGGCAGCACGACATCCAGCCAGCGCGTGACCGAGTCACGAAAGCTCGCCACCATCACGGTCAGCGCCACCGCCAAGCTCAGGCTGGCGACCACGCCGCTCACCGCGACGGCGGCCGTGCCGCGCATGCGTCGCGCGCGCTCGATGGCGAGCATCGGCAGCACGTGCTGCGCGAACAGCGGCGCAATGCGGTCGTACAGCAGCGCGATCAACCAAGGCAGTGCGGTGATGCCGCCGACCAGCAGGCAGGCGACCGAGAGGTACGCCGCGATCGGGATGCCGAAGATGGCCGGTGCGGTGGCCAGGCCAATGCCGAGCACGACCAGCGCCATCGCGAGCCAATGCCCGTTGCCGGCCGCCGGCGCGGCGCCGAGCCCTTTCAGCGTCTGCGCTTCGGGCAACAACATCGCAGCGCGTGCCGGCCACCAGCCGCCGACCAGCGCAGCGACCACGCCGAGGCCGCCGTAGAGCAAGGCCGAAGGCGTGCTCCAGTGCAAGGTCGGGGCCACGCCGTCGAAGTAGCCACCGCCGAGATCGCCGCCCAGCACGCGCAACGCGAAGGCGGCGAGCGCCGCTCCGAGCGCGATGCCGGCGACGCTGCCGATCAGTCCCAGCACCAGCGATTCGATCAGCACCAGCTGCAACCTGCCGCGCGGTGTCAGCCCGAGCACACCGAGCAGCGCGAATTGCTGCGCACGTTTGGCGACGCTGAGTGCCAGCACCGAGAAGACCAGGAACGCGCCGGTGAAAAGCGCCACCAGGGCCAGCACCGTGAGGTTGACGCGGTAGGCGCGCGACAGGTTGCTCACGCGTTCGGCGGCATCGCCCGGTTCGGCGATGCGAATGCCGGCGGGCCAGTCGGCAGTGCTTTCGAGGGACCGAATGAAGGCGGTCCGGTCGGTGCCGGCGGTCAGCCGCAGGTCGATGCGCGTGAGTTGTCCCGTGCGGCCGAACAGGTCCTGGGCAGCGCCGATGTCCATCACCGCCAGTGCACTGCCGCCGGCGGCGACGGTGCCAGCGACCTGCACGTCGCGCCAGCTGCCATTGATCGACAGGCGCAGCATGGTCGTGCCTTCTCCCAACGCAGCGCGCGCCGCGGCGTTCAGAAAAACAGTGGCCGGCGCGAACAGTGCGAAGCGCGCACTGTCGGCCAACGGGCGCGGCAGCAGCGCGGGTGCAATCGTCGGCAGCACGAGCGCATCGATGCCGACGATGCGGAGTGGCACGCGCTGGCCTTCGTTCTGAGCGGCTCGGCCTGCGACCGCGGCCACCGTCTGAAGTTCGAGTACCGGGCTCGCCAGCAGCACCTGCGGCTGCCGTGCGACGCGCGCATACACCGACTCGTCGAAACCGCCCTGCGCCGCGCGCAGCTCGAGGTCGGGTTGTCCGTTGACCGAGCGAACGGCGCTGGAAAATTCATCGAGCGCCGATGCGTTGATGAGCTGCACCGAGAACGCCAGCGCCACGCCGAGCATGACGGCCAGCACGGCGGCCGCGTTGCGCCACGGGTGATGTCGCAGTTCCTGCCAGGAGAAGGTGGTGAGCAGGGCGCGCATGGCCCATTGTGCCGGCCGCCGGTGGCTCGGTCGCAGCCGCAAAGGCGCGTCGGCGCGTCAGAGCGGAGCGGGTCGCGTCATGCCGGCGCCCTCGGTTTCGTCGAGCAACCGGCCGGCGAGTTTCGCGGACATCGCAAGCCGCTTGATGTGGCGCTCGCCCAGCTCGGAGCCGGGTTCGAAGTTGAAGCAGCACAAGGTGCCGTAGATGCTGCCGTCCGGCCGCTGCACCGGTACGCCGATGTGGGCGCCGATCGAGATCGGAAAAACCGGCAACGCCTGTGTCTGGCCCAAGGCCGGAACGTCGTTGACGACACCCGCGATGCGCCCGTCTACCACGCGCTGGCACAGGCTGTCCTCCAGCGGATTGGACATGCCCGGCAGGATCATGACGCCGCCCGGTCCGGCGTCGACATGGCGAAAGACGCGGTGGCCGTCGACGAACTCGGCGACGAAGGCGACATCCATCTTGAGGTCGTCGCGTATCAGGCGCAGCAGTCGATTCACCGCCTCGTCGACCAAGGGCTGGCGGGGCTCGCCCGTTGCTATGAGCAGCCTGGGCAGGCTCTTTTCGAAGTCGGCGTCGGAACGCATCGCGGTCGGTTTCATCTCGTTGTCTCCCTGGCCCGTGCAGGTTGCAGGGGCGTCATGGCGTGATGCTCCGGCTCCGTGCGTACCAGCGCTGTCCGCCAACGCGCATAGATGCCGTACAACTGTCACACAACCCGACACCGTTACATCAATGGCGGCGCAAACGTGTGAAAAGGTCAGCCTGGCGGTGTGGAGGCTTTTGCCAATTGCTCGAGATGGGCACGCACCGCGGGCTGCGAGCTCAGCCCGATCGCGCGCTGGTAGGCCGCTTGCGCCGCATCGCGCTGCCCCGCCAGCGCCAGCAGGTGGGCGCGCGCGGCCCACCACGGCTGGTAGTCCGACACGGCGCCGGGGTGTGGCGCATCGATCGCATCGAGTGCCGCCAGCCCCGCTTCCGCGCCTTCGGCCCGTGCCAGAGCGCAGCATCGGCTGACCTGTGCGCCGATGCTCGGTCGCAGGGCCAGCAGGCCGTCGTACAGCGTGACCAATGCCGCAGCAGGCACGGCAGCCCCCAGCCGCCGTTGCGTGTGGGCCGACTGGATCGCGGCTTCCAGCTGGTAGGGCCCTGCCGTGTGCAGACGAGCGGCGTGCGCCAGCGCCGACTCGGCCTCGCGCAGCATCGGGATGTTCCACTGCGACGTCTGCTGCGCGTCGAGCGGCACATAGGCGCCGGCTGCGTCGCGTCGTGCTTCGGTCCGCGATTCGCAGAAGAGCATCAGTGCGAGCAGGCCCAACGGTTCCGCCTCGGCCGGCATGAGTCGACACAGGATGGCGCCGAGTTCGATCGCTTCTGTGCTCAGTCTCCGGGTGGCGTCGGTGCCGTCGACATCGTCCCATGCGGTGCCGTAGGCAGCGTAGATGCCATCGAGCACATCCTGCAGCCGGTCCGGTAACTCGCGCGCCTCCGGGTATTCGAACGGAATGCCGGCCTGCCGGATGCGATTCTTCGCGCGCACCAGTCGCTGGCCGAGCGTGGTGGGCGACGTCAGGAAAGCCGCGGCCATGCGCTGCACGTCGATTCCCAGTACGGTCTGCAACATGAGCGGCGCGCGGGCCGCTGCGTCGATGGCGGGATGCGCGCAAACGAAGAGCAGGCGCAGGCGGTCGTCGGGCACCGCGGCGCCTTCGAGGCCATCGCTCAGTTCGTCGGCCAGCGAGTCGAGGCTCGCCGTGGTGGCTGCGTGGACCGTGTCGTGACGCCAATGATCGAGCGCGCGTCGGCGCGCTGCGGTGAGCAGCCACGCGGCCGGGTTGTCGGGCACGCCGTCGCGCGGCCAGCTGGCCAGCGCAGCTTCGAACGCATCGGCCAGGGCGTCTTCCGCCAGCGCGATGTCGCGTGTGCGCGCCGAAAGAATCGACAGCAGCCGCCCGTAGGATTCGCGGGCCGCACGCCCGGCAGCGGCCTGCACCGTACCGAGCGGCGCGGCTCGCGATGTCACGGGCCTTTGCGTTCCATCACCGGGCGCACCTCGACACCGCCGGTCGAAGCGCACGGCGCGCGCGCCGCCCACTCCATCGCGGCATCGAGGTGCGGCACGTCGATGATGAAGTAGCCGCCCAGTTGCTCCTTGGTGTCGGCGAAAGGGCCGTCCTGCACCTGTCGCTTGTCGCCGCGTACGCGCAGCGTGGTGGCAGTCGATGGCGGCAGCAGCCCTTCACCGCTCTTGGCCACACCGGATTCGTAGATCGCGCTCACGTAGGCCATCCAGCCCGCCATGTGCGCCTCGGCGCGTTCGTCGGCGTACTTGGCCAGGTCGTCCGGGGTCACGTAGAACATCAACATGTATTGCATGGTTCACTCCTGATAGAGGTTACGAGCAGCTTGCTCGTGTGATGACGTGCCGGCCCCGACGATTTCGACACGGCGGTTGATTTTCTTTTGGCGCGGCCGCTAAGCTCTCCGGATGCTTCAGATTCCTACCTACCAAGATGTGGTCGACGCTGCCGCGCGGCTCGAAGGCAAAGCCCATCGCACCCCGGTGCTGCGCTCGGCCACCGCGGACGCCCGCCATGGCGCGCAGTTCTTCTTCAAGTGCGAGAACTTCCAGCGCATGGGCGCCTTCAAGTTTCGCGGCGCCTTCAACGCATTGTCGAAGTTCGACGCGGCGCAGCGCAAGGCCGGCGCCATCGCGTTCTCGTCCGGCAACCATGCGCAGGCGGTGGCGTTGTCGGCCCGCTTGCTCGGCATGCCGGCCGTGATCGTCATGCCGAACGATGCGCCGGCCGCCAAGCTCGCGGCCACGCGCGAGTACGGCGCCGAGGTCGTCCAGTACGACCGCTTCACCGAAGACCGCGAGGCCGTCACGCGTCTGCTCGCAGAAGAACGCGGCATGACCTTGATACCGCCTTACGACCATCCCGATGTCATCGCAGGGCAGGGCACCGCCGTCAAGGAACTGATCGAAGACACCGCGAACGAAGGGCCGCTCGACGCGCTCTACATCTGTCTCGGCGGCGGCGGCCTGACCAGCGGGTCGGCTTTGTCGGCGCGCGCGCTGGCGCCCGGTTGCAAGGTCTACGGCGTCGAGCCGGAGGCGGGCAACGACGGCCAGCAATCGTTCCGCTCAGGGAAGATCGTCCACATCGAAACGCCCCGCACCATCGCCGACGGCGCGCAGACGCAGCACCTGGGCCAGTACACCTTCGAGATCATCAAGCGCGACGTCGACGACATCCTGACAGTGAGCGATGCGCAGCTGGTGGAAGCGATGCGCTTCTTTGCCGAGCGCATGAAGATGGTGGTCGAGCCGACCGGGTGCCTGGCGTTCGCGGCGGCCTGCGCTGCGGGTGCGGCCATCGCCGGTCGGCGTGTGGGGGTGATGATCAGCGGCGGGAATGTCGACCTGGCGCGCTACGCGGCGTTGCTGGCCGGCAGCTGATCCTCATCACTGATTACGAGCGCTGATCTCGAGCGCTTCGCCCTACCAGATCGCGCCGAAGCGATCGCGCAGTTCTTCGATCTGCGTTTCGTCGAGCGCCATCGGTTTCGTCGACCGAAGCGCCCACAGCTTGGCGGTCTCTTCCAGTTCTTCGAGCGTCGCCATGGCGGCGGCCGGCGTGTCGTGCCACACGGTGGGCCCGAGCCGTTCCAGCATGACCGCGCGAACCGACGCACCTGCCGCGTGGTAGTGCGCGATCGTGCGCTCGACTTCTGCCGCGGCCTCGTCCGCCCCCGGCCGCGCATAGCCGATCAACGGCACATGCCCGACCTTCATCACGAAATACGGCGTGAGCGCAGGCAGCAGCTCGCGACCCTGCGGTGCGTCGCACATCTCGCCATCGAGCGTGAGGCCGACGCAATGCATGCTGTGCGTGTGAACGATGCAATGCGCGGGCGCCGCGGTCACGAGGCTGGCGTCGTAGATGCGCCGATGCAGCGCGATCGTCTTGCTGGCGCGGTCGCCGCTTTGCTGCACGCCGTCTTCATCGAGCAGCGCCAGCCGTGCCGGCTCCAGAAATCCGAGGCAGGCGTCCGTCGGCGTGATGAGGAAACCGCCACCCTCCGAGCTGTTCAAACGCACGCTGATGTTGCCCGCAGTCGCGTGCACGTAGCCGCGCTCGAACAGGCTGCGGCCGATGCGGCAAATCTCCTCGCGGGCAGTCGATTCATCGAGTGTCGTGGCCATGTCAACGATCAGAGCAATGAAAACGCGTGCGTGAAGAAGTCGACCGCGCCGAAGTTGCCGGACTTGAGTGCGATATGCACCGCGCCGCTTCCCGCCTGCGAGGTCGGCGCGTGGCACCACGGCACGCCGGGCGCGATCTGCGGACCGATGCGCAAGCTGGCGATATCGAGCGCCTGCACACAGGCGCCCGATGTTTCGCCGCCCGCCACCACCAGTTGGCCGACGCCGCGTTCGACCAGACCGCGAGCGACGGCGGCCAGCGTGTGCTCCACCATTTCGCCGGCGCGCTGCACGCCCAACTGCGCTTGCACCGCGCGCACCGCGTCGGCCTCTGCCGTCGCGTAGACCAGCACCGGTCCGGTCTTCATGAGCGGCTCGGCCCAACGCAATGCTTCGCTCGCCACATCGACCCCCTCGGCGATACGCAACGGATCGACTGCGAACGCCGCGCCGCCGCGGGCGATGAAGTCGGCGACCTGCGCGTTGGTGGCGGTCGAGCAACTGCCCGAGACGATGGCCCGCAGGCCGCGGGCCGGCGGCAATTCGGCTGCGTTGGGTCGCGGCGCAATGCCGAAGTTCTGCGGCAAGCCGATCGCCACGCCGGAGCCGGCGGTGACCAGCGGCATGCCGCGAAACGCTTCGCCCATGTGCATCAGGTCGTCGTTGCCGGTCGCATCGACGATGGCCATCGACACGCCTTCACCGCGCAGCGCTTCGATCCGCGCCCTGATGGCGTCCGCACCGCGCGCGACGGTGCGGTAGTCGATCAGCCCGACGCGTCGCTGCGTCTGCGCCTGCAGCACGCGGACCAGGTTGGAGTCGTTCATCGGCGTCAGCGGATGGTTGCGCATGCCGGACTCGTGCAGCAGCTCGTCGCCGACGAACAAATAGCCCTTGAACACCGTGCGCCCGTTCTCCGGAAAGGCCGGGCAGGCGATGGTGAAGTCGGTCTTCAGCGCGTCCATCAGCGCGTCGGTCACCGGACCGATGTTGCCCTTGGCCGTCGAGTCGAAGGTCGAGCAGTACTTGAAGTAGATCTGCTGCGCGCCTTGCGCCTGCAGCCAGGTCAGGGCGGCCAGTGATTGCGCCACCGCGTCGGCGGCGGGCAGCGTGCGCGTCTTGAGCGCGACCACGATGGCATCGACCTCTTCGGTGAATGGATGCTCGGGCACGCCGATGGTCTGCACCACGCGCATGCCGGCGCGCACCAGGTTGTTGGCGAGATCGGTCGCGCCGGTGAAGTCGTCGGCGATGCAGCCGAGCAGTAGCTTGGTCATGCCCGATTAAACATCGGCACGGGCTTCTGTATAGATGCCGTCGACCCTCAGATGCAGCACCCGATCGGCCCGCGCCGCCGCGGCGACCGAGTGCGTCACCAGCACCAGCGACGCGCCGTGTTCGCGGGTTTGCGCGAACAGTACGTCCATGACGCGGGCGGCGGTCGTCGGGTCGAGGTTGCCGGTCGGCTCGTCGGCCAGCAGCAGGGCGGGCCGGTGCACCAGCGCGCGGGCGATGGCGACGCGCTGCAGCTGGCCGCCTGAAAGCTGTTGCGGCAAGCGCGCGCCGAGGCCGGCGAGCCCGACCACGTCGAGCATGCGTTCGACCCGTGCCGGGTCGTTGCGCCCCATCAGCATGAGCGGGAGCGCCACGTTCTGCGCGACATCGAGATGCGGCAGCACGTGGAAGGCCTGGAACACGAAGCCGACGTTTGCACGGCGCCACAGCGCGCGGGCGGTGTCGTCGAGCTGGCCGATGTCGGTGCCATCGTGCGTGACGCTGCCGGCATCCCAGCTGTCGAGACCGGCCATGCAGTTGAGCAGCGTCGACTTGCCGACGCCCGACTCACCGACGATGGCGACGAACTCGCCGCTTGTCACTTCGAGCGTGACATGCTCGAAGACCGCCGCCTCGCCGTAATGCTTGCCGAGGTTGTCGATGCGCAATGTCATGCCCGTGCCGAGCCTTCTGCGCGCACAGCGATCTGGTTCACCTGGCGCACGATCTCTGCGACGGCATCGGGCGCATCGCAGGCGACGATGCGGCGCTTCGGCATGCTGCGCAGCCAGGTCATCTGGCGCTTGGCAAGCTGCCGGGTGGCCGCGATGCCGCGCTCCCGCAGCTCGGTCATCGGCCAGTCGCCGTCCAGCGCTTCCCATGTTTGCCGGTAGCCGACGCAGCGCATCGAGGGCAGGTCGGGCGTCAGGTCGCCGCGGGCGCGCAGGGCTTTGACTTCGTCCACGAAACCGTCTGCGAGCATGGCGTCGAAGCGCTGCGCGATGCGCGCATGCAGCCAAGCGCGGTCTTCGGTTTCGAGTGAGAAAAGGACGCCTGGGGCGGTCTTCGTGGTGTCGGCGGTCATGGTGTCCCGGTCGGCCTTGGCCGCATGAAAGTGCGAAAGCGGCAAGCCGCTCGCGTGCCAGACCTCGAGCGCGCGCTGGATGCGCTGGCTGTCGGCGGGTGCGAGTCGGGCTGCGGTGAGGGGGTCGACCTCCGCAAGCCGTGCGTGCATCGCGGGCCATCCGATCTCGGCGGCCTCGGCTTCGAGTTTTGCGCGCACGGCCGCATCGGCGGAAGGCATGGCGTCGAGGCCGTCGATCAGCGCCTTGAAGTACAGCATCGTGCCGCCGACCAGCAGCGGCAGTTTGCCGCGCGCGCGAATGTCGGCGATGGCGCGCTGCGCGTCCTCGACGAAGGCGGCGGCGCTGTAACGCTCGGCCGCATCGCGAATGTCGATCAGGTGGTGCGGCACTTCGGCCCGCTCGGCCGCGCTCGGCTTGGCAGTGCCGATGTCCATGTCGCGGTAGACCAGCGCCGAATCGACGCTGACGATCTCGACCGGGCGCGTGCGTGCGATGGCCATGGCGGCGGCGGTCTTGCCGCTGGCGGTCGGTCCTGCGATCGCAATGTAGGCAACGTCGCCAGCAGCGGAGGCCGCGTCGCCAGTCAGTGAATCCAGCTCACCCACCCCGCGGTTCCCCGTGCTTCTGCACCAGCGTCCACGCGATGGCCGCGATGCAGGCGCACCAGAACCACACGCCGTAGGTCAGTGGCCGCACGGTGCCGTCCATGTGCGTGCCGAGCCAGCCACCGATGCAGAAGGCGGCGAGCATCATCACGAAACCGTTGAGTGCCGAGGCAGCGCCGGCCGCTTGCGGAAAGGGCCCGACGGCGCCGGTCTGGCCGCACGGCTGATGAATGCCGTGGCCGAGCATCACCAGTGTCAGCGGCAGCACGATGGCGAAGGTCGACTGCACACCGCCGAGCGCGAGCGCGCCCATGACGGTGCCGCCGGTCAGCGTGAGCACGCCGCCTCGCGCGATGCAGCGGCGCAGGCCGTAGCGGGTGAGCCAGCGACGGCATAGAAAAGTGCCGGCGATGTACGACAGCGAATTCCAGAGCATCACCAGTCCGTACTGCGTTTTCGTGAGGCCCAGCACCTGAATGAAGACGAACGACGACGAGGCCAGGAAGGTGAAGAGCACCGCATAGGCCGCGGTCGTCAGCGCGGTGAACGACAGGAAGGTCGGGTTGCGCACGACGGTCGACCAGGTGCGCAGCAGCGTCGCGGGCCGCAGCGCATCGGGGTTGCGGTGCGCCAGCGTCTCCTTGAAGCGCAACGCGATCAGCGCCAGCGTCACAACACCGAACAAGGCAGGCACCGCCAAAGCGAAGCGCCAGCCGAAACCATCCGACACCAGGCCGCCGAGGGGAGCGCACAGGCACGCGATCACGCCCAGGCCGGTGAGCGCACGCGACATGACGCGTGCGCCTTCGGCCGGCGCATACAGGTCGCGCACGATGGCGCGCGCCGACATCACCGCCGCGCCCATCGCTGCGCCTTGCACCGCGCGCCAGACGATCAGCAGGAGCATCGATGGCGCCAGCATCGCCCCGATGGCTGCCAGAACGTAAGCCGCGAGGCCCCACAGCAGGATCGGCCGGCGCCCGAAGCGGTCGGACAGCGGCCCGAGCACCAGTTGCGAGCAGCCGAACGCCAGCAGCAGGGCGCTCAAGGTGAGCTGCGCGTGCTTCATCTGCGCGCCGAAGCCGGTGGTCAGCGCCGGGAGCGCCGGCAGGTAGAGGTCGGTGGTGACGGGCTGGATGCCGAGCAGCAGGGCCAGCGTGACGACGGCCAGTCCGGGGGACAGGGGCAAGGGCAGCGGAACAGGCAGCGGTCCCGCGGCTTTCATCGCCGGAGCCGTCGCAGGTGGGGAGTCGGCCGAGACGGCGGTTGGCAACATCCCGCCGAGGGTAACAAACGCGCCACGTCGGCGCTGTCAGGTCAGGCGCTGTCGGCGCAGGTGATCGACCGCCGTGTCAGCTCTGCGTCTCGTGCAGGCTCGCCATCGTCATCGGCGGCTTCATGCGGAACAACTGCGCCAGCGCCGCACGGTATTGCGATTCGCCGATCGAGTTGGTGTCGTGGTGCGAGCCGCCCTTGACCAGCACGAACATCTTCGGCACGGTCGCCGCGTCGTACAGCTTGCGCCCGAGCGTCGGGTTGATCAGGCTGTCGGCCGATCCGTGCACGACGAGCAGCGGCGCACCGATGTTCTTCACGCTGTTGATCGCCTCGAAGCGCTGCGTGATGAACGGTCCGAAAGGCAGCCAGCCCCACTTGAAGCTGCTCGCTACGTCGGCGATCGAGGTGAAGGTGCTCTCGACGATGGTGCCGCTCTCGTCGTCGACGTGCGCCGCCAGGTCGATGCCGATGGCGCCGCCCAGCGAGTGGCCGAAGATATAGCGGCGCTGTTGCGGGTGCGCCGCGGCCAGCCATTCCCAGGCCGCACGGGCGTCTTCACGCGCAGTGGCCTCCGACGGCAGGCCGGCCGAGCTCTTGCCGAAGCCGCGGTAGTCGATGGCGAGCACTGAAAAGCCCAGCTCGTGCATGCGGCGAATGCGCGGCGCCGAACCCGCCACGTTGTAGCGGGCACCGTGCAAAAAGAGCAGAACCGGGGTGTCGGTCGATTCCGGCGCGCCGCCCAGCCAGAGGCCGTGCAGGCGGGCCGGCTCCGACGTGATGTTCGATTTGAAGTCGATCCAGACGTCCGTCATGCCTTCGGTCATGGCGGCGCTGTTGCCCCAGCTGCGGTCGCTGGGTTGGAAGATCCATTCACGCTGACGTTCGTCGAGCGTCGAGCATCCGCCTGCCAGAAGGGCGAACAGGGTGATCACGGCAGCAAAGAGGGACCAACGCTTCATGGGGTCGTTAGCAGACTGGCCTTGTGGGCCAAAAGTTCAACGAAAGGTTGCACGGGGGGAAGCCATGCAACGCCCGTGCCTGCCTTTTGGATGACGCTGGAAAACCCTGAGAAAAGAGCGGGAACTCTGCCGAAGGGCTAGCGACCGCGCAGAAACAGCCCGTCCAGCTCACGAACGGAGAGCTGTCGCCAGGTCGGCCGGCCGTGGTTGCACTGGTCAGAGCGCTCGGTTTCTTCCATTTGACGTAACAAGGCGTTCATTTCGTCGAGCGTGAGCTTTCGGTTGGCGCGCACCGCGCCGTGGCACGCCATGGTCGACAACAACTCGTTCTGGGCGCGCTGGACGACGGTGCTGGCGTCATGTTGCGCCAATTCGGCCAACACGCTGCGCGCCAGTTCGACCGGATCGCCGTCGGCCAGCGTGCCCGGCACTGCTCGGACGGCCAGGGTTCGCGGCGAAAACGCGGTGATTTCCATCCCCAGGGTCGGCAGGATCGCAGCGCAGGCCTCGGCTGTCGCGACTTCCTGCGGCGTGGCCGCGAAGGTCGCCGGAATCAGCAGCGGCTGGCTGGTGATGGCCGCGCCATCGAGTTGCGTCTTGAGACGCTCGTAGACGATGCGCTCGTGCGCCGCGTGCATGTCCACGATGATGAGTCCCTGGCGGTTCTCGGCGAGGATGTAGATGCCTTGCAACTGGGCGAGGGCGCGGCCGAGCGGCCAGGCTTCGTCGTTCAGGGCTGCGTTTGGAGCCGCCGACGCAGCGGCGCTGGCTGAAGCACCTGGTGCGACAGGCGACGTCGAGGATGGCAACCAGGGCGAAGGAGCGTGCGCGGTGTCGGCACCGCCCGCAGTCGGCTCGGCCGGGTTCTGCGGCCACATCGCGAAGGCGTCGCCGACACCGCGTTCCGCTGCGAAGTGCATGCCCGACTGCGCCCAGGGTGCCGGGGCCGACGGCACCACCTGCCGGAAAAACGGCGCGTTCACCGTCGTTGCCGCTTCACCCGCACGCGGAGCGGCCAGCGCGTTTTCGATGGCGTGGCGCACCGCCTGATGCACCTCTCGCCCATCCCGAAACCGCACTTCGATCTTGGTCGGATGCACGTTGACGTCGACCCGCGACGGATCGATCTGGAGGTACAGCGCATACACCGGCTGGCGCTGGCCGTGGAGCACGTCTTCGTAGGCGCTGCGCACGGCATGCGCCAGCACCTTGTCGCGCACGAAGCGGCCGTTGACGTAGAAGAATTGCTGGTCGCCGCGCGACCGCGCTGCATCCGGAATGCCTGCGCGGCCGGCCACGTGCACCACGCCGCCGGTGTGATCGACCGCCACGCTGCGCGCCACGAAGTCGTCGCTCAACGCATCGCCCAGCCGCTGCTCACGGCTGGTGGCGGCGCGCCATTGCTCGACCAGCCGGCCGTCGTGCCAGACCGCGAAGCCGACATCGGGCCGCGCGAGTGCATGGCGCCGCACCGCCTCGACGCAGTGTGCGAGTTCGGTGGCATCGGTCTTCAGGAACTTGCGCCGCGCCGGCGTGGCGAAGAACAGTTCGCGCACTTCGAGCGTGGTGCCGACGGCGCGCGCCACCGGCCGCAGCTCGCCGGTGCGGCCATCGAGCGCCCAGGCCGTCGCCCCATCGGCATCGCGCGACTGGATCGTCATGTCGGCGATGGCGTTGATGGCGGCCAGCGCCTCGCCGCGAAAGCCCATCGTGCCGACGGTTTCGAGGTCGCCCAGGCTGCTGATCTTGCTGGTGGCATGGCGCCGCAGCGCCACCGTCAGTTCGTCGCGCGGGATGCCCTGGCCGTCGTCCTCGACGGCGATCAGCCGCACGCCGCCGGCGGAAAGCCGCACGGTGATCTGCGTCGCGCCGGCGTCGAGCGCGTTGTCGAGTAGTTCGCGAACGACCGAGGCAGGCCGCTCGACGACCTCGCCCGCGGCGATCTGGCTGATCAGCTCGTCGGGGAGTTCGCGGATGGGGCGGCGCTGAGCCGAAACGATGGGGAGGGCGCTCACGCCGTCATTCTAGGAGCGCCTTTTCTTCAGTCAGACGACGTCTTTCCAGTCCGGCATCAGCGCGTTCGACGGCAGCGTTTCGTCCAGCAGCTTGCGGGCGGTTTCAACGCCGGCCACCGGCAGCAGCTTGGGGTCGAGCAGGCCGACCTGCACCAGCACGCTGGCCTGGTCCCAGTAGATGTGCTCGTGATAGAGCTTGTTGCCGCGGAACTTGATGACGGCCAGCAGCGGTACTTCGACTCGCTTGCCGGTCGGCGCCACGCCGGGAAGCATCCACGGGATCTCGGTGGTGTGCGTGAAGGTGAACAGCATCTCGTCGACCACCTGCGTGGCACCGACGGTGCGCGAGATCGGCGTCAGTGCCGTGTCGGGCGGGTTGCTGTTGACGAAGTGGTCGCTGTAGAAATGGTGCAGCTGCTTGTAGCCCACGCCGCCCGTCATCGTCGGGATGTGATTGACGTAGGGCTGGGGCACCATCGTGCTCATGGTGTCGTCGACGTTGCGTGTGCCGAATTCGTATTCGCAATGCTTGTCCCACAACGCCGACAGGTCGTAGTGCGGGCCCATCGCGCCCTTCAGCGCGCCGATGGTGCGCTCGTGCGCCATCAGCGCGGCGGCCTTGTCGTAGTGCTCGCCGCCGAGGCGCGCGAAGGCGTGGTCCATACCGGGGTAGACATACAGCGTGATGTTGGGGCGACCCTTGAGCGTCTGCACGATCTTGTCGCGCGCTTCCGGCGGGCAGAACTTGTCGAGCTCGGCGATGTGAAGCACCAGGGGCGACTTGACCTTGTCGGCCTCGCCGAGGGCGGCATCGATGCCGACGCCGTAATAACCGACGGACACGTCGGCGTCGGTGCGGCAGGCGGCCAGGTAGGCCAGCTTGCCGCCAAGGCAGAAGCCGAGCACGCCGACCTTGCCGGTCACCTCGGGCGTCGCGCGCAGGGTGGTGATGGCGGTCTGAATGTCTTCCATGCCCTTGGCTTCGTCGAAGCCCTGGAAGAAGCCGAAAGCGCGCTGCCAGTCCGCTTCGGTGTAGCCCAGCTCGACGTTGGGCTCCTGCCGCCAGAAGATGTCGGGCACCAGCACCACGTAGCCTTCTTCAGCGTAATAGTCGGCGACCTCGCGCATGGTGCTGTTGATGCCGAAGATCTCTTGCGCGAGCACCAGACCGGGGCCGCTGCCGCCCGCGGGGAGGGCCAGATAGCCGCGGAAACTGCCACTGCCGTCGCCGGCTTTCATGTCGATGTACTGACCTGCCATTTGATTCTCCGTGGGTGTAGACGAGCTGCGGTTTGAAACTTTACGCACAGATAGTTTAGGCGTAAAGTAGTTTGGTGGCGCGAAAGCTGCTTGTGGATTGTCCATCGATCAACACGATTTCCAAAGAACATGAAACGAGGCATTCCAAGCTTGCGCGGACAGGACCACACGGGCATCACCGTGCCCGACCTGCAAGCCGCGATCGACTTTTTCGTCGACGTCGTCGGTTGCGAACTGGCAACCACCTTCGGCCCGTTTCGGGACGACACCGGCAGCTTCATGGCCGACACGCTCAACGTGCACCCGCGTGCGGTCGTCGAGCAGATCGCGCTGCTGCGTTGCGGCATAGGCTCCAACATCGAGCTCTTCCAGTACAGCGCCCCTGAACAGCGAAGCGACATCCCGAAGAACAGCGATATCGGCGGCCATCACATCGCCTTCTACGTCGACGACATCGACGCTGCCGTGGCCTATCTGAAGGAGCGCGGCGTGAGGGTGCTGGCCGGGCCGCTGCCCGTGACCGAAGGACCGGCCGCCGGCCAGACCATCAACTACTTCCTGGCGCCGTGGGGTCTGCAGCTCGAGCTGATCAGCTATCCCAAAGGCATGGCCTACGAGGCCACGTCGCCGACCGTGCTGTGGTCGCCGAAGTCGCCCTCGCAATAATTTCGTCTCGCTCGTTCGCTTCTTCTTTCTCGTCTCTTTTTTACCGGGGAATCCCATGTCCGAATTCGATCGCCGCCGTTTTCTGCAGGCCGGAGGCACCGCAGCGCTTGCAGCGGGCTCGTTGAGCGGCCTCTTGCTGACGTCCGCCGAGGCCCAGCAAGCCGACACGCTCACCATCGCCTACAACGTCGGCCTGCCCAGCTGGGACCCGACCACCGGCCCGTCGGCGGTCAACCCGTCGATCCAGGGCATCTGGAAGTCGGTGTTCGACCAGTACATCGACCAGGCGGCAGACCTGTCTTTCAAGCCCGGCCTCATCAGCAAGTGGGGCTGGAACGCCGACAAGACCAAGATCGAAATCGAACTGCGCCAGGGCGCGCTGTGGCACGACGGCACGCCCGTCACCGCCGCCGACGTGGTGTGGAACCTGAAGCGCGCGGGCGACCCCAAGGCGGGCAATCCGGTCGCCGGCATCATCTGGTCGAGCGTCGACAACTTCCAGATCTCGGGCAACAAGATCACCGCCGACGTGAAGCAGTACGTCGCCGACTATTTCAAGTGGATGGCCTTCCTGACGGGCTTCATGATCCCGCAGGCGTACTACGAGAAGGCCGGTGCGGCCGGCTTCGAGAAGAAGCCCATCGGCTCGGGCCCGTACATGATCGAGGAGTTCGTGCAGGGCTCCTTCGTCAAGCTCAAGGCCTTCGACAAATACTGGGGCGCCAAGCCCGCTTTCAAGAACGTGACGATCAAGTTCGTGACCGACCCGAGCGCGCGCGTGGCCGAAATCGAAACCGGCAAATCCGACATCACGCTCGGCGTGCCGTTCGAGGAGTTCGACCGCCTGAAAGCTTTGCCGCACCTCACCGGCGTGAGCTCGCCCATCACCGACATCGCGATGCTCTTCATCACCGATGTCGAGCCGATGCTCGACGAGAACGTGCGCAAGGCCGCGGTGTTCGCGGTCGACAAGCAGGCCATCGTGAAGCGCCTGCTGCGCGGATACGGCGTGGTCATCGATACGCTGCAGGCGCCGCAGTACGCCGCCTTCGACGCGACCACCAAGGTCAAGTACGACCCGGAGATGGCGAAGACCTTGCTGGCCAAGTCGGGCTACAGCGTGGCCAAGCCGGTCAAGTTCAAGATCCAGACCACGCGCGGTTATCTGCCGAAGGACTACGAGACGGTGCAGGCCATCGTCGGCATGTGGCGCAAGGTGGGCATCGAGGCCGAGATCGAGGTGTACGAGATCGCCAAGCACTTCGAGTTGCGCCTGAGCCACAAGCTGGCGCCGATGGCGTTCTACAACTGGGGCGACGCCATCGGCGACCCCAACGATTCCACCGGCTTCGCGATGTTCGGCCCGAGCCCTCACTCCGGCTGGAAGTCGAAGGAAGTCGACGCGATGATCGGCCCGCTGTGGGGCGAAAAGGACGAGGCCAAGCGCATCGCCGGCTGGAAGAAGGTCGACAAGTACATCGCGGACAACGCGCTGGTGTTGCCGCTCTACCAGCAAGTGCAGACCATCCTCTTCAAGAAGACGCTGGCCGTGAAGCCGCACATGGCGGGCTACCTGCTCGCGCAGTCGGTCGGCAAGTCCGGCAAGGCTTGACGGCATGCCGCTGAAGCGCCTGTTGTGGGCGCTGCCCACGCTCTTCGGCGTGCTGGTGGTGGTGTTCGTCCTGCTGCGGGTGGCGCCGGGCGATCCGATCGCGATGATGATCGGTCCCGGTGCGACGCCCGACGACATCCTCGCCTTGCGCACGCTGTACGGCTTCGACAAGAGCCTGCCGGCGCAGTTCTTCATCTACCTCGGTCAGGCATCCGTGGGCCATTTCGGCCAGTCGATCACGCTCAAGCAGGACGTGCTCGATCTGGTGATGGCGCACCTGCCGCTGACGCTCGAGCTTTCCGGGCTCGCGCTCGGCATCGCGGTGCTGCTCGGCGGCGCGGCGGCGCTGGCGGCGGTGTCGTTTCGCGGTGGTTTGCTGGAGCGCGGCATCGACGTGGCGACCGGCTTCATCACCGCCATCCCCGATTTTTTGTGGGGCCTCGCCGGCATTCTTTTCCTGGGCGTGTTGTTGCCGGTGCTGCCCGTCTTCGGCTTGCTCGATTCCAGCCTGCGCTTCGATTCGGTGACGGGCTTCGTCCTGCTCGAAAGCCTGGTGCGCGGACGCTTCGATGTGCTGGGCTCGGCCCTGTATCACATGCTGTGGCCGGCGCTCTCGCTGGCCTTGCCGCTGGCCGCGATGATCGCGCGCGTGCTGAAGGCATCGCTGCTCGAGGTGCTGGCGCAAGACTACATATTGGTCGCGCAGGTCAAAGGCTTCAGCCCATGGCAAGTGCTGTGGCGCGAGGCGCTGCGCAACGCGCTCGGTCCGGCGCTCACGCTCACAGGCGTGCAGTTCACCTTCCTGATCGGCGGCACCGTGCTGATCGAGAAGCTGTTCGGCTTGCCCGGCCTCGGCAACATGGCGATCGATGCCGTGATCAATCGCGACCTGCCGCTGATTCAGGGCATCGTGCTGACCTTCGCGGTCCTGTTCATCGTCGTCAATCTGGCGGTCGACGTCCTCAATACACGCATCAACCCGAAGCTGCGGACATGAGATCGAACATGACGCTGCCGCATCTTCAGAAGCGCGTCTGGGTCGGCGCAGGACTGCTGCTGCTGATGCTGATCTGCGCGGTGTTCGCCCACTGGATCGCACCGCACGATCCATTGGAGCAAGACCTGATGGCGTCGAGCCTCCCGCCCGCATGGAGCGCCGACGGCGATGCGGCGCACTGGTTCGGCACCGACAGCCTGGGGCGCGACATCTTGTCGCGGCTGATCTACGGCGCCCGGCCGGCCATGACGGTGGCACTGGCCGGCGCCACGCTGGCGGCGCTCATCGGCACCGTGCTCGGACTCTGGGCCGGCTTCTACGGTGGCGTGATCGACACCGTGGTGTCGCGGCTGGTCGACGTCTGGATGTCGTTCCCGGCGGTGCTGTTGTCGATCGTGCTGGTGGCGGTCATCGGCACCGGCCTGACCTCCGTGGTGCTGGCCATCGCCATCATCGACTGGACGCGTTTTTGCCGTGTGGTGAGGGCCGAGGCGCAGGTGCAGGCCAGCCTCGACTACGTGACCTCCGCGCGCACCATCGGCCAGTCGCGTGCGTCGGCGTTGTGGCGAGAGGTGTTGCCCAACGTCGTGCCGCTGTTGCTGACGCTGTTCACGCTGGAGATGGGCATCGCAGTGGTGATCGAAGCGATCCTGTCGTTCGTCGGTCTCTCGGTCTCGAGCGACATGCCGACCTGGGGCGGGCTGGTGCAGGAAGGGCGCTTGTACGTCAATCAAACGCCGTGGCTGCTCGGGCTGCCCATCGTCGCCATTGCGGTCACGGTGTTGGCTTGCAACGCGCTGGGCGACGGCTTGCGCGAATCGCTCGATCCGTTGTTGTCCAGGTAGTACGCAAGGAAGTCAACGCATCACATGACCGCCTGCCTCGACATCGATGGACTTCACGTTGCATTGCGCGCCGGTCGCAGACGCCCTGCGCGACTCATCCTGCGCGGCATCGACCTGCACATCGCAGCGGGCGAGGTGCATGCGCTGGTCGGTGAGTCGGGCGCCGGCAAGAGCATGGTCGGGCGCACCGTGCTCGGCATCACGCCGCCGGGCATCGAGGTGGTCGCCGGCAGCGTGCGCTTCCAGGGACTCGACTGGCTCGGGCTGACTGCGGCCGAGCGTCGCGTCCGCCTGGGACGCGACATCGCGCTGATCCCGCAAGACCCGCTGACCGCGCTGAATCCCGGCCACACCATCGGCACGCAGATCGCCGACGTGCTGAAACTCCACCTCGGCCTCGACGACAGGCAGGCCACGGCGCGTGCCATCGAGCTGCTCGACGCGGTGCAGGTGCGCTCACCCGCCACGGTCGTGCGCCAGTACCCGCACGAGCTGTCGGGCGGCATGCGCCAGCGCGTGCTCATCGCGATCGCGTTCTCGTGCAAGCCGAAGCTCATCATTGCCGACGAGCCGACCACCGCGCTCGACGTGACGGTGCAGCGCGAAGTGTTGCGCTTGCTGCGCGATCTGCAGCGCGACGAAGGCGCTGCGGTTCTCTTCATCACGCACAACCTCGGTCTGGTCGCCAAGCTGTGCGATGCCGTCAGCGTGATCCATTCCGGCCGCATCGTGGAGCACGGCGACGTGCGCAGCATCATCGAGAACCCGCGCACGCCCTACACGCGCTCGCTCTTCGCCGCCACGCCGCGCTACGACCGGCCAGCCGACACGCTGAAGCCGATTGCCGACGAAGTGACCGATACGCTTTGGGCGTCGGCGCGAAGCTATGACGAACGCTGGTTTGCGACGAGCAGAGCAAAGGCGCCGCATGGCTGAGGCGCTACTCGATGTACGCGGCCTGAGCCTGTCGCTGCCCGATCAGTCGAGCCGTCGCGCGTTCGGCAAGCCGCCGCTTCGGCAGATCCTGCACGACATCGACTTGCAGGTGGCGCCCGGCGAATGCGTGGCGCTGGTCGGCGAATCCGGCTCCGGCAAGACGACGCTGGCGCGCACCGTGTTGCGGCTCTACGAACCGCAGCAGGGCGACATCGTGTTCGCGGGCCGCGAGATCACGCACATGAGCGAGCTCGAACTGCGACCGCTGCGTGCGCGCATGCAGATGATTTTTCAGGATCCGTTGTCGGCGCTCAATCCGCGTCGGCGCGTGGGCGACATCGTGGTGCAGCCGCTGCTGAGCTATGGCCGTCTCGGCGCATCGCCGACGGCGGCCGTGCTGCAAGAAAAGGCGCGTGCGTTGCTGCAGCAGGTCAGCCTGCCGCCGGAGTTCGCGACGCGTTTTCCGCACGAGCTGTCGGGTGGCCAGCGGCAGCGCGTCGGCATTGCGCGCGCCATCGCGCTGGAGCCCGATCTGATCGTCGCGGACGAGATCGTCTCGGGGCTCGACGTGTCGACGCAGGCGCGCATCCTGTTGCTGCTGCGCGAGTTGCGCACCCGCCTCGGCATGGGCATGATCTTCGTGACCCACGACCTCTCGGTGGTCCGCGTGCTGTGCGATCGCGTCGTCGTGATGCGCGAAGGCCGCATCGTCGAACAGGGGCAGACCGCCGACGTCTTTGCAAATCCGCAGCACCCGTACACCCGGGCATTGCTCGAAGCGATTCCCCTGCCCGAAATCGATGCGAGCTGGCTCGCTCGCACCGAAGCCGCCGTTGTTTAAATAAAGGAAACCGACCCATGGATCTGCATCAAGCCACCGCCCTTGTCACCGGCGCCAACCGGGGCCTCGGCCGCGAACTCGTTCAACAACTGCTGGCAGCCGGCGCACCCAAGGTCTATGCCGCGGCACGCGACACGGCTTCGCTCGCCGATCTGGTAGCAGCACATCCCGGCAAGCTCGAAGCCTTGATGCTCGACATCACCAACGCCGAGCAGGTCGAGGCGGTGCGGGTGCATTGCGCCGACGTCACATTGCTCATCAACAATGCAGGCGTCAATCGCGGGCAGGGCCTGATCTCCGCCAAGTCGCTGGACCATGCGCAGGCTGAAATGGCGACCAACTACTTCGGCACGCTGGCGATGTGCCGTGCCTTTGCGCCGCAACTGGCAAATGGCGGGGCCATCGTCAATGTGCTGTCCATTCTTGCCAAAGTGACTTTGCCGGCGATGGGATCGCTGTGCGCGTCCAAGGCCGCGGGCCTGCGCCTCACGGAGGGCGTCCGCGCCGAACTCGCGGCGCAAGGAACGCATGTGATGGCGGTGATGACCGGCCCGGTCGACACCGACATGAGCCGGGATTTTCAGGGACCGAAATCATCCACGGCCGAGGTGGCCAACGCGGTGATCGAAGGCTTGCGTCGCGGCGACGAGGAAGTTCATCACGGCGACATGGCCGCGTGGATCAATGCTGTCATCGGCACCGACCCGAAGAACATCGAGCGCGAACTCGCCAAGTACCTTCCGGCCTGAGTTTTCTCTTCTGAATCATCAAGTTTTCCCTCATTCGGCAAAGGGCAGCTCGCAGGCCGTCGTAGCGCGCACCGGATAATCGGCCGCCATGGAATTCATCAGCTTTCTCGTGGACTTCGTTCTGCATGTCGACAAGCACCTCGAGACTTTCGTGGTCGCCTACGGACCGTGGGTCTACGCCTTGCTCTTCGTGATCGTGTTCGTGGAGACCGGCGCTGTGGTGATGCCGTTCTTGCCGGGCGATTCATTGCTCTTCATCGTCGGCGCCCTGTGCGGCATCGGCTTGATGAGCTATCCACTCGCTTGCGGGGTGCTGGTGGCGGCCGCCATCCTGGGCGACCAATGCAACTTCAGCATCGGCCGTTACATCGGGCCGAAAGTTTTTCAGTGGGAGAGTTCGCGCTTCTTCAACCGCAAGGCGTTCGACCAGGCCCATGGGTTCTATGAGCGCTACGGTGGCATCACCATCATCCTGGCGCGCTTCATGCCGTTCATTCGCACCTTCGCGCCCTTCGTGGCGGGGGTCGCAGAAATGGAACGCGGCAAGTTCACGATGTTCAACGTGGTCGGTGCGCTGATCTGGGTGTTCAGCATTGCGACCGCAGGCTACTTCTTCGGCAACCTGCCCTGGGTGCGCGAGCACCTCGACAAGATCATTTGGGCGCTGATCTTCGTGCCCGGCTTGCTGGCGATCTTCGGCGCATGGCGCGCGGGTCGTGCAGAAAAAGCGCGGGCTGCTGCCGCTCAGGTCTGAGCGGCAGCAGCTGCGCTGATCTGCTTAGTACCGCGGACCGTTATTGGGGTAATAGCCCCGATTCGAATTTTCGTAGTTCCGCTGGTCGGCGTTCTTGCCGACTTCGTTGCCGATGATGCCGCCGATGGCTGCACCGCCCACGGTCGCTGCGGTATTGCCGCCAATCGCATTGCCGATCAGCGCGCCACCAACGGCACCGCCCGCGACGCCCAGCTGCTGGTTGGGGCCGGTGCCTGCGCAACCTGCCAAAGTCATCACCGACGTAGCGGCAACAGCCGCGATCCAGAGACGTGTTTGCATGATGTCCACCTTGAAGTAGTAGTGGGGTCAATGTAGGCAGCGGTTCGCCTGCTTGCTGTAGGCGGCTGTCTCGCACGACTGCGCGAATCAGCGACCGATCGCTGCGCGAGAACCGCGCACCGGACCCGCCGCCGACTGTGCAAAAAACTACAGTTGCCGGCTGCGCGCCAGCGGTGGGTTCTGCGCGAAGTAGCGCTGAATCCCACGCATCAGTGCCTCCGCCAGGCTGTCCTGGTAGGCCACGCTGCGGAGATTCGCTTCTTCTTCGGGGTTGCTGATGAACGCGGTTTCGACCAGCACGCTCGGGATGTCAGGTGCCTTCAATACCGCGAAGCCGGCCTGTTCGACCTCACCCTTGTGCAGCCGCGCTCCGACGTTCTTGATCTCGCCCAGCATCGCGCTGCCGAGCTTCAGGCTGTCGTTGATCTGCGCTGTCGTGCTCATGTCGAGCAAGGCGCGCTGTACCTGGATCTCATGGTCGCCGACGTTGATGCCGCCGACCTTGTCGGACTCGTTTTCCTTGTTGGCCATGTAGCGCGCTGCGCTGCTCGATGCGCCGTGCTGACTCAGCGCGAACACGCTGGCGCCGCGCGCGGCCGGGGTCGTGAAGGCGTCGGCGTGGATGCTCACAAACAGATCGGCTTGAACACGACGCGCCTTCTGCACGCGCGTACCCAGCGGCACGAAGAAGTCGGCATCGCGCGTCAAGAAAGCGCGCATCGGATTGCCGTTGACGCTGCTCGCGTTGATGCGGTCGCGCAGCTTGAAGGCGACCTGCAGCACGATGTCTTTTTCACGCGTACCGGCCGGACCGGTGGCGCCTGGGTCTTCGCCGCCATGGCCCGGATCGAGGGCGACGATGATGAGCCGGTCGGTGCGGTTGGGCGTTGCGGTGCCGCTGCGCGCGACCACCGAAGGCGGCGCCGCCGGCACCGGCCTGAGGGGAATGGAGCCGACCAGGGGCGGCAGCGTGGGCGGCAGGGGCAGCGGCGCGCCTGACTGGCGAGCGGGCGCAGCCGGTGCCGCAGAAACGGCAGGCCCGGGTCGACCCGCCTGCTGGGCCATCAACTCGCCGAGCGGATCGACCGCGGCCGCGCCGGGCCGCCCCGACCCTGATGGGGCCGTCGCCGCTGCCGTCCCTGGGGCGGGCGGTACGGCGGGTGCGGCTGGCAGGCGCGACGGCTCGCGTGGCGTGAAGCCGGCCACGTTGGTATCGGCATCGCCTTTGGCAGTAGAGGAAGGCGCATCGCGCAGCCGCTCGGCGATCAATGCTTCCATCGGATCGACCGGCTCTTGAGGATGCAGGTCGAGCACCAGCCGGTCGCGATAGGCCGCCACCGGTGCCAGCGAAAACACCTGTGGAATGACAGCCTGCTTCAGGTCGAACACGATGCGCACGACGTTGGGGGCGAACTGGCCGACGCGCAGGCCGTTGATGTACGGATCGCCCGGCTTGATCTTGCCGACCAGTTCGCGCAATTGCGGGTTGAGTTCGATGCCGGTGATGTCGACCGCGAGCCGCGGCGGGCTGCCGACGGTGAGCTGTTGCGTTTGCAGGCGCGCATCGGATTCGATGGTCACGCGGGTGTAGTCGGCGGCGGGCCAGACGCGCACCGCCAGGATGGTCGCGCCGCGTGCGATTTGCTGCACGCCGAGCAGCATCGCCAGCGTGCCGCCTTGAAGAAGATCGCGGCGCTTCATGCGGCGATGGGCCCGTTGTCCTGCAGATGCGCCAGCAGGGCGAAACCGCGGGCCGTGCCCGCGTGCAGTGTCACGGTGCGTGAGTCGTCTGTCATTGCTTCCATTTTAATAGCGAGGTCTGCAACCGGAATGCGGCCTGCAGCGTTGTCGGGCCACTCTGCGAGCTTGAGTCCGGGGCCTGCGAAGATGTCTCTGAAGCCGGCATCGTCCCACTCGCGCGGATCGTTGAAGCGGTAGAAATCGAAGTGAAAAATCGCCAGCCCATCGGGTGCTTCGTGGGGCTCGACGACGGCATAGGTCGGGCTCTTGATGCGGCCTTCGATGCCCAGCGCGCGCAACAGGTGACGAACGAAAGTGGTCTTGCCGGCACCCAGATCGCCGTGCAGTGCGATGAAGGCATCGCGCAGCACCGGCGCCGTGGCGAGCCTCCGCGCAAAAGCGTCGGTATCGGCCTCTGTCTGCCAGCGCCGCATGGGCGAGACCGCCAATGGTGGCGATGCCCCAGGCGCCGCCGGTGAAGGCGTTTCTACAATCGGCGGGTGGTCGGTACTCAACTCGTGGCTCGTGATTTGGTGACGCTGGATGTCGTGGCGCGCATACAAGAGTGGGCGCGTGAATTGGGATTCTCCCAAATCGGTATTGCCGGCATCGACCTGGCCGATGCCGAGGCAGGACTCGGGCACTGGCTCCACAACGGCTTTCACGGCGAAATGGCCTACATGGCCGCACACGGATTGCGCAGGGCGCGGCCGGCCGAACTCGTGCCCGGCACGGTGAGCGTGATCACCGCGCGCATGGATTACCTGCCGCGAAGCACGACGCCGGGTTGGCAGGGCGTCGAGTTCGAGCGACTCGAAAGACCAGGCGAGGGCATCGTGTCGGTCTATGCGCGAGGACGGGACTATCACAAGGTGCTGCGCTCGCGGCTACAGAAACTGGCCGACCGCATCGCCGAGACGCTGGGGCCGTTCGGCCATCGCGTCTTCACCGATTCGGCGCCGGTACTCGAAGCCGAACTGGCCTCGCGCAGCGGCCAGGGCTGGCGCGGCAAGCACACGCTGGTGCTGGACCGCGACGCGGGCTCGATGTTCTTCCTTGGCGAGATTTATGTCGACGTCGCGCTGCCGCCGAGCGAGCCCGTCACCGCGCACTGCGGCAGCTGCAGTGCTTGCATCGACATCTGTCCGACGCAGGCGATCGTCGCGCCGCATCGGCTCGATGCGCGGCGCTGCATCTCGTACCTGACGATCGAGCACGCCGGGTCGATTCCGGTCGAGCTGCGTGCGGCCATCGGCAACCGCATCTACGGCTGTGACGATTGCCAGCTGATCTGCCCCTGGAACAAGTTCGCCAAGAAGAGCGCGTTGCCCGATTTCGACGAACGTGAGGGCTTGAGCGGCCAGCATCTGTCGCCGCTGTTCGCATGGACCGAGGCCGATTTCCTGCGCTTCACCGAGGGCGGTCCGATTCGCCGCATCGGCCATGAGCGCTGGCTGCGCAACATCGCGGTCGCGTTGGGCAATGCCTGGCGCGCCGGTGATGTTCAGGCCCAAGCAGCGCTTGCGACGCGTGCATCGCATCCGAGTGCGCTGGTGCGGGAGCACGTCGAGTGGGCGCTGGCACAAGGCTCGCCTTCCGTCTGAATCCCGCGTTTGCGGGGTATTCCACAGCACTGGGGACGCCGGCATCCCGGTAGCATTTCGCTTCCCTTTCTGTTCTTCGTTTGTTCACGACCACCAGGAGCTTTGCCGATGCCTTGCCGCCCAATGAGCACTTTTGTCCGTCTTGCCGAAGCCACCGGACTTGCCGTGCTCGCCGCCACGCTCGCTTCGCCCGCCGCGGCACAGGGCTACCCGACCAAGCCGATCGAGTTGAGCGTGCCTTTTGCACCCGGTGGCACCACCGACATCGTGGCGCGCGTCATTTCAGAGCCGCTCGGCAAGGCGCTGGGCCAGCCGGTGGTGGTCATCAATCGCGCCGGCGGCGGCGGCATCGTGGGTGCGGCCGAAACCGCGCGCGCCGCGCCCGACGGCTACAAGCTGGGCGTCGCCACGGTGTCGAGCACGGCGGCCAATCCTGCGATCAATCCCAAGACGCCGTACGACCCCATCAACGACTTCACGCCGATCACCAACATCGCGGCAACGCCGAACATCATCGCGGTCAACCCCAAGTTTCCGGCGAAGAACTACGCCGAGTTCGTGGCGGAGCTCAAGAAGAACCCGGGCAAGTATTCGTATGCATCGTCGGGCACCGGCGGCATCGGCCATCTGCTGATGGAGCTGTACAAGAGCCTGACGAACACCTTCGTCACGCACATCCCGTACCGCGGCGCCGGCCCGGCACTCAACGACGTGGTGGCCGGCCAGGTGGCGATCATGTTCGACAACATTCCTTCGGCCTTGCCTTTCATCAAGAGCGGCCAGCTGGTGCCGATCGTGGTGTCGGCACCGCAGCGCCTGAAGGACTTGCCCAACGTGCCGACCTTCAAGGAGGTCGGGCTCGAGCCGGTGAACCGCATGGCGTACTACGGCATCCTCGGCCCGAAGAACCTGCCGAAAGACGTGGTCGACAAGGTCGCTGCAGGCGTGAAGAAGTCGGTCGAAGATCCCGCCGTGCGCAAGCGCATCGAAGACACCGGCTCGCTCATCGTCGCCAACACGCCCGAGCAGTTCGCAGCGCAGATCAAGGCCGAATTCGAGGTCTACAAGCAAGTCGTCGTCAAGCAGAAGCTGACGCTCGATTGATCGCGAGCGGCGGCTGTTGTGCGGTATCTTGCAGCCTATGACCGCGCTGCAAGACGAGACTCCTGTCGTTGAAACCCCGGAGATCGACGAGTTCATCGACGCGTTGTGGCTGGAGCACGGGCTCGCGAAGAACACGCTCGCGGCTTACCGACAGGATCTCGAGTCGTTCGCGCGCTGGCTCGCCGCACGGAGCAAGAGCATCCATACCAGCAGCAGCGCACTCGACGCGGTGCGCGAGCACGACTTGCAGGCTTACATGGGCGCCAAGCTGGCCGACAAAGGCAAGGCGACATCCGCCAACCGCCGCCTGACCGTCTTCAAGCGCTACTACCGCTGGGCGCTGCGCGAACGTCGCATCGCCGCCGATCCGACGTTGCGGCTGGTGCCGGCGCGGCAGGCCATGCGCGTGCCCAAGACGCTGTCGGAAAAGCAGGTCGACGACCTGCTCGGCGCGCCGGACGTCGATACGCCGCTCGGCCTGCGCGACCGCGCCATGCTGGAACTGATGTACGCCAGCGGCCTGCGCGTGAGCGAGCTGGTGGCGCTGAAGGCGATCGACATGAGCCTGAACGACGGCGTGCTGCGCGTGCTGGGCAAGGGCAATAAGGAGCGGCTGGTGCCGTTCGGCGGCGAGGCGCGGCGCTGGATCGAGCGCTATCTGAAAGAGTCCCGCCCGCTGATCCTCGACGGACAGCAAACGCCGGACCTCTTCGTGACGGCGCGCGGTGCCGGCATGACGCGCGTCATGTTCTGGATCATCGTCAAGAAACAGGCGACCGCCGCCGGCATCCACGCACCGTTGTCGCCCCATACGCTGCGCCACGCCTTCGCCACGCACCTGCTGAACCATGGGGCCGATCTGCGGGCGGTGCAGATGCTGCTCGGCCATGCGGACATTTCGACCACGACGATCTACACGCACGTGGCGCGCGAGCGGCTGAAGCAGTTGCATGGGCAGCACCACCCCCGCGGCTGACGTCGGAGCCGGCGGCGGGCCCGTGGCGCTGCGCATCGGCTGTGCCGGCTGGAGCTTGCCGCGGGCGCAATGGCCGCACTTTCCGGCCGAGGGGTCGCACCTGGAGCGGTACGCGGCGCGCTTCACTGCCGTCGAGATCGACACCTCGTTCTACCGTCCGCATCGGCGCGAGACCTACGAGCGATGGGCTGCCAGCACGCCGCATGGCTTTCGCTTTGCCGTCAAGCTGCCGCAGAGCATCACGCACGAACGGAAGCTGGTCGATGCGATGCCGCCGTTCGACGAATTTCTGGCGCAAGTCCTGGGGCTCGGCGACAAGCTCGGTTGCCTGCTGATCCAGCTGCCGCCGAAGCTCGGCTTCGACGCTGCAGTGGTAGATCGTTTTCTGGCTGCCCTACGCGACCGCTATGCCGGCCCGCTGGCGCTGGAGCCGCGCCATGCGGAATGGTTCGCGCCGGTGGCCGACCAGATGCTCGTGCGTTTCAAGGTCGCGCGCGTGCTGGCTGACCCGGTACTTCACGACGCGGTTGCGCCGGGAGGCTGGCCGGGGCTGGTCTATCTGCGGCTGCATGGGTCGCCGCGGCGCTATTGGTCCGCATATGACGATGCCTGGCTCGGTCGACTCGGCGAGCGGTTGATCCAGGCGCAGCAAGAAGGCGCCGAATGCTGGTGCGTGCTGGACAACACCGCGGGCGGCGAGGCGACCGGCAACGCGTTGGCGCTGCGAGACGCAGCGACGTCGGTCGACGCTACAGACGCCCGTCTGCCACGCGCGCCCTGATCTCATGCACCGCGTGCTGCAGCGCCTCGGCCTCGATGCTGAAGCGCCGATGAAAATAGACTTCGGTCTCCCACGTCGAGTCGTCTTCGTCCCACAGCAACTCGACGGCGCCGAGAAAAACCCGCTCGTCCGCTTCGATGGCGCGCGGCGTGACAATGTATTTGCCCACCCTCATGACAACCCTCCGGACGATGAATCTTGTCAGTATGAAAGCGACAGTATGAAAGTGCCGAGCGTCCTGCTCTCGAAGTCAAATATCCATTTCACGCGACGGCGCGTGCTCGGCGCCGCTGCAGGAGCGGCGCTTCTGGGCAGCATCGGTGCGGCGGTCGCGCAGGTGCTGCCCCGCACCTTGCGCATCGTCGTCGCCTACCCTGCAGGCGGTGTCGGCGACGTGATCGCGCGGGCCTTGGCAGACAAGCTGGCAGTTCAGCTCGGTTGTGCTGTCATCGTCGAAAACCGGGCCGGCGCCAGCGGCACCATTGGCATGGACGCCGTCGCCAAGGCAACGCCCGACGGCGCGACGCTGGGCTTTTCAGCCATCAGTCCGCTGGTGTTGAGCCCGCACCTCGGCAAGGTGCCCTACGACGCGCGCAAGGACGTGCTGCCGGTTGCGAGCGTGATGGTTTCGCCCGTCGTGCTGCTGGCGACCTCGGCGACCGCGACCCGAAATTTCCAGACCTTGCTGGAGGATGCGCGAGCCCGGCCGGGCGCGGTGCGCTGGGCCACCTCGGGTCAAGCGTCGCTCGGCCACATCATGCTGGAGCAGTTGCGCGCCGACGGCAAATTCGATGTCACGCACGTGCCGTACAAGGGCGGCGGCCAGCAGATCAACGACGCGATCAGCGGGCAGTTCGAAATCCTGTCGATCAACGCCGGGCCGCTGATGACGCCGTTTATCCAGTCGGGCAAGTTGCGGCCGCTGGCCGTCGGTGCGCCGGCGCGGCTGGAGTCGCTGCCGCAAGTGCCGACGCTGGCCGAACTCGGTTTTCCGGCGGCCAACATGTCGTCGCGCTTCGGCTTCTTCGCACCCGCCGGCACGCCGGATCTGCTGGTGACGCGCTACAACATCGAGATCAACAAGGCGCTCGCCAGCCCGGACGTGCGTGCCAGGCTCGTCGGCACCGGCAACGTGCCGACCGGCGGCAGCGCATCGGACTTTGCCGACGCCATCGCGGCGGAGTACGAAGCCGATGGCCGGATCATCCGGGCGGCGGCCATCAAGGCGGATTAGCGATCCATCAACAGGAGAACACTATGGCCGGATTCACCGATGCACGCGGCGTGAAGCGTCAGCTCTATCTTGAAGACCTCGCCGTCGGCGATCGCTTCGTGAGCGCCGAGCACCCGCTCGATGCGAAGCAGATCGTCGACTTTGCGACGCGCTTCGATCCCCAGCCGTTCCACACCGACCCCGAGGCTGCCGAAGCCACCTTCTTCAAGGGTCTCGCGGCGAGCGGATGGCATACCGCGTCGATCACCATGAATCTGCTGGTGACCAGTTGCATTCCACTGGCCGACGGCATCATCGGGTCCGGCGGAGAGATCCAGTGGCCGAAGCCGACGCGGCCCGGTGACGTGCTGCATGTAGAGGCCGAAGTGATGGAGATCATTCCGTCGCGCTCGCAGCCGACGCGCGGCATGGTCCTGATGCGCTGCGAAACTTTCAACCAGCATGGCGACGTGCTGCAGCGCTTCAGCCCGAAGATGGTGGTGTCGAGGCGGCCGGCTTAAGCTGCTGGGCCTCAGGTGCGCGCCCGGGCATCCGGCTCATCGAGTGCCTTCAGTTCTTCGTCCGTGAAGCCGGCGAGCGCTCGCGCTTCCAGGTTGAACGGCGCCCGCAGGCGCGGCGCCTCGTGCTGGCGATACAACACCCGGTAGTGCGCGATCGGGTCGAGCCCGTCTCGTTCGCACAGCCAGCGGTACCAGCGATTGCCGATGGCGACATGGCCCACTTCGTCGCGCAGGATGATGTCGAGGATCGCGATCGCGCCCAGCGCATCAGGCGTGTTCACCCGGCGCAGCTTGGCCTGGATCAGCGGCGTGGCGTCGAGCCCGCGCGCCTCCAGTGTTCGCGGCACCAGCGCCATGCGACCGACCACGTCGTTCTTCGTTTTCTCGCACATCGCCCAGAGGCCATCGTGGCCGGTGAAGTCGCCGTAGCGCCAGCCCATCGTTTGCAGATGCGCATGCAGCAGCGTGAAGTGCTGCGCCTCTTCGTCGGCGACCCGCAGCCAGTCGCGGTAATACGCTTCGGGCATGCCGTCGAAGCGCCAGATGGCATCGAGCGCGAGGTTGATCGCGTTGAACTCGATATGGCAGATCGAATGGATGAGTGCGGCGCGGCCTTCGGTGGTGAAGGGCGAGCGTCTTCCGACATCCATCGCAGAGACACGAAGCGGGCGTTCGGGCCGTCCCGGGACGCCTGTTTCGGCGCTCGCCATGCCGCCGTCGAAATCGAGTGAAAGAGATTCCTCGTGGCCCGCCACAACCGCCGCCAGCGCGCGCGTCGCCGCCACCTTCTGTTCCGGGTCGGCAAGGCGCAGCGCGGCCAGCGCGCTCGATCGGATGTGCATCCCTACAATTCTAGTTTTTGACCTCAGGAGACCCGCGATGGCCCTCTATGAACTCGACGGCGTGGCGCCGACACTGGCTCCGGGCGCCTGGGTCGCCGACAGCGCCGAAGTGATCGGCAACGTGGTGCTGGGCGAAGACGCCAGCATCTGGTTCGGCGCCGTGCTGCGTGGCGACAACGAGACGCTGACCATCGGGCGCAACAGCAACGTGCAGGATCTCTCGGTAGTGCACAGCGACCACGGCTCGCCCACGACGATCGGCGACAACGTGACGATCGGCCATCAGGTCATGCTGCATGGCTGCACCGTCGGCGACAACTCGCTCATCGGCATTCAGGCGGTGATCTTGAATAACGCGAAGATCGGCCGCAACTCGATCGTTGGTGCCGGCAGCGTGGTGACGGAGGGCAAGGAGTTTCCGGACAACTCGCTCATCATCGGCTCGCCGGCCAAGGTGGTTCGTACGCTGGACGACGCGGCGGCCGCCAAGCTCCGGCAGAGCGCCGAGCACTATGTAGACAACGCCCGTCGCTATGCGAAGGGCCTCAAGAAGATCGCCTGACGGCGTCGGAAAGAAGAGCGTTTTGAGCGAGTTGCACAAGTTCCTGTTCGACGGCATGCCGGTGCGCGGCATGATCGTGCGCCTGACCGATTCATGGCAGGAAATCCTGGCGCGCCGCGCTGGCAACTCGGCGACCGGCGCCTACCCGCCGCCGGTGGCGGAGTTGCTCGGCGAGATGACGGCCGCGGCCACGCTGATGCAGTCGAACATCAAGTTCAACGGCGCCTTGATCCTGCAGATCTTCGGCGACGGGCCGGTCAAGATCGCAGTGGCCGAGGTCAAGCCCGACTTGAGCTTGCGCGCGACCGCCAAGGTCGTCGGCGAGGTCGCGGCCGACGCGCGCTTGCCCGACATGGTCAATGTCAGCAACAAGGGCCGATGCGCCATCACGCTCGATCCCAAGAACCGGGTGCCGGGCCAGCAGCCGTATCAGGGCGTGGTGCCGCTCTTCGGCGACCAGTATGAAAAGCTCGACAAGCTGAGCGACGTGCTGCAGCACTACATGCTGCAGAGCGAGCAGCTCGACACCACGCTGGTGCTGGCGGCGGACGACAAGGTGGCGGCGGGTTTGCTGATCCAGCGGCTGCCGGTGAAGGGCGAGGGCAATCTCGAAGGCCAGAACAAGGGTACCTCCGAGCGCGACCACGATCAGTCCAACGAAGACCAGATCGGCCTGAACGAGGACTACAACCGCATCTCGATCCTGGCGTCGAGCCTGACGCGCGACGAGCTGCTGACGCTCGACGTCGACACCATCCTGCGGCGCCTGTTCTGGGAAGAAAGACTGCTGCGGTTCGAGCCGCAAGAGGGCTTGCTCGGTCCGCATTTCGCGTGCACCTGCGGGCGCGAGCGTGTGGCCAACATGATTCGCAGCCTGGGTGTCGAAGAGGCCGACAGCATCCTGGCCGAGCGCGGCGACATCGAGGTCGGCTGCGACTTTTGCGGCAAGCAATACCGTTTCGATGCGGTCGATGCAGCGCAGATTTTTCGGGAGCCGGGGGATCAGTTGCCGGCCAGTCCGGTGGTGCAGTAGGGCCCTCTGCCGCGCGCTGCAAAGCGCATTAGTTCCTGATGTTGCTGAAGCGCAGGTCGGGTGCGCTGCTGTTGTGTCGCGAGGGCACGCTCCGGCCGAAGCGCACTTGCCTGGCTTGCAGCGTGGTCACGTCGGGCAGCGCCTCGGTTCGCACCGACATATCGCCGGGGGTCCGCCAGGTCACCTCGCTCACATCGGCGTTGTCCGTCGCGACATACATCGAGCGCACCATGGCGAACGGGCGTCGGCTGCGCGGCTGTGAGCTCAACGACGGTGGCGTCGTGAGTTTCACATCGAGCGCGGTGCGCGCCGTACTGACCTCGCCGATGGCGACCGTCGCAGAGCCACCCGACTTGAAGTTCAGTTGCAGCGCGAGCGGCAGCGTCGTCACCGTGATGGACGCGATGTCGACCAGCGGGCGCTGACGTGTCTCGATCGGCCCGATGAGCATCGACGAGCCGTAGGCACCGTCGCCGAAGCGCGCTTCCGGCAACGGCTTGATGCGCCAGTTGCCGTCCGATGGATACAGCACCGCCACCTCGCGCGCCTTGCCATCGACCTTCTTGAACACCTGCAGCAGATGGATGCCGCGAAAGGTGCGCGACCCGATCGTCACCGGCACCCGCTGCGGTCGCCAAAAGCTCGCCTGCGTGATGCCGACGATGCGCCACTGCGCGCCATCGAACAGCACGCGGGTTGCGGGTTTGAATGCATGGCGCGGGTCGGTCGGGTGCACGCCGCCATTGAAATTGCATCCTGAAAAGTCGGATGCGGAACGATCGGCCTGCAGCGATGCGAGATACGGGGGCGGCAGCGCCTCGACGGTGAAGCGCGCGACATTGATGCCACTCAGCCTCAGGGAGACGTTGTCTTCTTCGGCGCAGGTCGTCGGCGTGACCTGGCTCGCCACGTCGATCGCGATGACATCGCCGGTCGCGAAAGCGGGTCGTGCCATACCCGCGAAAATGCACAGCAGCGCGATGGCAACGGCACCCGTCCACGCGCCGGTCGAGCGGCGGCGTCGCACACTTGTCATCACAGCCCCGGGCGGGCCGCTGAGCGATCCGCCATCAAATCGCTGAACAACCGATGCTCGCAAGCAGGATCGGAGCACTTATCGCAGGGCCACGTCCAGGCCGCTCCGGCGTTTTTCTGGTCGTCGCCTTTTTCGAACGAGTCACCGCGGCGGCGGCCTTCGCTGCCTGCCTGCTCCGCAATCGAATTGATCGCGTTCCACGCATTGGCGAGCCGTTCGGGCCCGCGGCCGTGGACGACGGTGAAGGACACGTTCGCACCCGCCAGCGCCGCGCGCACGCGGGCGTCTACCGGCTCCTGCACCTGCGGGCCGTCGCGTTGCAGGCCATCGGCCACCCACGGCAGGTCGAGTGCGGTGAGCAGGGTGATGGCGCAGCGCCGTTGCGCTGCAAGCGCGGAGGCGAAGAGCGCGGTGTCCTCGAACAGCATGTCGCTGTATACCGCGGTCATCACGGCCGTGGTGTCGGCCACGACGACGCTGCGGGACGCCGCGGCGTCGATGCGGCGTGTTTGCTCGTCGGCAATGGCGGCCTGTTCGTCGGGCCGCGGCGTTCGGCCTTCGCGGTCGCACCATTCGCGCAGGTATTCGCCGACCAGCGTGGTCACCGTGCCGCGGTCGTTCAGGCGTTGGGCGAGGGCGCGCGCCAGTTCGGTCTTGCCCGTGCTCTCGGCGCCGAGCACGGCGATCACGCAGCCGATGGGCAACGATGGCGTCATGCTTTCGACAATGCCGGTTCTGCCGAGGGTGCGACAGGGCGCAGCCGCTGGCGCCAGGCAAGGTACCCGGCGACGCTGAGCAACGCGAAAACCGCATAGAGAACGACCGTCAGCCACAAACCCTTGTGGACGAAGAGACCGACGCTGACGGCATTGACGGCCAGCCACACCACCCAGTTCTCGATGAACTTGCGGCCGAGCAGATACTGCCCGACCAGGCTGAGCCCGGTCGCAAAGCCGTCGAACCACGGCACGTCGCTGTTGGTGAATCGAATCAGGAAAAGCGCGACGAGCGGCCACGCCACGGCGCAGGCGGCCAATGCCCACAACGCCCCGCGCAGCGTCAGGCGACTCACCTGCAGCGCGCTGCCGTCGGCGCGGTGGCCGCGCAGCCACTGGAACCAGCCCCAGAGCGCGACGATGGCGAAGAAGACCTGCAAAGAAGCGTCGCCGTAGATGCGCGCTTCGGCAAAGACGAACACGTAGAGCAGCGAGCTGACGATCGCGAGCGGCCAGCCCCAATGGATTTCGCGCATGTTGCAACCCACCATGGCCAGCGCCAGCGCCGCGGCGAGCACTTCGAGCCAGGTGGTCGGTGCGCCCCACAGCACGAAGGCGGGGGCCGAGAAGAACTCCGGCATCGGTGGTCTGGCAGTTCGCAGGCTGGGCCGGAGGTCAGTGCGTCATCTGCACGAACACTTCGTTCGGCTTCACCATGCCGAGCTCGGCACGGGCACGCTCTTCGACCATTTCAAGGCCTTCCTTCAGGTCGTTGACTTCGGAAGACAGCCGCTCGTTGGCAAGCGAGGCGCGTGCGTTGGCCTCCTGCTGGGTCACGAGCTTCTCGCGCAGTTGCGCTACATCGCGCACGCTCCCGCGGCCCGTCCACAGCTGCCATTGGAGAACGGCAAGCAGCAGCACCAGCACGATGGGAACGATGCGTGAGCGCATGCCTCGTGAACCTGCTTACTTCAGGTTGTAGAAGGCGCCGCGGCCGGGGTAGCTGGCGACGTCGCCCAGGTCTTCTTCGATGCGCAGCAGCTGGTTGTACTTGGCGGTGCGGTCGGAGCGCGAGAGCGAACCCGTCTTGATCTGGCCGGCGTTGGTGCCCACGGCGATGTCGGCGATGGTCGAGTCTTCGGTCTCGCCCGAGCGGTGCGAGATGACGGCCGTGTAACCCGCGCGCTTCGCCATCTCGATCGCTGCGAAGGTCTCTGTCAGCGTGCCGATCTGGTTGATCTTGATGAGGATCGAGTTGGCGATGCCCTTGTCGATGCCTTCCTGCAGGATCTTGGTGTTGGTGACGAACAGGTCGTCGCCGACCAGTTGCACGCGCTTGCCGAGGCGTTCGGTCAGGTGCTTCCAGCCGTCCCAGTCGCCTTCGTGCATGCCGTCTTCGATGCTGATGATCGGGTACTTGTCGACCCACGTTGCCAGCATGTCGGTCCAGTTCTCAGGCGACAGCGTGAGGTTCTCTGCGCCGAGCACGTACTTGCCGTCCTTGTAGAACTCGCTGGCTGCGCAGTCGAGGCCGAGCGCAATCTGCTCGCCGGCCACGTAGCCGGCCTTGTCGATGGCTTCGAGGATGAGCAGGATGGCTTCTTCATGGCTGGCGACGCTCGGCGCAAAGCCGCCTTCGTCGCCCACTGCCGTGCTGATGCCGCGGTCGCCCAGGATCTTCTTCAATGCATGGAAGGTTTCTGCGCCGTAGCGGACCGCTTCGCGGAAGCTCTTGGCGCCGACCGGAATGATCATGAACTCCTGGATGTCCAGGCTGTTGTTGGCATGGGCGCCGCCGTTGATGACGTTCATCATCGGCACCGGCAACTGCATGCCGCCCATGCCGCCGAAGTAGCGGTACAGCGGCAGGCCCGACTCTTCGGCTGCGGCGCGTGCCACCGCCATCGACACGGCCAGCGTGGCGTTGGCACCCAGGCGCGCCTTGTTGTCGGTGCCGTCGAGGTCGTTCAGCGTGCGGTCCAGAAAGGCCTGTTCGGTCGCGTCCAGGCCGAGCACGGCCTCGGAGATCTCGGTGTTGATGTTCTCGACCGCCTTCAGCACGCCCTTGCCGCCGTAACGGCCCTTGTCGCCGTCTCGCAGTTCGATGGCCTCGCGCGAGCCGGTCGACGCGCCCGAAGGCACGGCCGCGCGGCCCATGGTCCCGCTCTCAAGCAGCACGTCGCATTCGACGGTGGGATTGCCGCGGCTGTCGAGAATTTCGCGGCCGACGATGTCAACGATTGCACTCATGATTTTTTATTGGAGGATGAAGTTGAAAAATTGGGCAGGAGTCGAGAAGAGTCGCGGGGAGGCGATGGAAATCTACACGCCTTCGACCGCGATCATGCGCATGACGGCGGCACCGGCACGGGCTTCTCTCGCCTTCAGATATTCAGGCGTGTCATAGAACGCCTTGGCCTGCTCGAAGGTCGGGAACTTGAGCAGCACCACCCGGGTCGGAGCCCAGTCGCCTTCGAGTACGGCGATCTGGCCACCGCGAATGCAGACCTCAGCGCCGCTCGCCTGCATGGCCGCGCTCGACCACTTTTTGTACTCTTCGTACTGCGTCGGGTTCGTGACCTCGACATGCGCAATGACATAGCCGCTCATGCTTGAAACCTGTCTTCCAGATAACCGTTTTTCTTGGTGACCGCATCGAGCGCCAGCAGCGTCTCGAGCAACGCTTTCATGTGCTTCAGCGGCACCGCGTTGGGACCATCGCTCAATGCCTTGGCGGGGTCGGGATGCGTTTCCATGAACACGCCCGCAACGCCGACCGCGATGGCGGCACGCGCCAGCACCGGGACCATTTCGCGTTGGCCGCCCGAACTCGTACCCTGGCCGCCCGGCAACTGTACCGAGTGCGTGGCATCGAAGACGACAGGCGCCTGCGTCTCACGCATGATGGCGAGCGACCGCATGTCCGACACCAGGTTGTTGTAGCCGAAGCTGGCGCCGCGTTCGCAGGCCATGAAGCTGTCTTCGTCGAGGCCGATTTCCCTGGCCGCGGCGCGCGCCTTGTCGATCACGTTCTTCATGTCGTGCGGCGCGAGGAACTGGCCCTTCTTGATGTTCACCGGCTTGCCCGACTGGGCGACCGCGCGGATGAAGTCGGTCTGGCGGCATAGGAACGCGGGCGTCTGCAGCACGTCGACCACCTTGGCGGCTTCGACGATGTCGTCGTTGGTGTGCACGTCGGTCAGCACCGGAATACCGAGATCGCGCCGCACCTTGGCAAGGATCTCGAGGCCCTTGTCACGGCCCGGACCACGAAAGGTGGTGCCGGACGAGCGATTCGCCTTGTCGAAGCTGCTCTTGAAGATGAACGGAATGCCCAGCGCCTGGGTAATTTCCTTCAGCGTACCGGCGGTGTCCATCTGCAACTGCTCCGACTCGATCACGCACGGGCCGGCGATGAGAAAGAACGGCTTGTCGAGGCCGATGTCAAATCCGCAAAGTTTCATGAGAGTTCCTTCGGACCGCGATGTTGACGCGTCACCTTCATGCCACGACCTTCATCAGCGGCTTGGTGCCCTGGCCAGCGGCCTGGTGTTCGAGCGCAGCCTTGATGAACGCGTTGAACAGCGGGTGGCCGCCCCACGGCGTCGACTTGAACTCGGGGTGGAACTGCACGCCGATGAACCAGGGATGCACGTCTTGCGGCAGTTCAACGATCTCGGTCAGGTGTTCACGTTGCGTCAATGCAGAAATGACCAGACCCGCGCGGCGCAGGTCGTCCAGGAAGTTGACGTTGGCTTCATAGCGATGCCGATGGCGCTCGGTGACGACGTCGCCGTAGATGCTGTGCGCCAGCGTGTTCGGCGCGACGTCGGAGCTTTGTGCGCCGAGGCGCATGGTGCCGCCGAGGTCGGACTTTTCGTCGCGCGTCTTGACCGTGCCATCGGTGTCCTTCCACTCGGTGATGAGCGCGATGACGGGGCAGGGCGTGCCGGGGTCGAACTCGGTGCTGTTGGCGTTCTTGAGGCCGGCCACATTGCGCGCGTATTCGATGGTCGCGACCTGCATGCCCAGACAGATGCCAAGGTACGGCACCTTGGTTTCGCGGGCGAAGCGGGCCGCTGAAATCTTGCCTTCGACACCGCGTTGACCGAAGCCGCCCGGCACCAGGATGGCGTCGTATTTGGCGAGCCGAGCCACGTCTTGCGGCGTGATGGTTTCGGAGTCGATGTAATCGATCTTCACCCGGGCATGGTTCTTCATGCCGGCATGGCGAAGCGCTTCGTTCAGCGACTTGTAGCTGTCCGACAGCTCGACGTATTTGCCGACCATCGCAATGGTCACTTCGTGCTGCGGATGCTCGACTTCGTAGACCAGATCGTCCCAGCGCTTGAGCTTGGCGGGCGGCGTGTTCAGCCGTAGCTTGTCGCAGATCAGGCCGTCGAGACCTTGCTCGTGCAGCATGCGCGGCACCTTGTAGATGGTGTCGACGTCCCACATCGAAATGACGCCCCACTCGGCGACGTTGGAGAACAGCGAGATCTTGGCGCGCTCGTCGTTCGGAATGGGTCGGTCTGCGCGACAGATGAGCGCATCGGCCTGGATGCCGATGGCGCGCAGTTCCTTGGCGGTGTGCTGCGTCGGCTTGGTCTTGAGTTCGCCGGCCGCGGCGATCCACGGCACGTACGAAAGATGCACGAAGGCGGTGTTGTTCGGGCCCATGCGCAGGCTCATCTGGCGCACCGCTTCCAGGAACGGCAACGACTCGATGTCGCCCACGGTGCCGCCGATTTCCACGATGGCCACGTCGACTTCATGGGCGGTGCCGATGCCGGCGCCGCGCTTCACGTATTCCTGAATCTCGTTGGTGATGTGCGGGATCACCTGCACCGTCTTTCCGAGGTAGTCGCCGCGGCGTTCTTTTTCAAGCACGCTCTTGTAGATCTGGCCGGTGGTGAAGTTGTTGGCCTTGCGCATCCGCGTGTTGATGAAGCGCTCGTAGTGGCCGAGGTCGAGGTCGGTTTCGGCCCCGTCGTCGGTGACGAACACTTCGCCGTGTTGAAAAGGCGACATCGTGCCGGGGTCGACATTGATGTACGGATCGAGCTTGATGAGGGTGACTTTGAGGCCCCGCGATTCGAGAATCGCGGCGAGCGAGGCGGAGGCGATTCCCTTGCCGAGGGAAGACACCACACCACCAGTGACGAAGACAAATTTGGTCATGCCATTACCGGGCTTTGCGCCCGGGCAGTGGGAAATTGGGATTATAGGTGCGGCCACTTAAACTTCCCTGATTCACTCTCTGCGGCACCTCGAGTAGCACCTCATGCAAGATCTTTTCGGCAAGCACATCCTCCTCGGGCTCACGGGTGGCATCGCCTGCTACAAATCTGCTGAACTCTGCCGTCTTTTCATCAAGGCGGGTGCCACGGTGCAGGTGGTCATGACCGAGGCGGCAGAGCAGTTCATCACGCCTGTGACGATGCAGGCGCTGTCGGGCCGCACGGTGTACGGCTCGCAGTGGGACGCGCGCGAGCCCAACGCCATGCCGCACATCAATCTGAGCCGTGAGGCCGATGCCATCGTCCTGGCGCCGGCCAGTGCCGACTTCATCGCGCGACTGGTGCAGGGTCGCTCGGACGAATTGCTGAGTCTGTTGTGTTTGGCGCGTCCGATCGATCGCGTGCCCCTGCTGATCGCGCCGGCCATGAACCGCGAGATGTGGTCGCACCCGGCCACCCAGCGCAACCTGATGCAGGTGGCCGCCGATGGCGCGCACGTGCTGGGTGTGGGCAGCGGTTGGCAGGCCTGCGGCGAAACGGGAGACGGTCGCATGCTGGAGCCTGCGCAATTGCTGGACGACGTGACCGCGTTCTTTCAGCCGAAATTGATGGCCGGCCAGCATGTGCTGGTGACGGCCGGTCCGACCTTCGAAGCGCTCGACCCGATCCGCGGCATCACCAATCACTCGTCGGGAAAGATGGGTTTTTCGATCGCCCGCGCGGCGCGCGACGCCGGTGCCGAAGTGACGCTCGTCGCAGGCCCGGTGCACTTGCCGACACCGCGCGGCGTCACTCGCATCGACGTCACTTCGGCCGCCGAAATGCTCGATGCCACTGTGGCCGCGGCGCAGCGCGCCACGGTGTTCGTTGCCACGGCCGCAGTGGCCGATTGGCGGCCTGCCGCGCACAGCGAACACAAGATCAAGAAGGACGGCTCCGGCCAACCACCGGTATTGAACTTCGTCGAGAACACCGACATCCTGCTGACCGTCGCGCAAAGTGCGCGGGCGCAAGGCGGCAAGTTGTTTTGCGTCGGCTTCGCGGCCGAAAGCGAAAACCTCGTTGAACATGCCAAGGCCAAGCGGGAGCGCAAGGGCATTCCGCTGCTGGTCGGCAATATCGGACCGCTGACCTTCGGGCAGGACGACAACGCCTTGCTGCTGGTCGACGCCGACGGCGTGCGCGAACTGCCGCGCGCACCCAAGCTCACCTTGGCGCGCGAGCTTGTCACTGAAATCGCGGCGCGCCTGCCGGCCTGGAGCAAACGATGAACCCTGAATGGAACACGCCGCCCAACGGCGACTTCGCCAGCTATGTCGAGCGGCTGACGGCGCAGTCCGCCTTGCCCAAGCGGCCGCACCAGGAGGGTGAGCATGGGTTGGATGTCGGCATGACGCCGCACTCGGAAACCTACGCAGCGGGATCGGCATCGGGATCGGCCACGGCTTCCGGCGCATCGGCAGCCGCCGCAGCGGCAGCGCAACGGCGCATCTCTTCCAACGGCGACGTGCCGACCGGTTCCGTAATCTCGCCGACCGGCGCCATGGTGGCCAAGGTCGCGAGCGCGATCGGCTTCCTTGCCCTGTTGTTGATGTGGCAGGCGGGCGTGCCGATCGCCGTGCTGATCGCCCTGTTCGCGGGCGGTCTCTGGGTCGCCTTCAAGTTGCGTGGCCTCAAGCTGCCGCAGGGTGCGGCGCAGTGGCAAAAAATGCTGCAGGACGTGGCACTCAAGCAGCAGCAAGCACGCAGGCAGAACCAGCAACAGGGGCGAAACAAGTGAAGGTCGACGTTCGCATACTCGATTCGCGCATGGCCGATGCGCTGCCCACGTACGCCACGCCCGGGAGCGCCGGGCTCGACCTGCGCGCCTGCCTGGACGCGCCCATTACGCTGGAACCGAACGCCTGGCAGTTGGTCGGCACCGGCATTGCCATCCACCTGGCCGACGCGGGCTACGCGGCGCTGATTCTTCCGCGTTCGGGCCTGGGTCACAAGCATGGCATCGTGCTCGGCAATCTCGTGGGCCTGATCGACAGCGACTACCAGGGCGAGCTGAAGATCAGCGCCTGGAACCGCAGCGACACGCCCTTCGTGTTGCAGCCGATGGAGCGCCTGGCACAACTGGTGATCGTGCCGGTGATGCAGGCGCAGTTCAGGGTTGTCGCAGACTTCGCGCCGACGGAGCGCGGCGTCGGCGGCTATGGGTCGACTGGGAAGCACTGACGGCAAGCTGACTGCAGACGAAGCTGCGACATCTTTGTAGGCGCGATCCTGCGCGCCGTTGCCTTGCGCGCTCACAGGTAAAGACTGGAACCGCGCTCGCATTGCCGGCTCTGAAGTTTCAAGATGTGTTTGCACGTCAGCGCCGCAGGCCGCCGATGCGTTGAATACCTGTCAAGTCGTTGCGCCGTTGCGCGTTTTTGAGGAGTCAGACCATGAAGACCAATTTACGTTTCCTGTCGGTGGGTGCCTCGGTGCTGGCACTGGCCACGCTCACTGCCTGTGTGGCCCCTGCGCCGGTCTATCAGACCAGCCGCTATCCCTACCAGGCACCACCGCAGCCCTATGCGGTTGCAGCACCTGCGCCTTACGTCGAATACGGCCGCGTCGCCAACATCGAAGTCTTGCGCAGCCAGACCGCGGGCACCGGGACCAGTGGGGGCGGAGCCGTTGCCGGTGGGGTCGTGGGCGGCGTGCTCGGCAATCAGATCGGACGGGGCAATGGTCGCGCAGCAGCCACCGTTCTCGGCGTCGTCGGTGGCGCCTTGCTGGGCAACGGCATCGAAGCCAACAACAACGGTCCGCGTGTCTATGAAAGCTATCGCGTGTCGATCCAGACCGACACCGGCGCCTATCGCGCTTTCGATGTCGGCAGCCCGGGTGACCTGCGTATCGGCGATCGCGTCCGCATAGACAACGGGCAGATCTCGCGCTTCTGATCTAAGCGCTGTCATAACGAACAAAGCCGGGCATGCCCGGCTTTCTTCGTTGCAGACGCTTCAGCGCAATCGACGGCACTTCAATGCAGCAAGTCGTTGCCAGGCGCGGTCGGCGACAGCTTGAAAAAGCTGGTGCCGGCGGTGCCGCGCCCAACTTCGTCTTCAGTCGCTTCGCGCACGGATCGCACGGTGATGTCGAGCCGCAGCGCGATGCCGGCGAGCGGGTGATTGCCGTCGAGCACGACATGGTCCGGGTAGACCTCGGTGACGACGTAGATCGCGTCCTTGGGAATTTCGGTGCTCACGCCTGCGGGCAGCGCGGCGCCATCGAAGGTCATGCCTTCTTCGATTTCCTTGGGGAACAGCGCACGCGGCTCCAGAAAAAGAAGCTGGTCGTTGAAGTCGCCGAAAGCCTGCTCGGGCTCTATCTGCAGTTGCACCTTGGCGCCAGGCTCATGGCCTTGCAACGCTTGTTCGATGACGTCGAACAGATCGTCGCCACCGACCAGAAACTCCACCGGATCGTCGAGCACGTCCAGCGTTTCGCCCAGCGTGTCTTTCATGGTCCAGGTGAGTCCGACCACACATTGTTCAGAGATTTCCATTGCAGAATTCTCCCATGGAGACAACTCGACCCTTGCAGCTGCTCGGCGGACTCAGCCCGCAGCAATTCATGCGACGACATTGGCAGAAGAAGCCGCTGCTCGTGCGCCAGGCCATCCCCGGCTTTCAACCCCCGGTCGATCGCGATGCGCTCTTTGCGCTCGCGAGCCAGGACGACGTCGAATCACGGCTGATTCAGCAGGCTGCCGGTGGCTGGAAACTGCGCCCTGGACCGTTTGCCAAACGCAGTCTCCCCTCCCGCAAGAAGCCCGGTTGGACGTTGCTGGTGCAGGGTGTCGACCTGCACAGCGACGCTGCGCATGCCTTGATGCAGTCGTTTCGTTTCCTGCCCGACGCGCGGCTGGACGACCTGATGATCAGCTATGCCAGCGACACCGGTGGCGTCGGCGCGCATTTCGACAGCTACGACGTGTTTTTGCTGCAAGCCAGCGGCCAGCGGCGCTGGTCGATCGGGCGTCAGCGTGACCTGTCGCTGCAAGCAGACGTGCCGCTCAAGATCCTGCAGAACTTCGAGCCGGAGACGAGCTTCGTGCTGGAGGCCGGCGACATGCTGTACCTGCCGCCGCGCTATGCGCACGATGGTGTCGCCATCGGCGGTGACTGCATGACTTATTCGATCGGACTCAGGGCGCCGGCCGCGACGGGCCTCGGTGCCGATCTGCTCGCGCGTATCGCCGAAGCGAGTTCGGACGAGCTCGAAGACGCACCGCCGAACTCGCAAGTCCACTATCGTGACCCGTCTCAAACGGCGGTCGATGCACCCGCTGCCATGCCTGCTGCGTTGCAGGCTTTTGCGCGCGAGGCGGTACAGCGTGCGCTGACCGACGTCGATGCCATCGATCGCGCGCTCGGCGAATCGATGACCGAACCCAAATCCAACGTCTGGTTCGATGCCGGCGCCGTGCCACTCGAAATGCGGTCGGTCGCGCTCGACCGTCGCACACGCATGTTGTACGACACGCGGCATCTGTACATCAATGGCGAGAGCTTCCGCGCCGGCGGCCGCGATGCGACCTTGATGCGCCGGCTGGCGGATCAGCGCGCGCTCGAATCCAAGGACCTGGCGCGTGCCAGCGACGATGCTTTGGCGCTGCTGGGCGACTGGTGCGAAGCGGGGTGGTTGCATGCCAATTGACGTGCCTGAACTGCCCCGGTTGCCCGAGGGCGCATTCGACGGCCGCGAAGCCTTCGAATCCAGCTTGCGGCTCGCGCTCGATGCGGCAGCCGCGCACGGCTGGCGCGAGATCGTATTGAGCGATCCCGATTTCACCGATTGGCCTTTGGGCGATCGATCGACCATCGCGGCATTGCAAGCTTGGTCCGCCACCGGCCGAAGTTGCGTGGTGCTGGCGAGGAGCTTCGACGTGTTCGCCCGCCATCACGCCCGCTTCGTGCAATGGCGCCAGACCTGGAGTCACATCATCGAGTGCCGTGTCTGCAACGTCGCTGGGGCGCCCGTGGTGCCGAGCGCGATCTGGACGCCCACATGGTTCCTGCAGCGCATCGACACCGACCGGGGGCGGGGCGTGTGCGGCAGTGACCGGGAACGGCGCGGTGCGTTGAGAGAACTTTTGGACGAATGTTTGCGCCAGGGCAAGCCCGGCTTTCCAGCATCGACCCTGGGCTTGTAAGCCAATGGCCCGAATTGGTGCATCGACATCTTTTTGAAAGCTTGCGGCCCTATGATTTTCTTCACCGATATCCAATCTCGCAAAGGAATTTCCATGAAGAAGACAGTTCTGATCGCCGCCCTGATGGCCGCCGCCGCACTCACCGCTTGCGGTAAAAAAGACGACACCGCGCCTGCTGTCGTCACCCCGGCGCCCGTTGTGGTGACGCCGCCTGCGGCACCTGCGGCAACGACACCAGCACCGGATGCAACGGCAACGCCGGCGCCCGCCGCTTCGGCACCCGCGGACACGTCGACGATGACGCCGACCGACCCGACGAAGCCGACCGATCCAGCTGCACCTAAGTGATGCACGCATGTGGCGCGCTGGTGCCACATGACACAAAAAAGCCGCCCTGGGGGCGGCTTTTTTGTTGGCGATTCAAAGCATGCAGCTTCTTCAGACGTCGAGCCAGCCGCTGCCGTCGGCTGCTGTTGCCGTGAGCATTTCGTGCTCTTGTGCGCCCAGTGCTTCGGCCAGCACGCGCCGCACGATGTCCGGCCGATTGTTCTGCTCGCTCAGATGCGCTGCCAGAACATGACGCAAGCCGTCGTGATGAACGGCGTGTGCGATGGCGGCCGCCGCAGTGTTCGACAAATGGCCGTAGTTGCCACCCACACGATGCTTCAGAAAAGGCGGATAGGCTGAGTCGGCAAGCAGATCGCTGTCGTGGTTGAACTCGAGCAACATGGCATGCAGACCGACCAGCCTTTGCATCACATGCGGCGTGGCGTGGCCCAGATCGGTCAGCACACCCAGATGCCGCGCGCCATCGCTGCAGCGCAGCTGAAGCGGCTCCTTGGCATCGTGGGGCACGGTGAACGGCTGGACATGGATATCGCCAACGGCGATGTCATTGCCATCCAGCGCGAAGTGCAGCCGGCCTTCGAAATCGCGCGCCCCGGTAGCGAGCCAGGTGCCTTCGCTCATCCACACCGGGATTCGATTGCGTCGCGACAGCGTATGGACGCAACCAATGTGGTCGCCATGTTCGTGCGTGATGAACACGGCATCGATATCGGCAGCAGCGAGGCCGGCGCGGGCCAGCCGTGCATCGAGGTGCCTCATCGCAAAACCGCAGTCGATCAGCAACCTGGAGGTGCGTCCCGCGCTGGTCGCCTCGACCAGCGTGGCGTTGCCTGTGCTCCCGCTGCCGAGACTGCGGAAGCGCAGCATCGCCCCGCGCCTTATTTCAGATCGTCCGCTATGACCTGAACGATGCGCTGCGCATTCGCCGAAGTCTCGGGCGCGCCGGCGTCGTTCATGACCGACACCGTGCTGGCTTCGCCCTGGCTCTTGACCAGAATGCGGAACTTGAGCGGTGCGTCTGCTTTGCCGGACTGCCCGAAAGTGATGATCTTTGCGAAGAAGCCCGGTTCCTTGTTGGCGTTCGGCGGCACATAGCGGACAAAGTAGATGCCGGCGCTGCGATCGCGGTCTTCGACCGTGAAGCCGGTGCGGTCGAGTGCCAGGCCGACACGACGCCAGGCGCGGTCGAAGCCCTCGCTGATCTGCACGGTCGGTTGGCCGGCGACCGACACGATGCGCGCGGTTGCTGCTGGCGCGGCCGTTGCGGCCAGTGCCTTCGACTGCTCTTGCGACACGCCGAGCTTCACCATCAGGCGACGCAGAAATTCGGTTTCAAGTTCGGCGTCGACCGGACGAGGCTGCCACACGGTCTGATCCTGACGCTGGGTGCTGTAGACCTCGACCATGCCGCGGTGCGCAACAAAAATCTCGGTGCCGGTCGGTGTGCGCTCCAGACGCGTGCGGAAACGGTCGAGTTCGCCGGTGGAGTAGACCGAATCGACCAGCTTGCCGAGCGTGCCGCGGATGATGTCCTGCGGCAGCTTGGCGCGGTTTTCGGCCCAGTCGGTTTCCATGATGCCGACGTTGCGTTGCTCGGTCGTCAGCAGGAAACCGCTCTCTTGCCAGAAGTCCTTGACCGGATCCCAAAGCTGTTCGGGCGTGCGGTTGACGACGATCCAGCGCTGCGTGCCGGAGCGTTCCATGCGCACGTCACCGATGACGTTGACCGAAGTCGGCAGACCCGGTGCGTTGGCCATGCCGGTCTGATACGAGTTGGCTGAAACCGCACCGCCGGGGACCGCATAGCGGTTTTCGCGCGAGAGCTGCGACAGGTCGGGCGGCACCGCCAGGCTGGGCGCCTTGCCGGCACTCTTGTAGTCGATCTTGTCGCCCTCGAGCACGGAGCAGGCCGCGAGACTGGCCACCAGGGCCAGCAGTGCAAATCGCGTAAAAAGGTTCTTCAACGTCTTCTTCCTTGTTGGAATGGGTTCGATCAAATCGATGGGTCGCAGCGACCACAGTTTCAGAGCAGGTTCCGGACAAAAGGTTGCCGGCCGACCGCCAACTGCGGGAGTAAAGATGAATTCAGTCTTTCAGCAGGCCGGTGGCGCGCAATGCGCTTTCGACCGCGGGGCGACTGGCCTCGTCGAGCTCGGTCAGTGGCAACCGCAGCGCGCCGCCACACAGGCCGAGCCGCGCCATCGCCCATTTGACGGGAATCGGATTGGGCTCGACGAAAAGGTGGCGGTGCAGCGGCATCAGCTCGAACTGCAGCTGCATCGCGCGCTTGACGTCGCCAGCGATCGCGGCCACGCACAGCTCGTGCATCTTGCGCGGCGCCACGTTGGCGGTCACGCTGATGTTGCCCTGGCCGCCGCAAAGCATGAGTGCGACAGCAGTCGGGTCGTCGCCCGAATACACGGCGAAGCTCTTCGGCAGATCGCGGATCAGCCACTGGGCGCGCTCGATGTTGCCGGTGGCTTCCTTGATGCCGATGATGCCCGGCACCTGCGCAAGCCGCAGCACGGTGTCGTGCGCCATATCGGCCACGGTTCGACCGGGCACGTTGTAGAGCACCGTAGGCAAGTCGCCCACCGCTTCGGCGATGGCGCGGAAGTGCCGGTACTGGCCCTCTTGCGTGGGCTTGTTGTAGTAGGGCACGACCTGAAGTTGCGAGTTGGCGCCGACGCCCCGGGCGAACTTGGCGAGCTCGATGGCTTCTTTGGTCGAGTTGGCGCCGCAACCGGCCATCACGGGCACGCGGCCTCTGGCCTGTTCGACCGATACGCGGATGATTTCGCAGTGCTCTTCGACGTCGACCGTCGGCGATTCGCCGGTGGTGCCGACCACGCCAAGGCAATCCGTGCCTTCGTCGATGTGCCAGTCGATGATGCGACGCAGTGCCGGGTAATCGACACTGCCGTCGTCGTGCATCGGCGTGACGAGCGCGACAATGCTGCCTGTCAGTTGCTCCAAGGGTGTCTCTTTGTCGGTTGGACGAAAACCGGCATTCTACTTAAGGCCTAGCGGGTGCTCCGAGCAGGTGCCGCGGCACGATTTCCGAGGTGTCCGGCCGAACGGCCGCAATGCGTTGAACGAAGCGCTGCGGTGTCGCCTCGAAGCCGTGCTCGTAGGCCACGATGCGCAATCCGGCGCAGGCAGCCAGCAGTTCGCCCGGCTGCAACAGGAAGTCCGGCCGAGACGGCTTGCCGATCGTTTCGTTGCCGGCCGCAAAGGTTTCGTACAGGAGCACGCCGCCGGCCGCTACGGCCGCCACGATGTCGGGCAGCCGCGGCCGCCAGAGGTAGTTGGTGACGACCACCGCGTCGAATGCTTCGCCGGCGAAGGGCCACGGTCCGGTTTCGATGTCGGCCAGGATCGCGCGGCCCCACCGTGCTGACGATGCAACGGCGTCAGCGGCGCGGTCTGCGCCTGTCACTGCATGGCCGTGCTCCGCAAACCAGCGCATGTGCCGGCCTGCACCGCATGCGACATCGAGCACCCGACCACCGGGCGGCACGAGGTGCGCCCATCGCACGAGCCACGCAGAGGGCGCCGACGGCGCCGAATGTGCAACTGCAGTCGGAGCGGCGCGTGCCTCGCCTTCGTCCGGGTTCGGCATCGCGTTCAAAAGCAGGCCCAGAGCTGATCGATCAAGGTGACCATGAACGCCGGCCGCGTGTAGAGCGTGAACACCCCGGCCAGCACGATGAGCGCCACCGCCCACGCCAGCGCGGCGACGAGACGAGGATGCTTCAGCCGATTCATTTCGCTCACGCCATTTTCGGCATCGGCCGCGCGATGGCGTTTTCCTTCACCGGCAAATTGATCAGCGCCGCGAACACGCCGAGCGCGATCGCGATGTACCAGACCACGTCGTAGCTGCCGGTGCGGTCGTACAGGAAGCCGCCGAGCCAGACGCCGAGGAACGAGCCGACCTGATGGCCCAGAAACACGAAGCCGCTCAACATCGACAGGTGCGCCACGCCGAAGATCTGCGCCACCAGTGCGTTGGTGACCGGCACCGTCGACAGCCATAGGAAGCCGATGACGGCAGCGAAGACATAGACCGACAGCGGCGATACCGGCACGATCAAGAACAGCGAAATCGCGATGGCCCGGCCGAAGTAGATGGCCGCCAGGATCTTCCGCTTGGCCAGTTTCTGCCCCAGCGAACCCGCGATATACGTGCCGAACACGTTGAACAGCCCGATGAGCGCCAGCGCATAGCTCGCGACTTCGGGCGACAGGCCCTTGTCGCGCAGATAGCTGGGCATGTGCACGCCGATGAAGACCACCTGAAAGCCGCAGACGAAGTAGCCGGCCATCAACAAACCGAAGCTCGGATAACGGAATGCCTCCATCACCGCCTGCGCGATGGTCTGCTCGCGGTGTCCGGCGGCGACCGCGCGTGCCGGCTCGCGCAAACCAAAGGCCAGCGGCACGACCAGCAGCACCAGCGCGGCCAGCACCAGCAGCGCCGTGTGCCAGCCCAGCCGCATGATGAGCTGGCCTTCGATCGGCACCATGAGGAACTGGCCGAACGAACCGGCCGCGGCGGCCACGCCCATCGCCCACGAGCGGCGCTCGGCCGGGATCTGTCGCCCGATCACGCCGTAGATCACCGCATAGGTGGTGCCGGCCTGGGCCGCGCCGATCAGCACGCCGGCGGTCATTGCGAACAGCAGCGGTGTCGGCGACAGCGCCATGCCGGCCAGCCCGACGGCGTAGAAGACCGCGCCGATCAGCAACACCCTGAAGGCGCCCAGCTTGTCGGCCAGCATGCCAGCGAAGACGCCCATCACGCCCCAGGACAGGTTCTGGATCGCGATGGCCAAGGAAAACGCCTGGCGCGTCCAGCCCTGTTCCTGCGTGATCGGCTGGAGCCACAGTCCGAAGCCGTGCCGAATGCCCATCGACAGGGTGACGATCATGGCGCCGCAGAGCAGCACCTGAAACATCGAGAGGGGTCGGGTGGGGGCGGTCATGCGGAAAATGTAGCCGCAAGTCCCTCCCGAACCGATCTGTATGCCCATACAGCTTTACGTGAGTGGACGCATACAATCCGCGCCCATGGCATCCCAGAGTTCCCCCGCATCCACCAGCAAGTCCACGCCGCCCGCCTATTCGGAAGGTTCCATCCGCGTCCTCAAGGGCCTGGAGCCCGTCAAGCAGCGGCCGGGCATGTACACCCGCACCGACAACCCGCTTCACATCATTCAGGAAGTGCTCGACAACGCAGCCGATGAAGCGCTCGCGGGCTACGGCAAGAAGATCAAGGTGACGATGCATGCCGACGGCTCGGTCGCGATCGAGGACGACGGCCGCGGCATCCCTTTCGGCATGCATCCGGAAGAAAAAGCGCCGGTGGTCGAGCTGGTGTTCACGCGGCTGCATGCCGGCGGCAAGTTCGACAAGGGCTCGGGCGGCGCCTACAGCTTTTCCGGCGGCCTGCACGGTGTGGGCGTCTCCGTGACCAACGCGCTGTCGAAGCGGCTCGAAGTGAGTTCGCACCGCGAGGGCTCCGCCGCCAGTTTGACGTTCAGTGCCGGCGACGTGATCGAGCCACTGGTCATTCGCAAGCTCGAAGCCGGCGAGCGGCGCCAGGGGACGACCGTGCGCGCCTGGCCCGACGCCAAATACTTCGAGACTGCCGTGCTGCCGATGGCCGAGCTCACGCACCTGCTGCGCAGCAAGGCCGTGTTGATGCCGGGCGTCACGGTCACCCTCGTCATCGAGAAGACGAAAGAGACGCAGCAGTGGCTCTACAAGGGCGGGCTGCGCGACTACCTCATGCAGAGCCTGCATGGCGACCCGGTGATCCCGTTGTTCGAAGGCGCAGGGCATGCAGACAAGAACGCCGACAACTTCGCCGAAGGCGAGGGCGCCGATTGGTGCGTGGCCTTCACCGAAGACGGCCAGCCGGTGCGCGAGAGCTACGTCAACCTGATTCCGACCAGCGCCGGCGGCACGCACGAGAGCGGCCTGCGCGACGGCCTGTTCACGGCAGTGAAGGGCTTCATCGAACTGCATTCGCTGCTGCCGAAGGGCGTCAAGCTGCTGCCTGAAGACGTGTTCGCGCGTGCCTCCTATGTGCTGAGCGCCAAGGTACTCGATCCGCAATTCCAGGGCCAGATCAAGGAGCGCCTGAACTCGCGCGACGCGGTGCGGCTGGTGTCGAGCTTCGTGCGGCCCGCGCTGGAGCTGTGGCTCAACCAGCACGTCGACTACGGCAAGCGGCTGGCCGAATTGGCGATCAAGGCCGCGCAATCGCGCCAGAAGGCGGGCCAGAAAGTCGAGAAGCGCAAGGGCTCCGGCGTGGCCGTGCTGCCCGGCAAGCTGACCGACTGCGAGAGCAAGGACATCGGCCACAACGAAGTGTTCCTGGTCGAGGGCGACTCCGCCGGCGGCAGCGCCAAGATGGGCCGCGACAAGGAGTCGCAAGCCATCCTGCCGTTGCGCGGCAAGGTGCTCAACACCTGGGAAGTGGAGCGCGACCGACTCTTCGCCAACACTGAAATCCACGACATCTCGGTCGCGATCGGCGTCGACCCGCACGGCCCCGACGACACGCCCGACATGAGCGGCCTGCGCTACGGCAAGGTCTGCATCCTGAGCGATGCCGATGTCGACGGCTCGCACATTCAGGTGCTGCTGCTCACGCTGTTTTTCCGTCACTTTCCAAAGCTGATCGACGCCGGTCATGTGTACGTCGCCAAGCCGCCGTTGTTTCGGGTGGATGCGCCGGCGCGCGGCAAGAAGCCGGCATCCAAGGTGTATGCGCTGGACGAAGGCGAATTGGTCGCCATCCTCGACAAGCTGCGCAAGGACGGCGTGCGCGAAGGCGCCTGGAGCATCAGTCGCTTCAAGGGCCTGGGTGAAATGAACGCCGAGCAGCTGTGGGAAACCACGCTGAACCCGGACACCCGGCGCCTGATGCAGGTCCGTTTGGGGCGCATGAGCTTCACCGACACGCAAGGCGAGATCACCAAGCTGATGGGCAAGGGCGAGGCTGCCGCCAGACGCGAGCTGATGGAGCTGCGGGCCGATGACGTCGAGATCGACGTTTAGCCTCCGGTCGGCGGCATTGGTCTTGTTGTTGGCAATCGGCCAGCACGTCGCGCACGCGGCCGACATCTACGGCTACGTCGACGAAAAAGGCGTGGCGCATTTCGCCGCCGAGAAGCTCGATTCGCGCTACCAGATCTTCTTCAAGGGCGGCCAGAGTTTCGATACGGCCAATGGCCTCGGCCGTCGTGGCAAGGCAGATGCGGTGGTCGGCATGGTGCCGCCTGCCTCGCAAACGCTGATCGCGCTGTTCGAGGCATCGCCCAGCTACAAGACCACCAAGACCGCATTGCGCGACGCATCGCAGCGCCACGCGATCGACTACGAACTTCTGCAGGCATTGATCGCGGCCGAGTCGGGCTTCGATGCACAGGCGGTGTCGCCGAAGGGTGCGATCGGCTTGATGCAACTGATGCCCGCGACCGCGCAACGCTACGGTGTGCAGTCGGACAAGAAGAGCAGCGTCGAGACCAAGCTGTTCGACCCGCGCGTGAACATCGCCGCCGGTTCGCGTTACCTGCGCGATTTGATTTCGATGTTCCCTGGGGAACTCGACCTGGCCATCGCGGCCTACAACGCCGGCGAGGGTGCAGTGCAGCGCGCTGGCAACAAGATCCCCAACTACAAAGAGACGCAGAATTACGTGAAGACGGTGCTCCAGCTTTATGCGTATCTGAAGCCGGGTGCCGGCGCGACGTACGGCGTTCGTGGCGGCAAGGTGCCGGGGCGCGTGCGCATGGAGATCGGCGGGGCGCTCGGCCGCGGCAACATGCCGCCATCGCGACCGGCGCAGATGCCGGCCATGCCCGACATAGCCGACCGGATCGACGCGCCGCCAAGCCCGACAGAGCCGCCCGCAAGGCTGGCGTTGCCGATGACGCCGCCGCCGACTTCACCCTATATGCCCGAGGTGCCCGCGACGGCACCTCCCGCAACCAACTAACCCAACGAATTTTCTTCGAACCGACTGACGATGGACTCCCAACCTCCGCTCGATCTCACGAGCCCACCCGACGGCGACAGCGACGACAACGGCACCACGCTGACGCTGGCCGACTACGCCCAGACCGCCTACCTGGAATACGCCCTGAGCGTCGTCAAGGGCCGCGCACTGCCCGATGTGTCGGATGGCCAGAAGCCGGTGCAGCGGCGCATCCTCTATTCGATGTCGCGCATGGGGCTCGGCTTCGGCGGGACCAACGGGGCAGTGGGTGCCAAGCCGGTCAAGAGTGCGCGGGTGGTCGGCGACGTGCTCGGCCGCTTTCATCCGCACAGCGACCAGGCGGCCTACGACGCACTGGTGCGCATGGCGCAAGACTTCTCGCAGCGCTATCCGCTGGTCGATGGCCAGGGGAACTTCGGCAGCCGCGACGGCGACGGCGCTGCGGCCATGCGCTATACGGAGGCACGCCTGGCGCGCATCACGAGCCTGTTGCTCGACGAGATCGACGAAGGCACGGTCGACTTCATCCCCAACTACGACGGCAGCACCGAAGAACCGCGCCTGTTGCCGGCGCGCTTGCCGTTCACGCTGCTCAATGGTGCCAGCGGCATCGCGGTCGGCCTCGCGACCGAGATCCCGAGCCACAACCTGCGCGAGATCGCCGACGCCTGCGTGGCGCTCATCAAGTCGAACGGCAAGCTGAGCGAAGAAGAACTGTTGGCGATCGTGCCCGGCCCCGACTATCCCGGTGGCGCACAGATCATCAGCCCCGCCAGCGACATCGCCGAGGCCTACCGCACCGGCCGCGGCTCGCTCAAGGTGCGCGCGCGCTGGAAGATCGAAGAGCTGGCGCGCGGCCAGTGGCAGTTGGTCGTCAACGAGTTGCCGCCCGGCGTCAGCACGCAGCGCGTGCTCGAGGAGATCGAAGAGATCACCAACCCGAAGATCAAGGCCGGCAAGAAAGCGCTGAGTGCCGACCAGACGCAGCTCAAGGCCACGCTGCTGTCGGTGCTCGACGTGGTGCGCGACGAGTCGAACAAGGACGCGGCCGTGCGGCTGGTGTTCGAGCCCAAGACCTCCCGCATCAGCCAGGACGAATTCGCCACCACGCTGCTGGCGCAGACCTCGCTGGAGACCTCGTCGTCGATCAACATGACGATGGTCGGCATCGATGGCAAGCCGACGCAGAAATCGTTGCGGCAGATGCTCAACGAGTGGATCGCCTTCCGCGAGATCACCGTCGAGAAGCGCTCGCGCCATCGCCTCAACAAGGTGCTCGACCGCATCCACATCCTCGAAGGGCGGCAGCTGGTGCTGCTCAACATCGACGAGGTGATCGCGATCATCCGCGCAGCGGACGACCCGAAGGCAGCGCTGATCGCGCGCTTCAACTTGAGCGAACGGCAGGCCGAAGACATCCTCGAAATCCGCCTGCGTCAGCTCGCGCGACTCGAAGCCATCAAGATCGAGCAGGAGCTCAAGGGCCTGAAGGAAGAGCAGAAGAAGCTCGAAGACATCCTCGGCAGCCCGACCGCCTTGCGCCGCTTGCTGGTCAAGGAAATCGAGGCCGATGCCAAGCTCTTCGAAGACCCGCGTCGCACGTTGATCCAGGCCGAGAAGCGCGCCGTCGCCGAGGTCAAGGTCATCGACGAGCCGGTGACCGTCATCGTGTCGCAGAAAGGCTGGGTGCGGGCGCAGAAGGGCTGGGCGAGCGAGAAGGTGGTCGCGGGCGCCACGCCGGCCGAGTACGCCTTCAAGTCGGGCGATGCGCTGTACGCGGCCTTCGAGTGCCGCACGGTCGACACGCTGCTGGTCTTCGGCACGGCCAAGGACAAGGGCGTGCGCGTGTACACCGTGGCGGTGGCGTCGCTGCCGGGTGGCCGCGGCGACGGTCAGCCGGTGACGACGCTGATCGAGCTCGACAGCGGCACGCACGTGGCGCATTACTTCGCCGGTCCGGTGGGTGCAAACCTGCTGCTTGCCAACACGGGCGGCTACGGTTTCATCGCGTCGGTGGAGAACATGGTGTCGCGGCAGCGCGGCGGCAAGGCGTTCATCGACGTGGGCGAGGGCGAGCAGCTGTGCCGGCCATCGTTGGTCGGCGGCGCGAGCGGTGGCGATGCGATGCCGGCCGCCACGCACGTGGCTTGCGCATCGACCGGCGGTCGCATCCTGACGTTCGACATTTCCGAACTCAAGAACTTGCCGAAGGGCGGGCGCGGCCTGACCTTGATCGATCTTGAGCCCAAGGACACACTGGCGGGCGCCGCGGCTTATACGCGCAGCGTCAAGATCGAGGGCATCGGTCGCGGTGGCAAGGAACGCGACGAGACGCTGGAGATCCGCACGCTGAACAATGCGCGCAGCAGCCGCGGTCGCAAGGGCAAGGCGGCGGACCTCGGCTTCAAGCCGACCAGCGTCATGCGGGTGCTTTGAGCGTCGGCACGAAAGAGACGAAAGACAAGATGATGGAATTCGGCGCGGTCGGCATTGGGTTTTTTCTGGTGGCTTGCATCGGCAGCTTCGCGCTGTCGCGCTGGCTCAGCAAACGGCGGCGCGAAGACCGTCGCAATCGGGAGCGTGCCGCCAGTGAGGCGGTGCAGAGCCGCCAGGTGCGGCGTGCACGGCAACGGCGCGGCGGCTGAAGCTGGGGCTGAGGCAGCGCCGGCGCGGGCGTGGCGCTCAGGTCACCAGCAGCGACCCGGTCGAGCCGCTCAACGGCGCATCCACCGCAGCGCCGATGCGGGCTGCAATCACTGCGAGCAGCGTGTCGCCGAAGCCACCGCGCGCTTTGGCATTGCGGCGTGCGCTGGTGCTCACGCGCGGCGCGGCGCTCCACGCGATGTGCGCGCCGGCTGCCTGCAGTGCTTCGACCAGCGCCACGTCTTCGCTGCAGGCCAGCGGCATGAAGCCACCGACGCGCCGATAGGCTTCTGCCGACACGCCGAGGTTGGCGCCATGAATGTGGCGATGGCCATCGGCATCCGTGTAGGTGCGGGCGAAGTGCTCGCGAATGAATTCGCTGTGCGCACCGTGTGCGCTCCAGTCGTCGATGCCGATCGAGCCGCACACAGCATCCGCCTCCTGCGCGAGCTGCGTCACGAGCCAGTCGGGCGACACGATGGTGTCGGCATCGGTGAACGCCAGCCATCGCGCGCCGTCGTCGAGCAGCTGGGTGGCGCCGGCCGCGCGGGCCATGCCGACGTTGCGTACCGACAGCGGCAGCGTGGTCACGTCATGCAGTGCTCGGTAACTGTCGGCAATGGCGCCGGTGTCGTCGTCACAGGCGTCGAGCACGACCAGCACGCGCACTGCTTCGCCGTTGAGCGCGGGGTGCACGGCAGCCCGTGCCGCAGCGGCCAATGTGGCGCCGATGTGCTCGGCCTCGTTGTGTGCGGGTATGACGATGCCGATCATCGAATGCCTTCGAGTTGCGCTACCGAACGGCTGTCGCGGGACCAGACCCGCAACAGGAAATCCTCTTCGTCGTGGCGCACGCATTGGGGCAGGCCGAGATCGGCCAGCGCGGCGTGCACCGCTTCGGTGGAAAGGGCGCGCTCCTGGAAATCGGGCCGCCAATCACAGGCGACCAGCACCCCTTCGGGCGAAAGCGATTCCGCACAACGCCGTGCGACTTGGCGCATGGCCGCAGCATCGAGGAAGTAGCCGACCTCGCTCAGCACGATGAGGTCGAACGGCGCTTCGGCCACAGGCCAGTCGCGCGGCAGCACGTGCTTGTCGACCCGCACGTTGTCGAGCGACTCGGTGCGCTGGCGCGCCGAGGTCACCGCGTTGTCGGAAAAGTCGCTCGCGAGCACGTGGTCGCAACGCGTCGCCAGCTCGATCGTGAGTTCGGCCGCACCGCAACCGGGCTCGAAGGCGCGGCCGTAGCGCGGATGCGGCAGCGCCGACATGAGCACTGCGCGCTTGCGCTGTTCGTACCAGCGCGTGCGCAGGGCATACGGGTCGTCGCTGTGGCCGTACATCGCATCGAAGTAAGCCGTCTTGTCGGTCATCGGAGCAGACGTTGTCATTCGAACACGACCTCGAACGGACGGGATGCGCGTGCCACCGTGGTGCTGCGCAGGATGGGACCGGCTCCGGTGGAAGGGTCGGGCGACAGCTGGCTGGTGAAGGCCTGCACGGCGTTGCGTTTGCGCTCGGCGGCATCGGCATCCAGCGCGATACGGCGGGCTCGACACCAGGGCAGGCGTGCGTCTGCAGGCCTGGCCCAGTGCCAGGCCCAAACGGGCACTTCGACCAGGCGGGCGCCGCTGTGCAGCGAGGCCATGGCGCACGCGTCGCCGGTGGCTTCATGGTCGGGATGACCATCGCGGCGCCAGGTGGTGAACAGCACGTCGTCGGCTGTGAGCAGCGGTGCAAGACGTTCCGCGAGCAATTCGCGGTAACCCTCGATGCCGCCATCGGGCAAACCAAAGCGCACCGGCTCCGTGTCGATCCCCAATCGCTGCAGGGCAGTGCGGCTTTCCCTGGGACGCTCGCGTACCAGCCGCTCGACCGGCCATTCGGTCGAGCCGACATGACTCGCCGTGCCGTCCGTCACAGCGATGATCGACACGGGCGTGCCAACGCGAGCGAGGTGCGCGAGCAGCCCGCCCACCGCCAGGATTTCGTCGTCCGGATGTGGTGCCACGATGACCGCGCGTGCGCCCTTCGGCACCATTTCGCTCGCCGTCAATGCGGGCAACAGCGACAGGCGCGACCAACCCAGCCATTCTTCTTCGGTCGTGCCGACGCCTTCGATGGCGCGGTCGTTCGGCGCAGCGATCACAGCATCCATGGCGCGTCCGTCGAATCCAGAGCACGCGTTCCGAGCGACGCGAGATCGCGCTCGGCATGGCTTTGCCGCAGGAACACCGGCAGGTCGGCCATCGCTCGCGCAAAGCGTGCATCGCGGCACAGCGGCCCGGCGCCGAGTGCGCGGCCCGCGTGGCGTATCACTTCTTCCGCAGCACGCTCGACCACCAGCCGCGCGCGCATGGCGACGACTTGCGCGTTCGCACCGCGATGCGTATCGATCCATTCGGCCGATTCGCGCAGCACCGATGCGGCGCCGGCCAGGGCCACATCGATGGCGCCGAGGTGGGCCAGCCGATGCGGCTCCTTGCTGCCTTGCGACCGATCACGCACCGTTTGCGCAATGCCGAAAGCACCGCCGTACCAGCAAGCAGCGATGCCGGCGCCGCCGTGCCAGAAACCGACGCGTCGGGTGTAGTCGCCGGGCACGCCGAGCTGGATGGCGCGCGCGCCATCGAACCGGACGTCGACACTCGCGCTGCCCGCCATGCCGACGGCTTCCCAGCCCTGTTGAGTCACCGTGACGCCGGGTTGATCGAGTGCCACTGCGGCCAGGCAAGGCTCGCCGGCGGCGTCCCACCCGCTGACGACGGCATGCGTGACGCTGGCGGCGCCAGAGCACCAGGCCTTGGTGCCGTACAGACGAAGCACCGGTGACGCCGACGACTTGGAGAAGGGTGCCTGCGACTCGAACGCCACGCGCGCATCCGGCGGCTCGGCGCACCAGGTTGCCCATAACGAGCCTTCGGGCGGCACCTCGCCGTCGAGTTCGGCGAGGATGGCCAGGGCATCGGTATGACCTTCGAACAGCTTCACCAGCGACAGGTCGTGCGCTGCAACGGCGGCCAGCGCTTGCCATCGTTTCAGCGTCTCGCCCGCACCCGGCAACGGCAAGCGATCGGCGCCGTCTTCTATCAAGGCAGCCAATGTCAGGTCGCGCCCGTACTGCTTCTGCAGGCGCTCGAATCTGTCGGGTTTTACTGAGGCAAGCATGGGGCGTCCCTTGGGTCTCTTTGTTGTGTGTTGGCTGGCGGTACGTCGCATCGGCAACGCGGCCTGCCTGCGAAGTCAAAGGACCGTACGGTCGCGTTCCAGCAACGACCGTCGGTGCAGCGCGCCGCCGGATGTAGGGCGGCGCATCGGCCGGGTCGTAGGCCCTTAGGCCATGCGCGGTATGGATTCGGCTTCGGTGCTGCGCCAAAGTCGCGTCATGAGCGGCAACCGTTATCCCATCATCTATGTACGCGGCTACGCGATGACCGCGGCAGAGCGCGACGAAACCGCAGCCGATCCGTTCTGCGGCTTCAACGTCGGTTCCACCGTGTACCGCGCCACCATCAACAAGGACGCGCCGGCGCAGAAGTTCGTCTTCGAGTCGCCGATCGTCCGGCTCGTGGCCGACTACCAGTACCAGAGCGTCTACCAGAACGGCCTCGACATCCTCGATGAAGACTGGAAGCCATCGCCCGATGAAACCGGGCGGGATGTCGACGGCATCCCGGCCGCTTCAGTCATCGTGTACCGCTACTACGACGCGGGCTCGGAGCTGCTCGGCGACGGCCAGTCGCGCGATGTCGGGTCGTATGCGCAGGGCCTGAGCAAGCTGATCCTCAAAGTTCGCGATCTGGTTGCCTTGCGCGAGGGCGCAGGCTTCGTTGCGGCCGACTTTCGCTGCTACCTCGTCGCGCACTCCATGGGGGGTCTCGTGGTGCGGGCGTTCTTGCAGAACCCCGCCTTGGGCGACGCCGCGGCGCGTGCCTGCGTCGACAAGGTCTTCACCTATGCCACGCCGCACAACGGCATCGACGTGGGTGGCATCAACGTGCCGAGCTGGCTCACGGCCGCGGAGATGAACACCTTCAATCGCGACAAGATGGCGGAGTTTCTGGCGACACCCGCGGTCGATGGTCGGGTCGATTTCCTGCCCGCCGGCATCCAGCCGCCGGCCGACCGCTTCTTCACCATGATCGGTACCAACCGCGGCGACTACGAGGTCGCCAAGGGCCTGTCGCGCATGTTCGCCGGCCACGGCAGCGACGGCCTGGTTCGCATCGACAACGCTTCGCTCTGGTCGCTCGATGCGCAGCAAAAGCCCAAGCCGGTGGCGAGTGCTTTCGCGTACCGATCGCACTCGGGCTTCTTCGGCATCGTCAACTCCGAAGAGGCCTACCAGAACCTCGTGCGCTTCCTCTTCGGCGATGTGCGCGTCGAGCTCTGGTTCGACGTCGAGAGCGTCACCTTGCCGCCCGACATTCCCAAGGACGCCGACGTCGATGCGCTCTACCAGGTCGAGCTGCTGGCCGCGCCGCGCGGCAAGCGCTGGTACCTGAGCCGACGCGTGGCCGAAGAAGATTCACCGGCCTGCCGCACGCAAAAGGAACTGACCGATCCGGCCAGTGCCGACCGCAAATCGATCTACCTGTCGACCGTCTTCCTCGCCAACAAATCGCGGGTCAAACAGGACCGCCCGACGCTAGCCTATGCGATGACACTCGGTGTGCGCGTGCCCGATTACCAGGTCAACAAGAAGTTCTGGCTCGACGGTCACTACGAAGGCAGTTCGCTGTTCCGCGACACGCTGGTGATCGAACTCGCGCCGCCGGCGGCCGACGACGCGACGAAGAAGTGGCAGGTGCAGTACGGCTGGCAGAGCGCCAGCGGCGGCCGAGCGACAGTGCCCATCGCCTACCAGCAACTGCAGGGCGGGAAGATGCAAGTGGTGGTGCCGTTGCCGGCCTCGGCGGGTGGCACGGCACCTTCGAACAAAGGGCCCTCCATCAGCGGCAAGGTCCGCATCGAGGTCAGCGCCTGGAGCTGACACGCCGGCGTTCGTCTGCGTGGCTCCCGCATAGGTCATAGACCATCCGGCGCATTGCCGCACCGGCAGGTGCATGGAAACATCCGGCGCTGAACAACGAGAGCCCGGATGGACGACACCATCAAGCAGCTGGTCGCAGAGCGCCGCATCGCGCTCGAAGGCGCCGATGACGGGCGCCGGCCCTGGGGGCTCGCATTGTCGGGCGGCGGCATCCGCAGCGCGACCTTCTGCCTCGGCATGCTGAAGGCGCTGGCGCAACAAAGACAACTCCTCAAGTTCGATCTGCTGTCGACCGTTTCCGGCGGCGGCTACATCGGCTCGACCTTCGGGCGCCTGTGTACCCGCGCCACCACGCCCGACGAAGTGCGCGCAGTCGAAGGCGCCTTCGCCGAGGTCGACAACGTGCGCTTCGGCTGGTGGCTGCGCGCCAACGGGCGCTACCTGATTCCGGGCGGCATGCGCGACACGCTCTTCGCCGTGGCGCTGTACCTGCGCAACCTGCTCGGCACGCACATCGAGATCGCCATCGCGGCGTGTCTCATCGGCCTCGGGCTGGCCTGCGTCGACCTCGGCCTGTGGGAGGCGATGGCGCGCACCGTCGATCTCGACAATGCCGAAGCCGTGATCGCGCCGGTGCGATGGGCGACGCAATTGCCGACGCTCTGGCTGATGATGCTGGTGCCATGGGCGGTGTCGATCGTGCTCGCGGATGCTTACTGGTCGGTGCGCGACAAGCCATCGGTATGGGCCATCGTCGGCATGATGGCGCTGTGGTGCGCGCTGTTCGCCGCCGCGTTCTTGATCGGGCCGACGCTGGAGCTCAAGTACAGCGCACCGGTCTGGCTGGTTCCGGCTTTTGGTGGCTTCGCTGCGAGCTGGGTGATCGCGTTGACCTGGGTGCTCTATCGCACGTTGCGTGGCTGCAAAGCGGCCGCGATGCGCAACGAGCTCACCGACACGTTGGCCACGATGCTCTACCTGATGATGGTGCTGGGTTTGCTCGGCTGGCTCGATCGCAGCGCCTGGTGGCTCGCTGCGGAAACACGCGAGACGCGTGCGTCGTACGGCGGCGTGCTGCTCGTCGGCGCGGCCGCGTTGCGCGGCGTGTTGCCGATGCTCTACAGCGGCAAGAGCGAGCTGCCCGGCGTCGGCCGCCAACTGCTGATGACGCTCGGCAGCCTGTTCGGCCTGATCGTCGCTTTCTGCTTGGCCGCCTGGTGGATCGCGGTGCTCTATGCCGGCGTACTGCTGCCGGTGTTCACCGACGACGGGCTCGAGTTCTCGCGCGGCTGGGTCTGGCTCGCGACCATCTTCGTCATCGTCTTTGGCTACGCGTGGACGACCGGGCGCAACTTCGCGTTCCTCAACTTGTCGTCGCTGCACATGTTCTACAAGGCGCGCATCGTGCGCGGCTATCTGGGTGCGGCCAACAAGCACCGGCTGGGGGCGAATCCGCTCGACGGGCTCGCTGCGTTGTCGCCACCCGAAGTGCCGGTCGGCGCGGTCGACGACGACGACGACCTGGCGCAACTCAATTACGCGCCGCACCGCTTCGGCGGCCCGGTGCACTTCATCAACGTGTGCATCAACCAGACGCACGACCCCAAGCAGAAGCTCTTCAACCGGGATCGCAAGAGCCTGCCGTTGACCATCGGCCCACTGGGCTGGATGCAGGCCGTGGGCGCGCCGTGGGCCAAGGCGCACGGCGATGCGGCGCTCACGGTCGGCGCCTGGGCTGCCATCTCCGGCGCAGCCTTTGCGCCGGGGCTCGGTCGCCTCACCAAGCGCGGCATCGCGGCGCTGTCGGTGTTCGCGGGACTGCGGCTGGGCTACTGGTGGAACAGCGCGAAGGCTGGCATCCTTCAGGTCGGTGCGGCGCGGCATGCGACGACCTTCCTGATGAAGACGCGCTTCATGCTGTTCGAGTGCTTCGGTGCTTTTCCGGGCAGCGGATCGGCCAACTGGTACCTGAGCGACGGCGGCCATTTCGAGAACACCGGCGTGTACGCACTGCTGCGGCAAGAGGCCGAACTCATCGTCGTCGCCGACTGCGGCGCCGACCCCAACTACCGCTTCAACGATCTCGAGAACCTGATCCGCCGCGCGCGCATCGACCTCAGCGCCGACATCGTCTTGTTGAAGCCGTGCGTCGATGCCGACTGGCCGTACGTCGGTGTGTTCGGCTCGCTCAACGACCTGGCATCGACATCCAGCCAGGCCTGTCTTGCGCTGGCGCGCATCGACTATGCGAGCGGCTTGCGCGGCCACATGGTGCTGGTCAAGCCCAACATGTCGGCCGAGCTGCCGGTCGATCTGGTCAACTTCAAGGCAGCGAACCCGCTCTTTCCACAGCAGCCGACCACCGACCAGTTCTTCGACGAGGCGCAGTGGGAGAGCTACTTCAGGCTCGGCGCGGAAATCGGACGCAGGCTCGATGGCGAGATGCTGGCGCGCATCGCGCACGGCACGCACGACCTGTTCAAGATCGACGATGGGCAGATCGGGCCGGCGCTGGCGCATGCGAATGCGGTCAGCGCAGCGAACGCGGCCAACGCGGCGGTGGTGGCCGGCGCAGGCGGCGTCAACGGCACGGTCGCCACCGTCAGCAGGCTGCAGGCGCGCGTGCTCAAGGCCGGTGCGGTGACGGCATCGATCGGCATCGGCACCGCCGCGACCTTCGGCGTCGCGGCATGGCAGGGCATCGACAGCTGGCGCACCCAGGCAGCGCAAAAGCAGAGTGCGGAGGCGGCCGCCTTCAAGGACCTGACCGACCGCTGGGCCAAGCTGCGCATCAACGCGCCGCCAGGCGAAGCGCCTTCGTCGTTGGCCGGCGAATTGCTTCGCACCGGCGACCTGTTGTGCCGATCGGGCAGTGACAATTTTCTGGCGAACTTCAGGTTGTCGGTGCACATCGTCGACGACGCCAAGAAGGCTTGCGCGCAGGAGCTGGAGAACGCGGGCGTCGGCGTTGGCACGCCCGTCGACCCCGACAAGGTCAGTGTCAGTCCGGCGTGCGCGCGGCTTCTCAGCGCAGACAACGACATCGGTTGTCTGCAAGCGGCGCCGTCGACGGCGTGCGCACCGCGCTACTGGGCCCGCGACTACACCGGCGCGACGCCGGCACAGTCGAACTGCAGCGGCATGGGTGTCGGGGCGGGGTCGTTCGCCGAAGCGTTGTGGACCCGGTTGCGCGCGCCGTTCGATGCGCGGCGGGTGGCGTTCAGGGGGACGGGCGCGGCGCCGGAGCCGCTGCCTTTACCAATGCCGCAGGCGGCGCCCGTCGTTCCCTCGGTCGGCCCCGATTCCGCAGGTGCTGCGCCAGGGCCCGACACCGCGGCGACGGCATCGCCCGTCTTTCCGGTGCCCTCTCCGCCCTCGAGGCCGGTTCCCAGCACTGCGACGCGCGATTCGCAGCCACTTCCGCCGCCATCACCAACCGCTTGCACCGGCGTGCTGGTCTACATCCAGATCTTCGGCCCCGAAACCCGTGATGCGGCCCGTGCCTTCCGACCTGCGTGGCGAGCGGTAGGTGCGTCGGTGCCGCCGATCGAAGACGTGCTCGCGAGCGCACGCACCGCCGGCCGCTCGCCGCCCGAAGGCCATCCTGTGCCGACCATCCTGTATCACGACGCCGGTCTGCGCGCCTGTGCCGACGCGCTGGCGCAAACCGCCAAGCCGCCGACGGGCAAGTGGAAGGTGGCAGCGTTGCCGAGTCGGTTGAATGGCGCGCCGGGGACGATCGAGGTGTGGCTGCCGCGGCCGGCGTTGTATTCGCAGAC
>CAXTCC010000004.1:0-49851 GCA_964242015.1 uncultured Variovorax sp.
TGCGCTGGACAACGGCTTCTGGGTCGAGCCCACGGTGATTGCCGGGCTGCCGGACACCGCCCGCTGCATCAAGGAAGAAATCTTCGGGCCGATCTGCCACGTCGCGCCGTTCGACACCGAGGCCGAGGTGATACGCCGGGCCAACGACACGCGGTACGGATTGGCCGCGACGATCTGGACCACCAACCTGAACCGCGCGCATCGCGTGTCGCAATCGATGAAGGTCGGGCTGGCGTGGGTCAACTCGTGGTTCCTGCGCGACCTGCGAACGCCGTTCGGCGGCAGTGGGTTATCGGGCATCGGGCGCGAGGGCGGCATGCACTCGATGAATTTCTATTCCGAGTTGACCAACGTGTGCATCCGCATCGACCAGGAGCCGACATGAGCGATCCGCAAGACACCACGACCGGCACGCTGGTGCAGGGCAAGGCCACACCGCGCGGCAAGTTTCCGCACGTCAAGCGTGCCGGTGATTTCCTGTTCGTGTCGGGCACGAGTTCGCGCCGGCCCGACAACAGCTTTGCCGGCGCACAGGCCGATGCGATGGGCACGACCACGCTCGACATCCGCGCGCAGACCCGCGCCGTCATCGAGAACATCCGCGACATCCTGCATGGGGTCGGTGCGACGCTAGAAGACGTGGTCGAGATCAGTTCGTACCTCGTCAACATGAACGACTTCGGTGGCTACAACGAGGTCTACGGCGAGTTCTTCGATTCGACCGGCCCGGCGCGTACCACGGTGGCGGTGCACCAGTTGCCGCATCCGCACCTGCTGATCGAGATCAAGGCGGTGGCGTATCGCCCAGTCCGTTCATGAGACCGGTGCGCGCATGGCAGGTTGTTAACGCGAGAGTGGCCTAATTCACGGTTGCAGTGACGCTCGTACATACAGCACCGTTTTTGACCTGTGTCGTGCGAAAGTTCCCTATTTGTAACCGATATGTAACTGACAATCCGGGCCATGACACAACCCGACCAATTGACAGACGACGACCTCATCGCCCGTACCTTGAACTGGCGTCGCGAGGTCATGCACGGCAATGAGCAAGCGCGCAGCGTGGCGCATGCCCACGAGATCGAAGCGCGACGTCGCTTTGCCGGCGCGACGACGATCAACGGCACGCTGGAGGCGTTGGAGCCCAAGCGCAAGCCGTTGTGGCATCGGCTTCTTCCTTGATGCGCAAAAGACCGTCAGCGCAGCACCAGCACCGGCAGCGACGAATGCGTGAGCACATGCTGCGTCTCGCTGCCTAGCAGCAGGCGCTTCAGGCCCTTGCGTCCATGTGACGCCATCACGATCAGGTCGCTGCGGTGTTTGCGTGCCGCGCGGATCACCGACTCGGCCACCTGGTCCGAACTCATCGTCGCAGTCTTGATGTTCACGCCCTTGCTTTTGGCAGCCGACGTGATGTCGTCGAGCACGGCTTGCGCAGATTCGGCCCAGCGCTTTTCGGTTGTTGCGATCTCCTCGGCAGAGAAAGCCATCGCGCCGTCGAGGTAGCTGGTGGGATAGCGCGGCACCACGGTCAACGCCACCAGTTGTGCGTCGTGCTGCGCGGCCAGGGTGATGGCAGCCCGCACGGCCTTCTTCGACAGCGTGGAGCCATCGGTGGCGACAAGAATGCGTTTGAACATGGCGTGGTCCTCTGGAGAGTCTGGCGCCATCTTGCGGCCGCGCGCTGTGACCGGGTTTGACGCGCATCAAGGCATCGACACTTTCGCGGTCTCGAATGATCAGCATCGCTGCCATCAAAGACCGATCAACGAACGATCAGAGCCGCCGCACCTTGAGCGTCTGCCGGGACCAGTAGGGTCCGTCGAGCCGGTCGAGACGCACCTCGCCGCCGCTCGACGGCGCGTGCACGAAGCGCCCCTCGCCGACATAGATGCCCGCATGCGTCGGCCGTCCACTTCCGAACAGCACCATGTCGCCGGATCGAAGTTCGCGCGTCGACACCGCGTCGCCGAAGTCGGACAGCTGCGCCACCGTCCGAGGTGGCGCAGCGCCCATGCGGGAGCGATAGACGTAGCCGATGAGGCCGCTGCAATCGAATCCACCTTCGGTCGTATTGCCGCCGTAGCGATAAGGCGTACCGACCAGGCCGAGCGCATGGATGGCGATGTCGTTTGCTTGCTCGGATGACAGCGCGGCACGTGGCACGCGGGGTGTCGAAGTCGGCGGACTGCCGCAACCCGCGAGCAACACCGCGGCCAGGAAGAGTGCCGACCCGGGCAGTCGCCGCATGAGCGTCATCGAGCGATCGCCATCGTTCAGGCGAGATGCTCGGCCAGTACGCTTTGCGCCGACACATAGCGGACCGGAGATGCGATGCCGAGGCGTTCTCGCGCAGCACGGAGTGGCTCGTGCAAAAGCACCTCGTAATCTTCACCCAGCAACCAGGACGCCTTGCGGCCATTGCGCCAGCCTTCGATCACCGCACGCGCGAAAACGGCATTGCCGGTCACGCGCAGGCTCTTCAAAGATGCGGCCAGTGCGATGAAGGCCCACCCCAGTCCGCCCGATTGGGCGAAGCTGAACGCCACCAATGCAGCCTCACCCAGGCTCTCGTCGGCCTTGTAGCCGGTGAGCACATGCCAGATGTCGTGCACGTCGCGCGTGCGCCTCGCGCTCCATGCGTAGGGGTCTTCGACGAGAGGCTCACGGTTGAGATTGGAAATGTCTGCGAGGCCGGCGGCGCTGTAGCCGGTCCTTTCGAGGAATGCCCGGTACTCGGCGCCGACGGTGCCTGGCGCAAAGCTCGCGATGAAGGCTGGATCGGAGAACCGCTCCGCCAGTTCGACGCGTCGATACGCCAGCTTTCTGCCGGCCGGCGTCTGCATCAAGCGAGCGTAGTTATGGCGCGGCACCGGGCCGTTGAGCGCTCGCATGATGATGAACACTTGCGTCGTGTCGTTGCCATCGGCGAGCAGCTTGCGGATGGCGCCGAACGCGGTCGGGAAGTCGCGCTTGTAGGGCGTCGGAGATGCGGACGTGGTCATCGCGTGTTCCTCATGAACCTCTTGATCGAAGCCGCATTTTGACTGGATCGTGACGGCACCGTCACGCCGCTCTTCAAGCCGTTTTCGCGGCAGCCCGGTAGTTGTCCTTGAAGCGATCCGGCACCCGCGGATCGTGACCCATCGCGACGCGCCGCACTTCGTCCGAATCGGTCGGTGCGTGGCCGACGCCGAGGGCGGAGGCGCGGGGCACCGGGCCGGCGACCACATGACTGGTCAACCGTCCGATGCCCGTGATCTCCACCTCGACCGTGTCGCCCGGATCGACCGAGCGCGAATGGCACGGCGTGCCGGTCAGCACCACGTCGCCCGGCATCAGCGTGATGTGGCGCGCGATATCGGCCACCATGTAGTGCGGGCCCCAGACCATCTCATCGCCGATGTTCGCCTCTTGCACGAGCAGCCCGTTGCGATAGGTGCGCAGGGTCTGGTCGAAGATGTTGACGCCGGTCACCAGGCCTGGGCCGATCGGCAGCAGGCCATCGGCGCCCTTCACGCGAAGCATCGAGCCCTGGTCGGTGTCCCGAAAGTTCTGCAGTCCCATGTCCAGTGCCGGCGCGAAGCCGAGCATGTGGTCCCAGGCTTCGTCGGGCGTGACGTTGCGGCACACCTTGCCGATGACCACGGCGAGTTCGCCTTCGTAGTTGAGGTAGCTGCAATCCGCCGGCTTCACCAGTTCGCCGCCGTGCGCGTTCATCGCTGTGGGCGGCTTGGTGAAGTAGGTCGGCGTGTCGGTCGGCTTGGCCTTGTTGCGCGTCTCCATGCCGCGCGAGCTGTACGAGAGGTGTACGCAAATGATCTTGGTCGGCTCGCATGGTGGCAAGTGCGTGACCTCCGTCAGCGCGACCTCACGGCCGTCGTCCAGTCGCAGCGCGTCGCCGTCGATCACGGTGCCCCAGTACGGCGAGCCGTGGCTCAGCACACGCCGGCGCTCGACACGCGGCCCGCGCATCACGGCGGGCAGTTCCGCGAACGGAAATTCATGCAGGTACTTGCTCATGCCAAAGCCTCTTGTTTGTTGGTTTCAGTGTCGAACCACATGTGGACGTTGCCGGTACCGCGTGCGTTCTCGTAGTCGGACAGCGTGGTGCCTTTGCTACGGCAATCGGCGCCACCGAGCGCGGCGATCATCTGCAGGTAGTGGCCGCCGAAACCTTCCCACGGCAGCGGGCGGAACTTGCTGTCCCACTGTTCGAGGACGAGGTCGTGCCGCCCTTGCTCGAGCAGCGCGATCGCTTCCTTGTCGGCCTCGACGTTCGACGGCCGCGACACATTGCTCTCGTGGTACATGCGCGGATGTTTCTGCACCCAGTCGATCTCGTTGAACTTGTGGCTCAGCGCGCCGGATGCCAGCAGCACCACGCGCTCGCCGATGTCCGCGCCCATGCGCCGGATGGCCTCGCCGATGACGCGGCCCGACTCGAGGTAGTGGCGCGGCTGGCAGTTCTGGCAGGTACTGACCGACACCACGCGCTCGCCGCGCACCAGCTTGTTCACCACGTTGATGGTCGCGTAGTGGCGCGGCAATGCTTCGTCGTAGATGGCCTTGCTCATCACGCCCTGTTCCACCGCGACCTGTTCGATGAGGCCGGCGAGCGCGGGCGATCCGCGGTAGTCGTACTGCTGCCCATGCAGGTACCACGGCATCTCGTCGGACGTGTACGTGCCGTGCATGTGCGCGCCGCCGTCGATCAGGTGATAACCGGTGGTGAACCAGTGCGTATCGAACAGCACGAAGGTGTCGGGCCGCACCGCGTCGATGCGGTCGCGCAGCCGCTGGTAACCGGCGATCAGATCCGAATCCGCGCCGTCGCCCATCTTCACGCGAAAGTCGTCGCTCTGCATCAAGCCGGGGTGGTGCGACACCAGTGCGGCGCCGACGATCTGTGCCATGTCGTTCTCCTTTTCAGCGGTGGCTGAAGCTGGCCTTGAAAGGCTTCTTCGGCACGACGACGTCTTTCACGTCGCAGAAAAATTCGAAGCTCCAGTCGCCGCCTTCGCGACCGACGCCGGAGCGCTTGATGCCGCCGAACGGCGCCGCCAGATCGCGGATGCCGAAGGAGTTGACCCAGATGAAACCGGTCGCGACCTGCGTGGCGATAGCGGTCGCATGCGCCACCTCGCCGTAGCAGACGCCGCCGAGGCCGTAGTCGGTCCCGTTGGCCATCGCGACGACCTCGCCGTCGTTGTCGAAAGTCTGCAGCGTGAGCACCGGGCCGAAGACTTCGTTCTGCACGATTTCCGAATCCTGCTTCACGTTGGTGAGCATGGTCGGCCGGAAATACTGCGCGCCGAACGGATGCATCGCACCGCCCCACAGCAGCTCGGCGCCATCGGCCACCGCACGTTCGACGAATGCTTTGACGCGCTCGACCTGGCGCGGATGAATGATCGGGCCGACCTCCGTGGCGTCGTCACGCGGATCGCCGACCGTCAGCTGTTCGACATGCGCTCGCATGCGCGAGACGAAGTCGCTGACCACCTTCGAGTGCACCAGAAAGCGTGTGCCCGCCAGGCACACCTGGCCGGCGTTGCGGTACATCAGCGCGCCGGTCGCGGCCGCGCCGTCGAGGTCGGCGTCCTCGAGCACGATGAACGGCGACTTGCCGCCGAGCTCGAGGCTGCACGGCACCAGGTTGGCCGCAGCGGCCTGAGCGATGCGCTTGGCCGTACCGACCGATCCGGTGAACGAAATGCGGGCCAGCCGCGGGTCGCTCACGAGCCGTGCACCGGTGGTCGTGCCCGTGCCTTGCACGAAGTTGAGGACGCCCGGTGGCAGGCCCGCGTCGTGTGCCGCATCGGCCAGCAGCGAACAGGTGAGCGGCGCCCATTCGGGCGGCTTGACGACGACCGTGTTGCCGGCGGCCAGCGCCGGACCGAGCTTCCATGTCGTCAGCATCAACGGCGCGTTCCACGGCGTGATGATGGCGACGACGCCGGCGGCATCGTGTCGAACGATGTGCGTCGCCTGCTCGGTTTCGATGGGCCGGTCTTGCAGGCTCAGCGCATGCTCGGCAAACCAGCGGATGTTGAGCATCGCGCGCGGCACGACGCCGTGCTTCATGCGCGACAGCAGCACGCCGGCATCGTTCGACTCGAGCGTGCAGAAAGCGTCGGCACGCTTGCCGATCTCGTCGGCGAAGCGGTCGAGGATCGGCTTGCGGCCTTCGGCACCGAGCGCGGCCCAGGCCGGAAACGCGCGGTGCGCTGCGGCAATGGCGGCATCGACCTGCGCATCGCTGGCCTCGCCGATATGGCCCAGCACGCGCTGGTCGATCGGTGAGCGCAGCTCGAAGGTCTCGTTCGACGCGACGCGCCGGCCGTCGATGTAGTGGTCGGGCGAGACGTCGATGCCCGCAACGTTGAGGTTGGATGTCATGGTGTTCAGATGAATCGAAATGCGATGGCACCGAGCGGGCCGTAGTCGGCGTGAAACACATCGCCTGCCGCCGCAGCGACCGGCCGTGTGAAAGAGCCCGCCAGCACAACCTCGCCGGCCTTGAGCCCTTCGTCGTGCTCGGCCAGCTTGTTGACCAGCCACACGATGCCGTTGGCCGGATGGTTGAGCACGGCCGCGGCCAGGCCCGACTCCTCGATCACGCCGTTCTTGTAGAGCAGGGCGCCGCACCAGCGCAGGTCGATCGCGTCGGGCTTGACCGGGCGGCCACCCATCACGATGCCGGCGTTGGCGGCGTTGTCCGCGATGGTGTCGAACACCTTGCGTGGCACCTTGGTCACGCGGTCGGCCTGTTCGATGCGCGCGTCGATGATCTCGATCGCCGGCACCACGTAATCGGTCGCGGCAAGCACATCGAAGATGCTGACGTTCGGCCCGCGCAGGTCGCGCTGCAGGATGAAGGCAAGCTCCACTTCGACGCGCGGCAGGATGAAACGCGCGGCCGGAATGTCGGCGCCTTCGCGAAAGAACATGTCGTCGAGCAGTGCGCCGTAGTCCGGCTCGGTGATGTTCGACGACACCTGCATCGCTCGCGACGTGAGGCCGATCTTGTGGCCCTTGATGGTGCGGCCCTCGGCCAGCTTGATGGCAACCCACTCCCGCTGGATCGCGTAGCTGTCGGCAATTTCCATCGCCGGATAGCGCTTGGAGAAATGCTCGACCTGGACGCGGCTGCGCTCGGAGTCGTGCAGTTCGCGGGCAAGCGCCTGGTGTGTCGCGTGGTCGAGCATCGCGTTGTCTCTTGTTGGTTCTTCCAACTGCCAGTTTCGGTTCTCCCAGCCGTGAAGACAATCGATGCTTTCAAGGCGATTGCTTAGCGGAGCTGGATAATCAACAGATGCCTTTGCCTCGCTACACACTGCGCCAGCTCGATGCATTCACCACCGTGGCCGATACGCTGAGCTTCACCGCGGCGGCCGATCGATTGGCGCTGACCTCGTCGGCGGTGAGCCAGCTCGTCGTCGAACTCGAGTCGTCCACCGGCTTCAAACTGTTCGAGCGCAGCACGCGCCGCGTCGCACTCACCGCTGCAGGCAAAGAGTTTCTCGGCGCCATCGAACCGGTGCTCAAGCATCTTCGGCTGGCCGAGGCGGCCGCCGCCGACCTGCGCAATCGCGCGGCCGGGCTGGTCCGGGTGGCGGCGCCGATGGTCATCGCCAGCGCCATGCTGCCGCGTGCGATTCGCGACCATGCCGCGTTGCGCCCCAAGGTCGTGGTCCGCATCCGCGACGCCGCGGTCGAGCAGCTCGTCGAGATGGTCGCGAGCGGCGATGTCGATCTGGCGATCGGCCCCGACCGGCCGACCGGCGACGACGTGCAGCGCGTGCCCTTGTTCGAGAGCCCGTGGGTGCTGTGGTGCGCGCCCGACCATCCGCTGGCCGCCAAGCGCACGCTGCGCTGGCGCGACCTGCGCGCGCATGCGCTTGTCACCGCCGGTCGCGATCACGAGCGCAGCGTGGCGCAGATGCGGCTCGGCTTGCCGGAAGAAGAGCGGATCACGCCGATCGACGTGGTCGACAACATCTCGACCGCCCTCGGCATCGCCGCGGCAGGCCTCGCAGCGACGTTGTCGCCGGCCTACGTGGGCGTATGGGCAGGCGAGCGCTGGGGCCTGGTGATGCGCCGCGTGACCTCGCCCGAAGTCGTGCGCCACGTCTGCCTCTACCGGCCGCTGCGCCGTGTGACATCACCTGCAGCAGAGGGCTTTGCCGCGGCGCTCGAACAGTGGATGAAGGCCGAAGGGTCGCGCTTCACGCCGTCGAAGAGCGGCTAGCCCTCTTCTGCTGCCGCTGCGACGCCTTGCTCGCGCGCATCTCGAGGTGCGCCACCAGCATGCGCGCCGAGGGCGACAGGGCGTCGTCGCTGCGAAAGCAGATGCTGAAGCGGCGTTGTGCCCAACGGTCGCTGAGCGGAATGACCTTGAGCCCGAAGCTGGCGGCCATCGGATCGACGATCTCGCGCGGCACGATGGCGATGCCGAGGTCAGCGCGAACGCAGCGCAAGGCCGCGTCGAAGGTCGACACCACCGCGCGGTAGCCGATCGGCTTGCCGATGATCGCGGCGGCGCGCGCCAGCATCGTATGCACCGCCGTCGAAGCAGGCAGACCGACGTGATCGAATTCCAGCGTGCGCTCGAAGCTGCAGCGCTTCAGGCGCGCCAAGGCGTGCGCCGGGTGTGTGACCAGCGCCAGATGGTCGTTGCGGTACACGCGCGTCTGCAGACCTTCGAGGTCGGCCGCGTCCCAGCAAACGCCCAGCGGTGCCGAGCCCTCGCGCAGTGCGCGAACCAGGTCGCGACTCAGGCTTTCCTCGATGTCGACACGGATGTCGCGATGGGCCGGCGCCTGCAGAAAGTCGGCGATGTCGTCCGGCAGGAACTCGGCGATGGCCGACACCGTCGCGAGGATCCGGACCTGGCCGCGGATGCCGGTGCCGTAGGCCGCCATGTCGCGCGCGACCCGTTCGGCGCTGGCGAGCATGGCGCGCGCATGTTCCAGCAGCATCTCGCCGGCCGCGGTCGGCAGCACGCCGCGGCGACCGCGCGCCAGCAGCGTCGCTCCGACCGTCGACTCGAGCTGGGCCAACCGCTTGCTGATCGCGGACGGGACGATGTGCTGCGCTTCACCGGCGCGCGCGATGTTGTGCGTCTCGCACACGGCGACGAAGAGACGCAGGCTGGTGAGGTCGAGGTCGCGCATGGCGGTCGGGCAAAAGGAGACATTCCGATATGGAACGATGAAGCTGCCAGATTACCGCTTTTGCTAGCGGATCGGAATGCCTAAAGTTAGCGCAAAGCTGGAGACAAACCATGAGCCCCACGAACGCGCGCTTTCCTTTGAGCGTGGTCATCCGCGAAGTCGGCCTGCGCGATGGCCTGCAAAGCATCGCGACCATTCTTCCCACCGAGCACAAGCGTGAGTGGATACGCGCTGCGCATGCGGCCGGCCAGCGCGAGATCGAGGTCGGCTCCTTCGTGCCGGCACGTCTGCTGCCTCAACTGGCGGACACCGGCGAGCTGGTCGCGTATGCGAAGACTATGGCAGGGCTCAGGGTGTCGGTGCTGGTGCCCAATTTGCGCGGCGCCGAAAGCGCCATCGCCAGCGGCGCTGATCTGATGATCGTGCCGCTGTCGGCGAGCCATGCGCACAGCCTCGCCAACCTGCGCAAGACGCCGGACGACGTGGTGGCCGAGGTCGCGAAGATCCGTGCCGCACGCGATGCCGCAGGCTCGTCCATGCTGATCGAAGGCGGCGTCGGCACGGCCTTCGGCTGCACCCTGCAGGGCCACGTCGAGCGCAGCGAGGTGCTGCGGCTGATGCAGGCCTTGCTCGATGCCGGCGCGGATCGCGTGAGCCTGGCCGATACCGTCGGCTATGCCGATCCGGCGATGGTGCGCGACCTGTTCGAAGCAGCGTTGCGCATCGCCGGAGATCGCCTCTGGTGCGGTCACTTTCACGACACGCGTGGGCTCGGACTGGCCAACGTCTACGCCGCGATGGAAGTCGGCGTGGCGCGATTCGATGCGTGCCTGGCCGGCATCGGCGGCTGCCCGCATGCGCCGGGCGCGAGCGGCAACGTGTCGACGGAAGACCTGGCCTACATGCTGGGCAGCATGCACATCGCGACCGGCATCGACATCCCGCAACTGCTGGCGTTGCGTGCGCGCGTGGCCGGCTGGCTGCACGGCGAAACGCTGCACGGCACGCTGTGGCGGGCCGGCTTGCCGAAGACTTTTGGCCTCGAGGCCGCGATGGCCTGAACCTTGAAAGATCGAATGACCACTTCCAACACATCGCCGTTGCCGCTGGCCGGCATCCGCGTCGTCGAATTCACCCACATGGTGATGGGGCCGACGTGCGGAATGATCCTGGCCGACCTCGGCGCGGAGGTCATCAAGATCGAGCCGCCAGGAGGCGACAAGACGCGCAAGCTGCCGGGTCTGGGCATCGGATTCTTTCGGTCGTTCAACCGCAACAAGAAGAGCGTGGTGCTCGACATCACGACCGAAGAAGGCCGCGCCACCGCGACCGAGCTGATCGGCGAGTGCGACGTGGTGCTGGAGAATTTCCGGCCCGGCTTGATGACCGACTTCGGCCTCGACCACGCGACCTTGTCGGCGCTCTATCCACGGCTGATCTATGTGTCGCACAAGGGCTTCTTGCCCGGCCCTTACGAGAACCGGCTGGCACTCGACGAGGTGGTGCAGATGATGGGCGGCTTGTCGTACATGACCGGCCCGGCAGGCCGGCCGCTGCGCGCGGGCACGTCGGTCAACGACATCATGGGGGGCATGTTCGGTGCCATCGGCGTGCTGGCTGCCTTGCGCGAGCGCGACCTCACCGGCCAAGGCCAGGAAGTGCAGAGCGCGCTGTTCGAGAACTGCGTGTTCCTGTCTTCGCAGCACATGCAGCAGTTCGCGATGACCGGCGAGCCGCCGCCGCCGATGCCGTCGCGCGTGTCGGCGTGGAGCGTGTACGACGTGTTCACGCTGGCCGATGGCGAGCAGCTCTTTATCGGCGCGGTGAGCGACAAGCAGTTCGTCACGCTGTGCCGTGTGCTGGAGAGCCCGGAGCTGTCGGCGGACCCGGCGCTGGCCAACAACGCGCTGCGCGTGGCGGTACGGCCGGCCTTGCTGCAGCGCCTCGGCGACATCCTGAAGCACCATCGCGTCGAAGAACTTTCGCCCAGGCTGGAGGCTGCCGGCATCCCTTACGCGCCCATCGTCCGGCCCGACCAGTTGCTCGACGACGCGCACCTGAAACAAAGCGGGGGCCTGGTGCCGATGGAGTGCGACGACGGCAGCATGACCGAGGTCGTGCTGCTGCCACTCACGCTGGGCGGCCGGCGACCCGGCGTGCGACAGCCGCTCGCACGCGTCGGCGAGCACACCGACGAGGTGCTGGGCCGCCTCACCGCGCGCGCCGCTGCTGCTGCTGCTGCTGCTGCTGCCTGACGTTCAGACCGCATCCAACACATTCAAACCAGGAGACAACAACATGACCGTATCGATTTCACGTCGCACTCTGCTCGCCTTCGGCTCGGGTGCGTTGGCCACGGCGGCACTGCCGGTTCTGGCACAGGGTTCCGACAGGCCGGTGCGCCTGATCCTTCCGATCAGTGCGGGCTCGGGTGTCGACACCATCGCGCGCTCGGCTTCGGTCGCACTCGGCAAGGCATTCGGCCAGCCGGTGGTGATCGAGAACCTGCCCGGTGCCGGCGGCATCACCGGTGCGGCGGTGATCGTCAAGGCGGCGCCGGACGGCTCGACGCTCGGCATGGTGTCGAACAACCATGTCATCAATCCGGCGGTGTTCAAGAAGATGCCGTTCGATGCCATTGCCGACGTGACGCCGATCAGCATCGTCGGCGCAACGCCACTGGTGCTGCTGGTCAATCCGAAGTTGCCGGCCAAGAACGTCAAGGAGCTGGTCGCGTTGCTGAAGGCGAAGCCGGAGGCCTACAACTACGCGTCGTCGGGCAACGGCACGGTCATCCACCTCGCCGGTGAAATGTTCATGGACGAGGCGGGCGTCAAGGCGCGGCACATTCCGTACAAGGGCACCGGGCCGATGGTCACCGACATGATCGCGGGCCAGGTCGAGATGGGCGTGGTCGCACTGCCTGCGGTGCAGCAGCACATCAAGAGCGGCGCGTTGCGCGCCATCGGCTTGTGCGGCTCGGCCCGCTCGCCCGCCGCACCCGACATCCCGACCATTGCCGAGCAAGGCTTACCCAACTACAGCATCGAAGGGTGGTTCGCGGTGATCGGCCCGGCGAAGATGGCGCCGGCCGACGTCAAGCGGGTGAACGAAGCGATCGTCACCGCCTTCAGCAGTGCCGAGGTGCGCGAGGCGATGGACAAGCAGGGCAACCTCATCAAGCCGACCTCGGCGGACGACGCCGCCAGGTTTTTCCGGAGCGAGGCGGCGCGTTATGCGACACTGGTCAAGAAGGCGAATGTCGTCGTGGAATAGACGAGTGAGCGAGGCGCCGCGGTCAGACCGCGATGCGCCGGCCGATCTCCGGCCATCGGGCATGCAACCAGACCCACGCGACGAGCCCGATAGACAGCATCAGGATCGATGTCACCGCCAATGCGAGAGTCGAGTGCATGACCAACGGCGCGATCACGCCGGCGACCAGGCCGTTGGCAGTGGAGCCGATCACCGCCTGCAGCGATGAGGCCATGCCGCGGCGCTCCGGATGCAGGTCGAGCACCAGCAACGTGACCACCGGGACCATCAGCGCCCAGCCGAAAGCAAAGAAGCCGATCGGCCAGATGGCCCACAGCACATTCGGCACGAAGAAGGTGTTGGCCGCCACGTTGATTACCGAGGTCCCCACCATGATCAGGAAGCCGTCGCGAATCTGCCGCTTCGGAGTGACCTTTCCCGCCATGCGTCCGCTGAGCCAGGCGCCCGACATGATGCCGCCAATGGTCAGCAGGAAGAACCAGAAGAACTGCGTCGGCGCCAGCTGCAGGTGATCGCCGAGAAAAGCCGGTGCAGCGAGCACGTAGAGAAACATGCCGTTGAACGGCACGCCGCTGGCCAGCGCGAGCAGCAGAAAGCGCGGGTCGGAGCACAGGTCCCAATAGCCGCGCATCAGGTGCTTGAACTTGAAGGGCTGCCGGTGGTCGACATGCAGCGTTTCCGGCAGCAGCTTGTAGTTGGCGATGAAGAGCACGCAGCCGACGGCCACCAGAAACCAGAACACGCTGTGCCACCCCAAGTGCACGAACAGGAAGCCGCCGACGATCGGCGCGATGGCAGGCGCGACGCCGAAGTAGATCGTGACCTGCGACATGACGCGCTGCGCCTCGGCCGGCGGGAACATGTCGCGAATGACCGCGCGCGACACCACGATGCCGGCACCGGTCGACAAGCCCTGCAGCGCGCGGAACAGCACGAGCTGGCCGATGCTCTGCGACAGCGCACAGCCGAGCGACGCGAGCGTGAACACCGCCATGCCCCACAGCACCACCGGCCGACGCCCGAAGCTGTCCGACAGCGCACCGTGGAACAGGTTCATGAAGGCGAAGCCGAAGAGGTACGCCGACAGCGTCTGCTGCATCTCGACCGGCGTCGCGCCGATCGATCGCGCGATGCCGGAGAACGCCGGGATGTAGGTGTCGATCGAAAAAGGCCCGACCATGCCGAGCACGGCCAGCAGCGCGGCAAGCGCCCATCGAGGGGCTTGCCAGAGTTTGGCGGCGTCCGGATTCATGCGTGTCTCTCTTGTTGTTGTCGTTAGATCGAAAAAAGCGCCCGGCACCCTGTGAAGGGCGCTGCGGGCGCTTTGGCTCGAGATCCTTGTAAAGGGATCCGCGAGATCAGAGTGTGTCGATGAACGAGCGCAGCTTGTCCGAGCGGCTCGGGTGCTTGAGCTTGCGCAGCGCCTTGGCTTCGATCTGGCGAATGCGCTCACGTGTCACGTCGAACTGCTTGCCGACTTCTTCGAGCGTGTGGTCGGTGCTCATCTCGATGCCGAAGCGCATGCGCAGCACCTTGGCCTCGCGCGGCGTCAGCGAGTCGAGGATGTCCTTGACCACGTCGCGCAGTCCAGCCTGCATGGCGGCCTCGATCGGCGCCGTGTTGCTGCTGTCTTCGATGAAGTCGCCCAGGTGCGAATCGTCGTCGTCGCCGATCGGCGTTTCCATCGAGATCGGCTCTTTGGCGATCTTCATGATCTTGCGGATCTTGTCTTCCGGGATCTCCATCTTGGCGGCCAGGATGGATGCATCGGGCTCGAAGCCGAACTCCTGCAGATGCTGCCGGCTGATGCGGTTCATCTTGTTGATCGTCTCGATCATGTGCACCGGAATACGGATGGTGCGGGCCTGATCGGCGATCGAGCGCGTGATGGCCTGACGAATCCACCAGGTCGCGTACGTCGAGAACTTGTAGCCGCGGCGGTATTCGAACTTGTCGACCGCCTTCATCAAACCGATGTTGCCTTCCTGAATCAGGTCGAGGAACTGCAAGCCGCGGTTGGTGTACTTCTTGGCGATGGAAATCACGAGGCGCAAGTTGGCTTCGATCATTTCCTTCTTGGCGGCGCGCGACGAATACTCGCCTTCGTTCATGCGCTTGTTGATGTCCTTCAGCTCCGGCAGCGGCACCACGACGCGCGCCTGGATGTCGGCGAGTTTTTGCTGCAGCTCCTGCACCGGCGGAATGTTGCGTGCGAGCACGACGCTCCACGGCTTGCCGGCAGCAGCCTGCTTCTCGACCCATTTCTGGTTGAGCAGGTGCGATGCGACGCGGTTGCCGTTCTTGTCGTAGCCGCTGAAATCGCGGATGAAGTCTTCCTGCGGGAAGCCGCACTTGTCCACGATGATGCGGCGCAGCTCGCGCTCTTTCTTGCGCACGTCGTCGACCTGGCTGCGCACCATGTCGCACAGCTTTTCGATCGTCTTGGCGGTGAAGCGGATGGTCATGAGCTCTTCGCTCAGGGCGGCTTGCGCCTTGACGTAGGCCGGCGTGCCGTAGCCTTCTTTTTCGTAGATCTTGTGGATCTTCTCGAACATGACGGCCATGCGGTCGAAGCGTTCGAGCGCGTCGCGCTTCAGCTCTTCGAGCTTCTTGGTCAGCGCCTTGGAGCCGCCCTTGCCGTCGTCGTCGTCTTCGGCATCGAATTCGTCGAAGTCTTCTTCGGCCACATAGTCGTCGGCCTCGTTGGGGTTGGAGAAACCGTCGACGAAGGTCGTGATGACCGCCTTGCCCACGCCGGCGCGAATTTCATCCGCCAGCCGCAGGATTTCAGCAATGGTGGCGGGCGATGCGGAGATCGCCTCCATCATCGCCATCAAACCGCCTTCGATGCGCTTGGCGATTTCGATTTCGCCTTCGCGCGTCAGCAGCTCGACGGTGCCCATTTCGCGCATGTACATGCGAACCGGATCGGTCGTGCGGCCGAATTCGCTGTCGACGGTCGAGAGAGCGGCTTCGGCTTCTTCTTCGGCTTCTTCAACGGTCGCAGCGGTCGGCGCCGTGTTGTTCAGCAGCAGCGTTTCGGCATCGGGCGTCTGCTCGTAGACCGCCACGCCCATGTCGTTGAGCATGGTGACTACGACTTCCATCGTCTCGGCGTCGACCAGCTTGTCGGGCAAGTGGTCGGAAATTTCGCCGTGCGTCAGGTAGCCGCGGGTCTTGCCGAGCGTGATCAGCGTCTTCAGGCGCGAGCGGCGCTTTGCGAGGTCTTCTTCAGAGAGCACGGTCTCGTCGAGACCGAACTCCTTCATCAAGGCGCGTTCTTTCGCCTTGCTGATCTTCATGCGCAGCGGCTTGACCTTTTCTTCGGTCGACGAGACGACGGGCTCACCGGCCAGGTCGTCCTCGATGTCCGACAGGTCGACGTCGCTGGCGGGTGCTTCGCTGCCCGCCTTGGGCTTGCGGCCGCGCTTGGCGCCGGTGGCGGGCGCGGCTGCACCGGCCGCAGAAGCTGCAGCGGCGGCCTTGGGCGGACGACCGACTTTCTTTGGAGCGGGTACGGCTGGCGTTGCGGCCACAGCGGTTGCGGCGGGCTTCTTCAGGTCGGCGGAGGGATTCGATTTGGTCGTGGGCACTGATTTCACTTTCGTTGCGGCAGCCGGCTTCGAGGCGGCGGCACCCGCTTTGGTTACCTTTGCATTTGAGGATGCAACGGTCGCCTTCAACGGTTTTTTAGCAGCGGGGTGGCTGGCGGACACGGCAGGCTTCTTTGAACTGGGCATACGACCTCGAACATCAAGAATTAACAAGCGGAATCACACGCGCACCACAGACCCGGTGCAGGCATACAAGAAGACACAGAGGAAACGAATCCTCATGGGCCAAAACTGACTCAACACACCGGCAAGATGTCGGGCGAACATTTGGTGTGCAGTCCTTGCGGTGTATTGGCCCGTTCCCGCTAGGGGAGTGCATTGCGCATGGGGCCGGCCCGGAGGTGCTGCTGTCGCTCTTGCCGAATTCGCTGTTGCGAAGCCTGACATTATAGCGCGCTGCACATTTTTCAAGCAGTGTCAGTGTTGCTTTTCAGGCGAGCACGCAAGGTTAATCGCCTCGATTCGAGCGCTTTGTAGCGCTCCAACGCCAGCGGATCGGTGCCGACCGCCGCGATTGCTTCGCTCTGCTGCGCCTTCAGCCGGTCGTCCAGCATGAAGTCGAGCACGCTGCGCAACTCGCGCGCCGCGTCGGCCGCCTGATCGCCCTCAGGATCGCCGATCGGGCCACCATCCGGCGCCGTCATGAGCCGCGTCGCCAACGCCTCGAACGGCTGTTCCCGCAGGCCTTCCCGCAATGCCGCCCACGGCTGCGCGCCGTGCTCGTGCAATTGGCTGTCGAGCCAGGCGAACAGACGGCCGTGCTCGCCGGGCAGGTCGCACAGCATGGCGTGCTGCTCGTGCGACAGCCCCTCCCATTCGGTCATGTTCGACAGCAGAAGCCGCACCGCCAGGTCGGGCCGGGTGAGCGGCAATACGCGACCACGGCTCGGCGGCCGACTCGGCGCCGGTCTCGCCCCGTAGCGGCCGTCGGACAGAGTGCGTTCACCCTCGTTTTTGTGGCGACCTGCCGAGGCGGAGCCCGACGGCGCCGCATTGCGAGGTGCTGCCGTGGAACCCCAAAGCTCGTTGAGGGATTCGACGCCCATCTGCACCATGCCCGCGATGTCGCCCAGCAACTGGCGCTTGAACGCGCCGTCGGGCAGGGCGCTCCACAGCGGTCGCACGTTGCTGGTCATGTGGGCGCGCCCTTCGGCCGTGGCCAGGTCGCAGCCTTCGCGCGCGGCCTCGAGCATGAAGCGCGACAGCGGGGTCGCATCGTCGATGAAGCGGGCGAAGGCGTCGGCGCCGAACTCGCGAATGAAGCTGTCGGGGTCGTGCTCCGTCGGCAGGAAGAGGAACTTCATGCTGCGGACATCGTTTGCATACGGCAGTGCGGCGTCGAGCGCCTTGCGCGCCGCACGCCGGCCGGCCGCGTCCCCGTCGAAGCTGAACACGACCGACTCGGTGAAGCGAAAGAGCTTTTGCACGTGCTCCGGAGTGCAGGCCGTGCCGAGCGTGGCGACGGCATTCGGAAAGCCCAGCTGCGCCAGCGCGACCACGTCCATGTAGCCCTCGGTCACCAGCGCGAAGCCGCGCTCCCGGAAGGCTGCGCGCGCTTCGTACAGACCGTAGAGCTCGCGGCCTTTGCTGAACACCGGTGTTTCGGGCGAGTTCAGGTACTTCGGCTTCTCATCGCCCAGCACGCGGCCGCCGAAGCCGATGCATTCGCCTTTGACGTTGCGGATCGGGAACATCACGCGATCGCGAAAGCGGTCGTAACGCCGTGCCTCGCCCTCGCTGGCCTGTGCACCGTTGGCGCCTTGCGTGTCTTCGTTGACGATGACCAGCCCGCTCTCCGCGAGCAACGGGTCGTCGTAGTTGGGGAACACGCTGGCCAGCGCGCGCCAGCCGGCCGGCGCATAGCCGATGCCGAACTGCCTGGCGACCTCGCCGGAGACGCCGCGGCGTTTCAGATAGTCGATGGCGCCCGGCGCGTTGCGCAGATGCTTGCGATAGGCCTCGCCGGCCTTTTCGAGCACGTCGAACAGCGTCGCCTGCTTCTGGCGCTGCCCGGCGGCGCGAGCGCGCTCCTCCGGCGAGGCATCGTCTTCGGGCACCTGCAGGCCGTATTGACCCGCCAGATCGTGCACCGCTTCGACGAAGCCCATGCCCGCGTGTTCCATCAAGAAACCGATCGCGTTGCCGTGCACTCCACAGCCGAAGCAGTGATAGAACTGCTTGGTCGGGCTGACTGAAAACGAGGGTGATTTCTCGCCGTGGAACGGACACAGTCCCATGAAGTTCGCGCCGGCTTTCTTGAGCTGCACGTAGCGCCCGACGATCTCGACCACGTCAGCGCGCGCGATGAGTTCCTGGATGAAAGAAGCGGGGATGGTCATGTGGGACGGGAGCGCCAAATCATACGCATGCGTTGCCGCCCTGCGCCGAGTCGGCATACTCCGCCCACACGTTCTGAACCTCGCCCATGACACCTCGCCCCCTTCGACAAGCCGCACGTCATGCAGCGCCGTTGTTGCGGCATCCGGTGCGCTTTGCATGGGACGCGCTCAAGGCTTTTCGTGCCAACCAGGGGCTGCTGCTGGCAGGCGCGGTCGCCTACTACGCGCTGTTGTCGATCGTGCCGCTGCTGATCGTCAGTGTCATCGCGCTGTCGCATTTCATCGATCAACGCGAGTTGCTCATGACGATCGGCCGCTATCTCGAATGGCTGTTGCCGGGTCAGTCGAAGGCCGTTGTGAAGGAGCTGTCGAATTTTCTCGACCATCGCGACGTGCTCGGGCCGGTGCTGCTGGTGACGATGATCTTTTTCAGTTCGCTCGCCTTCACCGTGCTCGAAGCCGCGATGGCGGTGATCTTTCATCACCGCAAGTCGACGCACAAGCGCCACGCCTTGTTGTCGGTGGTCATGCCCTACGTCTACATCCTTTGCCTCTGCGTGGGGCTCATGCTGGTCACGCTGGTGTCGGGCGCTTTCCAGATCATTGGGCAGTCGAGCGTCGAGCTGTTCGGCCGCAGCTGGTCGCTCTCGGGCGTATCTGGCGTGCTGCTCTACCTGCTGGGGCTGGGTGGAGAGATCTTCATGCTGACCTCGCTCTATCTGGTGATGCCGGTCGGGCGGCTGTCGCTGCACCATGCGCTGCTGGGCGGCATCACCGCGGCATTGCTGTGGGAAGTCACGCGACGCATCCTGGTCTGGTATTTCTCGTCGCTGTCGCAGGTGAATGTCGTGTACGGCTCGCTGACGACCGCCATCGTGGTGCTGCTGAGCCTGGAAATCGCCGCCACGCTGGTGCTGTTCGGCGCCCAGGTGATCTCGCAGTACGAGCGCCTGGAACGCACCGGAAGCACGGAGCCGATCGAAGGCCGCATCGGCGCCTGACGCCGGCCCCGAAAAGTCGACAGCCCCGAACGTACGAGTCAGCGGGGCGGGAGCCGGATCGCGCCGTCGAGGCGAATCACTTCGCCGTTCAGCATGTCGTTTTCGATGATGTGTTTCGCCAGCTTGGCGTAGTCCTCCGGCGTACCGAGGCGCGACGGAAACGGCACGCTGGCGGCCAGCGCATCCTGCAGGTCTTGCGGCATGCCGAACAGCATGGGCGTGCCGAAGATGCCGGGAGCAATCGTCATGTTGCGGATGCCGTTGCGCGCCAGGTCGCGCGCGATCGGCAGCGTCATGCCGACCACGCCGCCCTTGGAGGCAGCGTAGGCGGCCTGACCCATCTGGCCGTCGTAGGCAGCCACGGAGGCGGTCGAGATCAGCACGCCGCGCTCACCGGTCGACTCCGGTTCGTTCTTTGCCATGGCCTCGGCCGCGAGGCGAATCATGTTGAAGCTGCCGATGAGGTTGACGGTCACGGTCTTGCTGAAAACCGAAAGTGCGTGTGCGCCGTTCTTGCCCACCGTTTTTTCGGCCGGTGCGATGCCGGCGCAGTTGACGAGGCCGAAGAGCTTGCCCAGCTTCAGCGCGGCAGCGACTGCCGCCTGGCCGTCGGCTTCCTGGCTCACATCGCACTTGACGAACACGCCACCGATGTCTTGCGCGACTGCTTCGCCCTTGTCCTGCATGTCGGCGATCACGACTTTGGCGCCGTTGGCTGCCAGCATCCGTGCCGTGCCTTCGCCCAGACCCGACGCGCCGCCGGTCACGATGAAAACCTTGCCTTCGATCTGCATGCGTATCTCCAAATAGTAAGAATCGCATTATCGAAGAGGGCCGGCCGGCGGAGCGCGCAAAAGTGACCGGCCAAAAAAAGGGGCCCTGTCCGAAAACAGGGCCCTGAATTGGATCCGTGAGGACCCAAGGAGACAACTTGTGAATTAACGCTTGGTCTTGGCGGTAGCGGTCTTGGCGGCGTTGACGGCTTGCGTCGACACGGCCGTGAAGTTGGCTTCGGCAACATCGGAGGCTTGCTTGACAGCCTTCTGCACCGATTCGAACGCATTGTTGGCAGCGGCCACGGCGCTCTTCATCATGGCAACGGCGGTTTCGGAGCCGGCCGGTGCGTTCTTCGATGCGCTGTCGACCATGCCGACGATGGTCGCTTGCGTTTCAGCAGCCTTGGCTTCGAAAGCCTTGGTGAACTCCGCGCTGGTGCCCTGAGCGATGTCGTACAGGTGACGGCTGTAGGCAGCGGTCTTTTCAGCGAGCGGCTGGAACAGGCTGGCTTGCAGAGCGAGCAGTTCTTGCGCGTCCTTGACGCCCATCACGGCCTTGGCGGTACCAGCAGCTTCGGTCAATGCAGCCTTGGAGGCAGTGACGTTCAATTCGACGAGTTTCTCGACACCTTCGAAAGCCTTGGTGGTCAGGCCGAACAGGGTTTCGAGCGAAGCTTTTTGCGAAGCGATGAGTTGGTCAGCGGTGAGGGCCATGGTGTTCTCCAGTAGTGTTGAAAAGGGGTGCTTGGTACGTTGCCGAGCCGTCTATGTTGCGGTGCAGCATGGATCGAAGTATAGGCAGCTGCCTACAGCTTTCAAGCGTTTTTTGCTGCTGTGCAGCAATTTAGAACGCGCTTTCTAAAACGTCATGTCCGTACGCCGGCTGGCAAAATCCGGCGCCATGAGCGAACGTCCAAAGCCCCACCGTCGGAGCAGCTACCGCGCCTTCAGAACGATCCCCACCCGTTGGGCCGACAACGATATGTATGGTCACGTCAACAACGTCGTTTACTACGGCTGGTTCGACACGGTCGTGAATGCGGAGCTCATCGAACGCGGTGCATTGGACATCCATGCCGGGCAGACGATCGGCTTCGTGGTCGAGACGCAATGCAACTACTTCGCTCCACTCGCATTTCCGCAAACGGTGGAGGCCGGTATTCGCGTTGCACAGGCTGGTAGTTCGAGCGTGCGCTATGAGATCGCACTGTTCGCCCAAGGCGCCGAGACAGCCGCGGCGCAAGGGCACTTCGTGCATGTCTACGTCGACCGCGCGACGCAGAAGCCCATGGCGTTGCCCGACGCATTGAGGCGTGTCGTGGACCAACTCCGCGCGCAATAAAAAAAGCGGCGCACGAGGCGCCGCTTTTTGCTGACTGCGAAGGGGCCGCCAGTCGGTGGCCCGCAGGCTGGTTAGCCCTTCTTCATCGCCTTCATGTCGGCCTTGGCCTTGTCATGATCGGCCTTGGCCTGCTTCACGCAAGCGCTCTTGGCGTCGCCCTTCTGGTCGTCGCACTTTTCCTTGGCGACGTCATAGGTCATGGTGGCTTTTTCTTCTGCGACCTTGCGCGCATGGCTGTCGCTCGGCTTGTAGTTCTGTTCGAGGTCGGCCTTGGCGACGTTCTCGGTGCCCTTGGCTTCCTTCATGCAAACGTCCTTGGCGTTGTCCTTCATCGTGTCGCATTGCGCCTTCGCGACCTTGTAGTCGGACTCGATCTTTTGCTTGGCGACGTTGTATTCGTCCTTGGTCATGGCGCTGGCGTGCGTCATCACGAAGCAGGACGATGCGAGTGCCAGCATGAGCAGATGTTTTTTCATGGGAGTTTTCCTCTTTGAGTTGATAAATTGATTGAAGACCTGGAGATCGAAGCCGAACTCAGACTTGCTCGAACCAGAGCGCGTTGGGCGTGCGACCATCACGAACTTCCCAATCCTTGACCTGCTTTTCAGCTTCGTCGCGGCTGATGCCATGGCGTTCCTGGATGCGTCCGAGCAACTGGTCGCGCTTGCCGGCGATCACATCGAAGTCGTCATCGGTGAGCTTGCCCCACTGCTCCTTGACCTTGCCCTTGAGCTGTTTCCAGTTGCCTTCAACGGTGTCCTTGTTCATGACTATCTCCTTTGATTTGGATGGTTCGGCACGTGTTGATGCCGTGGAGAAAATGTACGTAGCGTCGCCTTGGCAAGGCGGTAGGACGCCCCGGTAACCACCCGTAGGCACATGCCGACGAGGCCCGTGATAATCGAACGCGTCACCACCCGCATCATTGCGATTCCATCATCGAGACAACCCCGGACATCGAGAGCAAAACGCGCTGCACCATGATCATTCAAAGCCTGCTGGACACAGACCTCTACAAGTTCACGATGATGCAAGTCGTTCTGCATCACTTCCCAGGGGCGCAGGTCGAGTACCGATTCAAGTGCCGCAATCCGGGCGTCGATCTGGCCCGCTTTGCCGACGAAATTCGAGACGAGGTACGGTCCCTGTGCTCACTGCAGTTCCTGGATGACGAGCTCCGCTATCTCCGTTCGATGCGATTCATCAAGAGCGACTTCGTCGACTTTCTCGGGCTCTTCAAGCTCAACGAGAAATACATCGACATCGTTCCGCAACCGTCGGGCGAACTCGAGATCCGCATCAAGGGGCCGTGGCTTCACACCATCCTGTTCGAGGTTCCGGTTCTGGCCATCGTCAACGAGGTCTACTTCCGCAACACGCAGCCAAAGGCCGATGTCGCCGAAGGCCGGCGCCGGCTCGAAACCAAAATCGAGCAATTGCAGGGCGAGGGCCTGACCGATCTCAAGATCGCCGATTACGGCACGCGCCGCCGTTTCTCCAAGGAATGGCACGAAGAGATCCTGAAAACGCTGAGTGCCAGGTTGGGTGCGGTGCTGGTGCCTGCGCGCACCACTGGCAAGTCGCCCCAGTTCGCCGGCACGAGCAATGTGCTGTTCGCAATGAAGCTCGGGCTCATCCCGCTCGGCACCATGGCGCACGAATACCTGCAGGCGTGCCAGGCGCTCGGCCCGCGGCTGCGCGACAGCCAGGTCTTCGGCTTCGAGATGTGGGGCCGCGAATACCGCGGTGACTTGGGCATCGCGCTGTCGGATGTCTACGGCATGAGTGCCTTCCTGCGCGACTTCGACCTGTTCTTCTGCAAGCTCTTCGATGGTTCGCGCCACGACAGCGGAGACCCGTTCCAGTGGGGCGAGCGCATGCTGGCGCACTACACGGCCAACCGCGTCGACCCGCGTACCAAGACGCTGATCTTCAGCGACGGCCTTACCGTGCCGCGCACCATCGAGCTCTATCAGCAGTTCCGCGGACGGTGCCTTCTTGCGTTCGGCATCGGCACCAATCTGACCAACGACCTCGGGTACGAGCCCCTCCAGATCGTCATCAAGATGATCCGCTGCAACGACCAGCCGGTCGCCAAGCTGTCGGATACGCCCTCGAAGAACATGTGCGAAGACGAGAAGTACCTGGCCTACCTGCGCCAGGTGTTCGAAATCGCTCAACCCGCGTGAAGAGGCGCGTGACGGCCCGCACGATGCACCTCGTAGCAGTACAGCGCTGATGGACGGCGCCACGTTGTCTTTGCTGTGGGCGGTGCCTTTCGCCGGAATGCTGTTGTCGATTGCGTTGGTGCCGCTGGTCGCGCCGCACTTCTGGCACGGGCACTACGGCAAGGTCGCGCTGGGTTGGGCCCTTTCGCTGTTGCTGCCACTGGTGGCGGTGTTCGGCGCTCCGTTGGCTTCGCACGAGCTGGTACACGCGCTCCTTGCGGAATACGTGCCTTTCATCCTTTTACTGGTTGCGCTGTTCACCGTCTCGGGGGGCATCCACATCCGGGGCAACTTGCGCTGCGACCCGCTGACGAACACCGCCATCCTCGCCATCGGCGGGCTGTTGGCGAGTGTCATGGGCACCACCGGTGCATCGATGTTGTTGATACGTCCGCTGATTCGCGCCAACGACAACCGGGTGCACAAGGTGCATACGATCGTGTTCTTCATCTTCATCGTGTCGAACATCGGCGGCTCGCTGACGCCGCTGGGCGATCCGCCGCTGTTCCTCGGGTTCTTGAAGGGGGTCGACTTCTTCTGGACCGCACGAAACATCCTGCCCGACACGTTGCTGGTCACCGCTGCACTGCTGGCCATCTTCTATGCGCTCGACCGCCACTGGTATCGCAAGGAAGGCCTTCTGCCGTATGACCCCACGCCCGACACGAAGCGCATCGGCGTCGACGGCGGCGCGAATCTTTTCCTGCTGGCCGGGGTGATCGGCCTGGTGTTGATGAGCGGCCTGTGGAAGTCAGGCGTGGTGTTCGATGTCTACGGCACGCCGCTGGGTTTGCCGGGGCTGGTGCGCGATGTCGGTCTGGTGGCGATCACCTCGATTTCACTGAAACTGACCACGGCGCAGGTGCATGCCGCCAATCAGTTCGAGTGGGAGCCGATGCGCGAAGTGGCCAAGCTCTTCGCTGGCATCTTCGTCACCATCGCGCCGGTGATCGCCATGCTCAAGGCGGGTGTCGACGGTCCCTTTTCCGCGGTGGTGACTGCCGTGACGCATCCCGGTGGCGAGCCGAACCCGGCGATGTACTTCTGGGCCACCGGACTGCTGAGCGCGTTCCTCGACAACGCGCCGACCTACCTCGTGTTCTTCAACACCGCTGGCGGCGATGCCGAAGTGCTCATGACCGCGCGAGCATCGACGCTGGCCGCCATCTCGGCCGGCGCGGTGTTCATGGGAGCGCTGAGCTACATCGGCAATGCGCCCAACCTGATGGTCAAGGCCATCGCCCAAAGCCGGGGCGTGCGCATGCCGGGCTTCTTCGGCTACATGGCCTGGTCTTGCACGATCTTGTTGCCGCTCTTCGTCGTTTGCACGCTCCTGTTCTTTCGCTGAAAACATCACCATGACAAAACCCAAGATCCTGATCGCACGGGCGATCTTTGCCGAGACCATCGAACGTTTGTCGGAGCACTTCGAGGTCGTAACCAATCAAACCGACGAAGTTTGGTCGAAGGCCCAACTCATCGACAAACTCAAGGGCGTGGCCGGCGTGTTCACCACCGGCAGCGAGCGCATCGACGGCGAGCTGCTCGACGCGTGCCCCGACCTGAAGATCTGCGCCAACATGGCGGTCGGCTACAACAACTTCGACATCGATGCGATGGTGGCGCACGGCGTCACGGGCACCAATGCGCCCGATGTGTTGACCGAAACCACAGCCGACTTCGGCTTCGCGTTGCTCATGGCGACAGCGCGCCGCATCTCCGAAAGCGAGCATTACCTGCGCGCCGGCAAATGGACGAAGTGGGCCTACGACATGTTCTCTGGCTCCGACATTCACGGCGCGACCCTCGGCATCATCGGCATGGGCCGCATCGGGCAGGGCATCGCCAAGCGCGGTGCGCACGGCTTCGGCATGAAGGTGATCTACCACAACCGTTCGCGGCTCGACGCTGCGCTCGAAGCCGAGTGCAAGGCCAGTTACGTGGGCAAGGAACAGCTGCTGAAGACGGCCGATCACGTGGTGCTGGTGGTGCCGTACACCGCAGCGTCGCATCACACCATCGGCGCTGCCGAATTGGCGCTGATGAAGCCGACCGCTACCCTGGTCAACATCGCGCGCGGCGGCATCGTCGACGATGCGGCGCTGGCCGCTGCCCTGCGCGACCGACGCATCGCAGCCGCCGGCCTCGATGTTTTCGAAGGCGAGCCCAAAGTGCATCCCGATCTGCTGACCGTGCCCAACGTCGTGCTGACCCCGCACATCGCCAGCGCCACGGTGCCGACGCGACGTGCCATGGCCGAGCTGGCGGCGGATAACCTCATCGCTTTCTTCGAAGGCAAAGGGCCGCTGACGCCGGTGACGCCGGTGTCCTCGGCAGCGACATCGGCGGCGGCCTCTGCAAAGAAGTAATCCGCCGACATGCCATTTGATTTCCCCTTGATCCTTCTTACTTTGATCGTGCTGGCTGTCGTCCAGCTGTTGCTGATCGTCTGGTTGCTGGCACGCCGCGCGCCCAAGCCGGACCACGCTGAACTGATCGCGACGCTCGGCGCCGGCAACGAGCGCATCGAGCGCGAGTTGCGGCACGAGATCAGCGAAAACGCCCGCGGCACGCGGCAGGAGACGGCACAGGTCTTCGCTACGTTCCAGCAGGCCCTGCTTCAGCAAGGCGCGGAGTCGACCCGCACGCAGAACGCACAGATCGATGCGTTCGGCCAACAGCTCGCGCTGTTGCAAAAGACGCTGGCCGATACGCTCAACACGCAGCTGCAGGGCCTTTCCGAATCGAACGCGCGGCGCCTGGCAGAGGTGCGAACCACCATGGAAACGCAGCTTGCGCAGCTGCAGCAGAGCAACACCGCCAAGCTCGACGAGATGCGCAAGACCGTCGACGAGAAGCTGCAAAGCACGCTGGAGGCACGCCTTGGCGAAAGCTTCAAGCAGGTGGCCGATCGGCTGGAGCAGGTGCACAAGGGTCTGGGCGAAATGCAGACGCTGGCGCAGGGCGTGGGCGACTTGAAGCATCTGCTCACGAACGTCAAGACACGCGGCATCTTCGGCGAAGCGCAGCTCGGCGCGTTGCTGGAGCAGGTGTTCACGGTCGATCAGTACGCCGCGCAGGTCGTCACGCGTCCCGGTGCGCGTCATACGGTGGACTTCGCGATCCGGCTGCCGGGCCGCACCGCGGAAGGCGATGCGTTGTGGCTGCCGATCGACGCCAAGTTTCCCAACGAAGACTACGAGCGGCTGCTCGACGCGCAGCAGCGCGCCGACCCCATCGCTGCAGAGTTGGCCGGGCGCGCGCTGGAGACGCGCATCTGGCTGGAGGCGAAAGCCATCGAAGAAAAATACATCGCGCCGCCGCACACCACCGACTTCGCGATCCTGTTTCTGCCGACCGAAGGGCTCTATGCCGAAGTGCTGCGACGTCCCGACCTGATGCAGGGGCTGCAGCGCCGGCACCGCATCACGCTGGCCGGCCCGACGACCTTGCTCGCCATCCTCAATTCGCTGCAGATGGGCTTTCGCACGTTGGCGCTCGAGAAGCGTTCGAGCGAGGTCTGGCAAGTGCTCGGTGCTGTCAAGGCCGAGTTCGGCAAGTTCGGCGACGTGCTCGCGCGTGTGAAGAACCAGGCGCAGACGGTGCTCAACACGCTGGACCAGGCGCAGACGCGCAGCAACGTCATGCACCGCGCGCTGCGTCAGGTCGAAGCGTTGCCCGAAGTCCAGGCACAGGCCTTGTTGCCGCCTGCGGTCGAGGGAGACGATGGGACGTCGTGACCGCTGAACTGCTGCGCCTGATCCTGGCGCAGGTCTGCCTCCATGCGGTGATGACGGGCACCCGTCTTGCGGCGCCGCTGCTGGCGCTGCAGCAGGGCTACAGCCCGGCGGCGGTCGGCGTCATGCTGGCGCTGTTCGCGTTGACACAGGTTTTTCTGGCGCTGCCGGCCGGGCGCTTCGCCGACCGGCACGGTTTGCGCAAACCACTGTTGATCGCAGTCGTCTCTGCAGCATTGGGTGCCGCGTTGTGCGCCGCGTTTCCGGTTTTTCCGGTGCTGTGTCTCGCTGCTTTGCTCACCGGCGGCGCGACCGGCATCGCCGTGATTGCGCTGCAACGGCACGTCGGCCGCGCGGCACAGAGTCCGGTGCAATTGAAGCAGGTCTTCAGCTGGCTCGCCATCGCGCCGGCAGCGGCCAACTTCGTCGGGCCGTTCGCGGCAGGTCTGCTGATCGACCATGCCGGCCGTGCGCCCGGCGACATCGTCGGCTATCGGGTGGCCTTCGGTCTGCTCGCCTTGCTGCCGCTGGCTTGCTGGTGGCTGGCGCGCAGTGCCCGCGAGTTGCCGATGCCACCTTCAATCCTCGGCGCGACGAAGCCACGGGCGTGGGATCTGCTGTCGGAGCCGATGTTCAGGCGGCTGCTGTTCGTCAACTGGCTGCAGTCCGCGTCATGGGACGTCCACACCTTCGTGCTGCCACTGCTCGGGCACGAGCGCGGCCTGAGCGCCTCGGTGATCGGGTCGATCCTCGGTGCGTTCGCAGTCGCTGCGGCGGTGGTTCGCGTGGTGCTGCCAGCCATCGCTTCACGTGCCAGCGAGCGCAGCGTCATCACGGTGTCGAACGTCGTCACGGCTTTGGTCTTTGCCGTCTATCCATTCATGACCACCGCCTTCGGCATGGGCTGCTGCTCGGTGGCGCTGGGCCTGGCGCTGGGGGCAGTGCAGCCGATGGTGATGAGCATGCTTCATCAGACCACGCCGCATGCGCGCCATGGCGAGGCGCTCGGCTTGCGGCTGATGACGCTCAACGCGTCGAGCGTCGCCATGCCGATGCTGTTCGGCGCTGCCGGTGCGCTGATCGGCGTGGCGGGGGTGTTCTGGATCGTGGGCGGCGTGGTAGCGGCCGGCACTCGCTCGGTGTGGGGCCTCAAGGTTCCGCCATCACTGCCACCGCCCACGACCGACGCGACTCAGAGCTTGTAGAACGCCTTGATCGCGTCCCACGCGTCCGCAGGTGCGTCGACATACTCGAAGAGCTTGACGTCGTTCGGCGAGATGACGCCTTCGTCCACCAGAAAATCGAAGTTGAGCAGTTGCTTCCAGTAGTCGGAACCGAACAGCACGATCGGCACCGGCTTCGACTTTTTGGTCTGGACCAAGGTGATGACTTCGAACAGCTCGTCGAGCGTGCCGAAGCCGCCAGGGAAAGCGACCAGCGCCTTCGCCCGCATCATGAAATGCATCTTGCGGATGGCGAAGTAGTGGAACTTGAAGCTCAACGCCGGCGTGACGTACGGATTGGGTTCTTCCTCCATCGGCAGTGCGATGGCCAGGCCGATGTTGAGTCCGCCGCCTTCGTAGGAGCCGCGGTTGGCCGCTTGCATGATGCCGGGGCCGCCGCCGGTGCAAATGAAGAGCTTGTCTTCCGGCTCCTTGTCGTTGCTGTATTGCGCGACCATCTTGCCGAAGGCGCGGGCCTGCTCGTAGTAGTGCGAGCCTCGGGCCAGGCGCCGCAGTCGTGCCAACGCGACGGCGTCACCGGCGGCTTCGGCCTGTGCGATCAGGGCGCCGGATTCTTCTTCGCTCCGAAAGCGCGCGCTGCCGAAGACAACCACCGTGTTCTCGATGCCGTGGGCGCGCATCTCGATGTCGGGCTTCATCAATTCGAGCTGCATGCGCAGGCCGCGGGTCTCGCGGCGCAGCAGGAATTCCGGGTCGGCAAAGGCCAGGCGAGACGGGTCAGGGTCGAGCGGCAGCCCCTTGTCGGAGTGGGCTTGCAGCGTGGCCCAGGCGTCGGCCAGTCGTTTGTCGTGGAGGTCGTGTGTCTTGTTCATGGCAGTGTCCCGGAAGTCGTCCTGATTGTGCGGGTTGCGGGTCAGGTCCAGCGCTGGGTCCGACTTGAACCAAAAAGCAGGATATGGGCCAGCCCATTGCAGGCATGAAAAAAGCTCCCGAAGGAGCTTTCTTTGAAGTGGGCCGAATCGCCCGGCGCGGCACGCTCAGACGCGCTTGCGGTATTCACCGGTGCGCGTGTCGATTTCGATCTTGTCACCTTGCGCGACGAAAAGCGGCACAGGCACTTCGAAGCCGGTCGAGATCTTGGCGGGCTTCAGCACCTTGCCCGACGTGTCGCCCTTGACGGCCGGCTCGGTCCAGGTGATTTCGCGCTCGACGCTGGTCGGCAGTTCGACCGAAATGGCCTTCTCGTCGTAGAACACGACTTCAAGCGTCATGCCGTCTTCGAGGTAGTTGAGCGCGTCGCCCATGTTCTCGGCTTCGACTTCGTACTGATTGAACTCGGTGTCCATGCAAACGTACAGCGGGTCGGCGAAGTACGAGTAGGTGCACTCTTTCTTCTCCAGCACGATCTGGTCGATCTTGTCGTCGGCCTTGAACACCTGCTCGGTGTTGAAGTTGGCGACGAGGCTCTTGAGCTTCATGCGAACGGTGGCGGAATTGCGACCACCGCGGCTGTATTCGGTCTTGAGGACCACCATCGGGTCCTTGCCGTGCATGATGACGTTGCCGGCGCGGATTTCTTGAGCGATTTTCATATCAGGGTCTCTGGATGTTGGGCCGCTCGGTGCACTGGAAGGACGCTTGCCTGACGATGCATGGTTCCCGCGGCGGGTTCGGCGGTTCGACCGCAAAGCCCGCTATTTTAGCTTTTCCCGGCGCACATCTGCATCAGCTGCGTGACGAGATCGTCTTGCGCCAGAAGGCGCTCGCGCGCCGCCGTGATCGGCGCACGCCACGCGGCAAGTGCGTCGGCGCCGAGCGAAGGCAGCGCCGCCTCCCCGGAATCAATGCTCCCGAAACCATTCCAAGACCGATGAAACGCTCGCAGCGACGACGGGGCGTCGAGCCAGTCGAGCCAGGCGCCGAGCTTCACGTGGTGCGCGTCGTCGTCTTGCGGATAGATCTGCCAGACCATGGCGGCGCCGGCCCAGAGGGCGCGCACGAAGGAGTCCTCCCCGCGCACGAAATTGAGGTCGCAGGACCAAAGGAGCTTGTCGAAATCCGGTTGCGTGAGATGCCGCAGGTAGGACACTGACAACGCGCCTTTGCGGGTCGAAGCAGTCTCCGGGAGGGTGCCGCCCGACGAGCACGCTTGCACTGCCAAGGTCGCACGACCGGCCGTCACCAGCAGGCACGTCGGCTCCGTCGCGGCTGCCAGCTGGTCCAACAAGGCGGCGAGGGCGGGCGGCTCGTAGCAGAAGAGCGAGATCAATCGTTCGCCATGCCATTCGATCTGTCGCTCGGCCAGCCAGGCAGCGCGGTCGAAGCGCGCCCGTTCGACCATGAGGTCGGGCTCACGAAGCAAGCCACCGGTGCCTGTCGTGAACCCCGGATAGAAGAAGCGTTTGGTCAGCCCCGCGCCCGGACCACGGAAGACCGGCGAGGGCAGGCCATGCAAGCGCTCGACGTAGGGCTCGGCAGACAGGTATTCCAGGTTGATCCAGGGCCGGTGTGCAGGCAGCGAGGCAACGCGGTTTTGCGCGTGGGCAAAACGCGCGATCAATTCCGGCGCCGGGTCGCAGCCGAAGGCCTCGATGAGCACGTCCGGCGGCGTGTCCGCTGCGGCGGCCTTCACCGCGCTTGGATCACTCCAGTCGATGACCGTCACGCCCGCGCACCCTGCAGGCGCCATCCACTGCAGCGCCGAACCATCGTCCACCCACAGGCGAACCTGCTGTCCACGCATCGACAGCTGGCAGCAGAGCCGCCAGCACACGCCGAGGTCGCCATGGTTGTCGATGACCTTGCAGAAGATGTCCCATTGCATGCGCATGCGGGCACTTTAGCGGCAGGGCCGACCTGCGGAGTGGCCCATGTGTCCTGTGCCGCCGCGCCACAATAGCCGCCATGTCAGACGTGCATTCCGATCAGCTGTTGAGTGAAGTCGCGGCCCTGCCGCAATTGCCCGGCGTGTACCGCTATTTCGACGCAGCGGGCGCCGTGCTGTACGTGGGCAAGGCGCGCAACCTGAAGAAGCGGGTCGCCAACTACTTTCAGAAGAGCCATGGCGGTACGCGCATCGGCCACATGATCTCGAAGATCGTGCGGATGGAGACGACCGTGGTGAGGTCGGAGGCCGAGGCATTGCTGCTCGAGAACAACCTCATCAAGTCGCTCAAGCCGCGCTACAACATTCTCTTCAGGGACGACAAGAGCTATCCATACCTGAAGATCGCATCGCACACCTTTCCGCGGCTGGCCTACTACCGCGGCGCCACCGATCGCAAGCACCGCTACTTCGGCCCGTACCCGAGCGCCTGGGCGGTGAAAGAAACGATCCAGCTGCTGCAGAAGGTGTTCAAGCTGCGCACCTGCGAAGACACCGTGTATGCGAACCGCACACGGCCTTGCCTGCTGTATCAGATCAAGCGCTGCACTGGACCGTGCGTCGGCAACATCACGCCCGAGGACTACGCGCACGACGTGACCAATGCCGAGGCCTTTTTGATGGGCGATACGCAACTCGTGCTGACGGCGCTCGAAGGCCGCATGACGAGCCATGCCGAACGGCTCGAATTCGAGCAGGCGGCAGAACTGCGCAACCAGATGTCGGCGCTGTCGCGCGTGTTGCATCAGCAGTCGATCGAGATCGCCTCCGACAAGGACGTCGACATCCTGGCGGTCAAGGTGCAGGGCGGCAAGGCGTGCGTCAATCTGGCGATGGTGCGGGGTGGTCGGCACCTGGGCGACCGGCCGTACTTTCCGGTCCACGTGGAAGACGCGGCCGCGATCAACAGCGACGACTTCGAGGCGGAACAAGCCGACGAAGGCGTACCGATTGCTGTCGTCGATTCGGTCGAGGTCCAGGTGCTCGAGGCCTTCATCGCGCAGCACTACATCGACGTGCCGGTGCCTGCCACCCTGGTGCTGAGCGAACTCGTCAGCCGCGAGTTGATCGAGGCCGTGTCGCAGCAGGCCGGCACGCGCATCACGGCTGTGTTCCAGCCGCGCGAGCAACGCCGGCACTGGCTCGAGATGGCCCAGACCAATGCTGGCCTGCAGCTGGCGCGCCTGCTGGCCGAAGAGGGTTCGCAGCAGGCCCGCACGCGTGCGCTGACCGATGCTCTGGAGCTGGCGCCCGACGATCTCGACAACTTTCGCGTGGAGTGCTTCGACATCTCGCACACGGCCGGCGAAGCCACGCAGGCATCGTGCGTCGTGTTCGAGCACCATGCGATGCAGAACCGCGAATACCGCCGCTACAACATCGACGGCATCACGCCGGGCGACGACTACGCGGCCATGCGCCAGGTGCTGCACCGCCGCTACAGCAAGCTGGCCGAGGCGATGGCGGCGGAGACCGACGCGCCGCCGGCCGGCGATGCCGGCGGCGTCGGTGCCGACGCGCCCGCCGGCACCCGCGCCGCCCGCATGCCCGACCTGGTGCTGGTCGATGGCGGCAAGGGCCAGGTGTCGATGGCGCGGGAAGTCTTCGGTGAATTGGGCCTTCCGCTGTCGCTCATCGTCGGCGTCGAGAAAGGCGAGGGCCGCAAGGTCGGGCTCGAAGAGCTGGTGTTCGCCGATGGGCGCGAGAAGGTCTACCTCGGGCGTGATTCCGCGGCGCTCATGCTGGTCGCGCAAATTCGCGACGAGGCGCATCGCTTCGCTATCACCGGCATGCGCGCCAAGCGCGCCAAGGTGCGTGTCGGCGGCAGCCAGCTCGAAGACATTCCCGGCATCGGTCCGAAGCGGCGCGCGCGTTTGTTGCAGCGTTTCGGTGGCATTCGTGGCGTCGCCGCGGCGAGCGTCGAAGACATCGCTTCGGTCGAAGGCATCGCCACCGAACTGGCCGAAGAGATCTATCGGGCGCTTCACTGACACAGGTCTACGGGATGCGCCCTAGTTCTGTCTTGGAACCAAGTCACAATCGACCGATGTTCTGGACCCTGCCGACCATCATGACCTGGACGCGCATCGTCGCGATCCCGCTGATCGTCGGTGTGTTCTATCTGCCCATCGCCGAGCCGACGCGCAACCTGATCGCGACGGTGATGTTCATCGTCTTCGCGCTGACCGACTGGCTCGACGGTTACCTGGCGCGCAAGCTCAACCAGACTTCGGCCTTCGGTGCGTTTCTCGATCCGGTGGCCGACAAGTTTCTTGTGTGCGCCTCTTTGCTCGTGCTGGTGCACCTGCAGCGGGCCGACGTGTTCGTCGCGCTCATCATCATCGGCCGCGAGATCGCCATCTCTGCGTTGCGCGAGTGGATGGCGCAGATCGGCGCCGGCAAGAGCGTGGCAGTGCACATGCTCGGCAAGGTGAAGACGGTCGTGCAGATGGTCGCAATCCCGTTTCTGCTGTTCAACGGTCAACTCTTCGGCTTTGTCGATACCGGGCGGTGGGGCCATTGGCTGATCTGGATTTCTGCCGTGCTTACGGTGTGGTCGATGGTGTATTACCTGCAAAAAGCCATCCCGGAGATCAGGGCACGCGCCAAATGAGCCCGAGGGAAACATGACGGCCCAGGGCACTGTCCCGGGCGCCGGCTGGCTGCGCGCGATGCCGGTCGTGTTCGTCCTGATTTGGAGCACCGGCTTCATCGTCGCGCGTTACGGCATGCCGTTCGCGCCGCCATTCAAGTTCCTCGCGCTGCGCTATGCGTTATCCCTTGTCTGCTTCTATGCATGGGTGCGGCTGGCGCAGGTGACCTGGCCTGCATCGCGTTCGCAATGGGGCCACCTCGCCGTGACCGGCACGCTCATTCAGGCGGGTTATCTTGGCGGCGTGTGGGCAGCGGTCAAGCTTGGCATGGGCTCGGGGCTGGTGGCGCTGTTGGTCGGCGTGCAGCCGGTGCTGACAGCGGTCTGGATGTCGATGCGCGGCGGAGCCGTCAGCCGCCGGCAGTGGGTCGGTCTGCTGCTCGGCTTTGCCGGACTGGTGCTGGTCGTGGCGCGAAAGATCGAGCAGGGCGGAGAGGTCACCGGCGTCACGATGAGTCTTGCCTTGCTGGCGTTGCTCTCCATCACCGCAGGGACGCTCTATCAAAAGCGATTCCTGGCGCCATGCGATGTGCGCAGTGCCAGCGTGGTGCAGCTCGCCGCGGCGCTGATCGTGACCTTGCCTTTCACCTTGCTCGAAACCGAATCGATTCAATGGAACTCGCACTCCATCGGTGCCCTGGCGTGGTCGGTGCTGGCACTGACACTGGGCGGCAGCTCGCTGCTCTACATCCTCATCCAGCGCGGTACGGCGACGGCGGTGACCAGCCTGCTGTATCTGGTGCCGCCCTGCACGGCGGTCATGGCATGGCTGCTGTTCGACGAGCCGATCACGGCGGTCACGGTGGCCGGCATCGCGTTGACTGCCATCGGCGTCAGCCTGGTGGTGCGCGCAGAGCGCTGACCCCGCCGATCGCCGCAGTTCTATGCAGTGACACCGAGACGCACAATCTGATCATGTTCAGCGGCACGGCTCGGTTCACTCCCTTCGATGTTCAGCGCAACGGCGTCGCGCTGCATGGCTGCATCGGCGGCAGCGGTGCGCCCTTGCTGTTGCTTCACGGCCATCCGCAGACACACGCCATTTGGCACCGTATCGCCCCTGCGTTGGCAGAGCGCTTCACAGTCGTTGCGATGGACCTGCGCGGCTATGGCGATTCGGGGCGGCCGGTCGATGATGCCGACCATGCCACGTACAGCAAACGCGAGATGGCGCGCGATGCCATGGCCGTCATGGCGCACCACGGGTTCGCGCGCTTCGGCGTGCTGGCGCACGACCGCGGCGCGCGTGTCGCGCACCGGCTCACGGCCGACCACGGCGAGGCGATCGACCGCATGCTGCTGCTCGATATCGCCCCGACGCTGGCGATGTACCAGAACACGTCCGAAGCGTTCGCGCGCGCCTACTGGCACTGGTTCTTCCTGATCCAGCCGCCGCCCCTGCCTGAAGCGCTCATCGCATCCGATCCGGTCCGCTATCTGCGAAGCGTGATGGGCGGACGGCACGCGGGGCTCGCACCTTTCGCGCCGCAGGTCATGGCGCAATATGAGCGCTGCATCGCCATCGACGGCACGGCGGAGTCGATTTGCGCCGATTACCGCGCGTCGGCCACGATCGATCTGGTACACGACCGCGAAGACATCGCTGCGGGCCGCAAGCTCACGTGCCCTCTGCACGTGCTGTGGGGCGAACATGGGGCGGTCGGCAAATGCTTCGACGTGCTGGCGCTGTGGCGCGAGGTCGCGGACGATGTGTCGGGCCATGCGGTAGCGTGCGGCCACTACGTCCCTGAGGAAGCGCCCGATGCCGTGCTCGCCGAGGCACTCGACTTCTTTGCATCCCTGAACAAGACATAACCAGCCCATAAGGAAAGAGACCATGACCAGCCACAGAATCGCAGTCATTGCCGGGGACGGCATCGGCAAGGAAACCATGCCGGAAGGCCTGCGTGTGCTCGATGCCGCAGCGCGCAAGTTCGGCATCGACCTCAAGTTCGACCATTTCGATTTTTCGAGCTGGGACTATTTCGAGAAGCACGGAAAGATGCTGCCAGACGACTGGAAAGAGCAGATTGGTGGCCATGACGCGATCTTCTTCGGTGCGGTCGGCTGGCCGCAAAAAATCGCGGACCATGTGTCGCTGTGGGGCTCGCTGCTGTTGTTCCGTCGCGAGTTCGATCAGTACATCAACCTGCGGCCCGCGCGCCTCATGCCCGGCATCATCGCGCCGGTGGTGCGCCGCGACGGCTCACCGCGGCTGCCCGGAGAAATCGACATGTACATCGTGCGCGAGAACACCGAAGGCGAATACTCGAGCATCGGCGGCCGCATGTACGAAGGCACGCAGCGCGAGATCGTGGTGCAGGAGACGGTGATGTCGCGCATCGGTGTCGACCGGGTGCTGAAGTTCGCCTTCGAGCTGGCGCAGTCGCGGCCCAAGAAGCATCTGACCAGTGCGACCAAGTCGAACGGCATTTCCATCACGATGCCGTACTGGGACGAGCGTGTGGTCGAGATGGCGAAGAACTATCCGGGGATCATGCTCGACAAGTTTCACATCGACATCCTGACGGCGCATTTCGTGCAGCGGCCGGACTTCTTCGACGTGGTGGTCGCAAGCAATCTGTTCGGCGACATCCTGTCGGATCTGGGGCCGGCTTGTACCGGCACCATCGGCATCGCACCGAGCGCGAACCTCAACCCCGAGCGCACCACGCCATCGCTGTTCGAGCCGGTGCATGGCTCGGCGCCGGACATTGCAGGCAAGGGGATTGCCAACCCGATCGGCCAGATATGGTGCGGCGCAATGATGCTCGAATTCCTTGGCCACAAAGAGGCGCACGACGCGATCCTCGCGGCCATCGAAAAAGTGCTGGCACCGCAAAGCGGCGCACCGCGGACGGCGGATATCGGCGGCGACGCTGGCACTGCCGATGTAGGAAAAGCAATCGCCGCGGCGCTTTGAGAGAACAGTGCCAAAGGACTTCGAAGGACTTCGAAGGACTTGGAAGCAGTTCGCGAAAACGCCCCTAAAATCGCGTTCCCCGCCGGCCTGCACAGTGAGATGTCGTATTGACACCCCGTAGACCAGTGGTTGTAATCCTTCTCCGGCAGTGCGCTGCCGACCCGTCAGAAAGCCCATCCTTTTTCGAAAACGAAACGGCATCTCTGCCGCCATGAGGATGGCTGCGCCGCTGACGACACCCGATCAACTTTCAATACCGACAAGGGGCCCTTGTGAACAAGACCGAACTGATTGAGCACATCGCGAAGAACGCCGATATTTCCAAAGCAGCCGCTACCCGCGCGCTCGAATCCACCATCGGCGCCATTCGCACAACGCTCAAGAAAGGCGGCTCCGTGTCGCTGGTCGGTTTCGGTACATTCGCAGTCGGCAAACGCGCTGCCCGCACCGGTCGCAATCCGCGTACCGGCGACGCGATTAAAATCAAGGCCGCCAAGATTCCGAAGTTCCGTCCGGGCAAGGCGTTGAAAGACGCGTTGAACTGAGACATCGTTTTAGGTGGGGTGCTTAGCTCAGCTGGTAGAGCGGCGCCCTTACAAGGCGTAGGTCGGGGGTTCGAGCCCCTCAGCACCCACCACCATCCGATGCAAAGGCGAACAGGTTGTTCGCCTTTTTTATTGCAGAGCCGACCGGCACGCGCGGTCGTCAAAGAGAGTTTTCAATGTTCGATTTCTTCCGCAAGTACAACAAGTTCGTGATGGTGTTCTTGTTCTTGTTGATCATTCCTTCGTTCGTGTTGTTCGGCGTGGAGCGCTACCAGGGCGACGGTCAGGGCGAAAAGGTCGCGACCGTCGATGGCCAGGCCATCACGCAGCCGCAGTGGGACCAGGACCATCGCAACGAGATCGATCGCATTCGTCAGCAGAACCCGAGCGTCGATGCCGCGCTGCTCGACACCGCCCCTGCGCGTTATGCAACGCTCGAGCGCATGGTGCGGGACCGTGTGCTGTCCGCTGCTGCGGCCAAGAGCAACATGACCGTATCGGAAGAGCGCCTGTCGCGCCTGTTCGCGGAAGACACGGGTCTGGCCTCGTTTCGCGGTGCAGACGGCAAGTTCGATCGTGCACAGTTCATGCGCGCCACCGGCCGCACGCCGGAGCAATACGAAGCAGCGGTGCGCTCGGATCTCGCCACCCAGCAGGTGCTGCTGGGCGTGTCGGGCACCGCCTTCGCAACGCGTGGTCAGGCCGATGCGGCGCTGAACGCCTTCTATGACAAGCGCGAGGTCCAGGTAGCGCGCTTCAATCCGGCCGACTTCACCTCCAAAGTAAGGTTGACCGATGCCGACCTGCAGGCGTACTACGACCAGCATGCGACGCAGTTCCAGAGGCCCGAGCAAGCGAGCATCGAATACATCGTGCTCGACATGGACGCCGCAAAAAAGAACATCGCGCTCAATGAAGCCGACGTGAAGAGCTATTACGAGCAGAACAAGGATCGCTTCGGCACCAAGGAGGAGCGGCGCGCGAGCCACATCCTGATCACCGCGCCGGCGACTGCGCCTGCTGCAGATCGCGAAAAAGCGAAAGCCAGGGCCGAGCAGTTGCTGGCCGAGGTCAAGAAGGCGCCCGGCACCTTCGCCGATGTCGCGCGCAAGAATTCCCAAGACCCCGGCTCGGCAGAGAAGGGTGGCGATCTCGATTTCGTGACGCGCGGCGCCATGGTCAAGCCTTTCGAAGACGCCATGTTCGCTTTGAAGAAGAACGACATCAGTGACATCGTCGAGACGCAGTTCGGCTATCACATCATCAAGCTGACCGACATCAAGCCAACGTCTGTACAGCCGTTCGAACAAGCCCGCGCTGGCATCGAAAACGACCTGCGCACCCAGCAGGCCACGGTGGAATTCGCGAAGGCTGCAGACGCCTTCAAGGACCTCGTGTACCAGCAGCCGGACAGCTTGCAACCGGCAGCAGACAAATTCAAACTCCCCATCCTGAAAGCTGCCGACGTGCCGCGTACGCCCGCCACGGGTGCCACCGGCGCACTGTCGAGCCGAAACTTTCTGGCAGCGTTGTTCGCGCCCGATTCACTGGAACGCAAGCACAACACCGATGCCATCGAGGTCGGCGCCAACCAGCTTGCCGCAGGCCGCGTGACGCAGTACGCCGCGGCACGCACGTTGCCGTTCGCCGAGGTCAAAGACAAGGTACGCGCGCAGTTGGTTGCCGAGCGTGCATCCGCGTTGGCCAAGGCCGAGGGTGCCGCCAAGCTCAAGGCCTGGGAGGCGGATGCCAAGGCCGCAACCTTAGGCGCGGCAATCACGCTGTCGAGACTCGATGTGCAGTCGCAGCCGATCCCGATCGTCGAGGCCGCGCTGCGCGCGGATACGACCAAACTGCCGGCGCTGATGGGCGTCGACCTGGGTACCGAAGGGTATGCCGTGGTGAAGGTCCTCAAGAGCATTCCTCGCGCTGCGCCGACGGCGGAGGTCGCCCAGCAAGAGGCGGCGCAAATCGCCCAGGCTGTGGCGAGCGCGGAAAGCGCTGCGTACTACGACATGCTCAAACAAAGGTTCAAGGCCGAGATCGTGGCAAAGAAGCCGGCCGATTCTGTTCTGCCCGCGGTTCGCTAGCTTTTTGACGCTACAATTGCGCGCTCTTCGGTGGCTGTAGCTCAGCTGGTAGAGTCCCAGATTGTGATTCTGGTCGTCGTGGGTTCGAGTCCCATCAGCCACCCCAGATTTAAGTGAAGATTGCGAAAAGCGCGCCGGTTCTTATGACCGGCGCGCTTTTTTTATTGTTAATCGATTGTGCAATTGCAAATTGAATTAGAATTTTTCCCTTAACTTATCCAATCCAAGGAATCTTCCGATGGCTTCCACCCTCGCCGATATCAATTCCCAGATCCAGAAGCACGACGAGCTGATCGCTCAATTGCGCAAGCAAGCCGAAGAACTGCGAAATCGTGAACGTGCGGGCGTTGTCGATGAACTCCGCAAGAAGATTGCGGAATACGGAATCTCCGCGGCTGACCTCAAGCTGACCGGCCGTGGTCCCGCTAAACGCGCCGCCGCTGCACCAGCTGCTAAAGGCGCCGCCAAATACCGCGGCCCGGCCGGTGAAACATGGTCTGGCGGAAGAGGGCGCAAGCCACGTTGGGTAACCGAAGCATTGGCTGCTGGCAAATCGCTTTCGGATTTCGAGATTTAAAGCGTCCCCCGATACATCGGGTGCTAATAAAAAGCCCGCTGCAGCGGGCTTTTTCATGGGCGACTGACTGCGCCGCTCGTGCATTCACCGCCGACGCAGCGGCTCCATGCACTGACTGGCCTAGTTCACCATCACCAGTTTGCCCTTGACGCCGCGTGAGCCCATGTGCGCATAGGCTGCTTTGAGTTCCGACATCGGCATCGTGCTGTCGATCACCGGTTTGATTTTGCCGGCGCCATACCATTGCGCCAACTCTGCCATCATCTGTGCATTGGCTTTGGGCTCGCGCTTGGCAAAATCGCCCCAGAACACGCCGACCAATGAAGCGCCTTTGAGCAGCATCAAATTCAATGGCAGCGAAGGAATCGGGCCCGATGCGAAACCGACCACCAGATAGCGGCCGCGCCAAGCGATCGATCGAAATGCCGGTTCGGCGAATTCGCCACCAACTGGATCGTAAATAACGTCCGGGCCTTTGCCGTCAGTGGCGGCTTTGACCGCGTCGCGAAAACCTCCAGGCAATGCATGCGTGGTGTAGTTGATCGTCGCGTCGGCGCCGATGGATTTGCACAGCTCGCACTTTTCATCGGTCGATGCGGCGGCAATGACCTTGGCGCCCGCCGCCTTGGCGATTTGAATAGCCGCTGTGCCGACACCGCCGGCAGCACCGAGCACCAGCACTGTCTCGCCAGCCTTCAATTGCGCCCGATCGATCAGCGCATGCCATGAGGTGGCGTAAATCATGATGAACGCTGCCGCGTCGACATAACCGAATCCATCGGGCAGCGGCATGCACAGCGCAGCAGGCGCGAGCGTGTGCGTGCCAAAGCCGCCGGTTCCCGACAAGCAAGCCACGTTCTGGCCGACCTCGAGGTGCGTGACGCCGTCGCCTGTCGCCTGAACGATGCCCGCATATTCGGAGCCCGGCACGAACGGCAGTGCCGGCTTCATCTGATATTTGTTCTGGACGATCAGCAGATCGGGAAAATTGAGGCTGGCCGCCTTGATCTCGATCAACACCTGACCGGGGCCGGGTTGCGGTGTCGGCAGTTCCTTCCATGTCAGCGCATCGACGCCGATGGGGTTTTCGCAAAGCCATGCATGCATGTTCGTGTCTCCTGGAGTTATGAGTGGGCGGCCGGCCTGGCGGCAAGTGCGGGCGATGATAGGCGGCGTGCTGGAAGGCCGTTGTCCCTGCCGTGACGCGAGCCGCCACCTACAATGAAGCGCACTCTCCGACGTCATGAAAATACTTATTTCCAATGACGACGGCTTCCAGGCGCCGGGCATCGTTGCACTGCACGCCGCGCTCAAAGACATCGCAGATGTCGAAGTCGTCGCACCAGAACACAACAACAGCGCCAAGTCGAACGCCCTTACGCTGGCAGCGCCGCTCTACGTACGCGAGGCGCACAACGGCTTTCGCTATGTCACCGGCACGCCGGCCGATTGCGTGCACATCGCGCTCAAGGGGCTGCTCGACTACAAGCCGGACCTCGTTGTTTCGGGCATCAACAACGGCGCCAACATGGGCGACGACACGATCTATTCGGGTACCGTCGGCGCGGCCATGGAAGCCTATCTTTTCGGCATTCCCGCGATCGCTTTCTCGCAGATGGAAAAGGGGTGGGCGCACATCGATGCAGCGGCGCAGATCGCACGCTTGCTGGTGCAGCGCATCGAGCGTGAGCGCATGCTCGACGGCGGCGCTTTCTTGCTCAACGTCAACATTCCGAACAAGCCGCTCGACGAACTGAAGCCGCTGAAGGTGTGTCGTCTCGGCCGACGTCATGCGGCAGAAAAAGTCATCACGCAAGAGAGCCCGCGTGGCGAAACCATGTACTGGATCGCCGGTGCCGGGGGTGCGAAAGACAGCGGGGAAGGTACCGACTTCCATGCGACTGCTGCTGGACACGTGGCGCTCACACCGTTGCAAATCGACCTGACCGATCACGCCGAACTCGGTGCCTGGCGCGAGGCGGTGTCGCGCCTGAGCGCAGCGGACGCCTGAAGCGCGCACGTGGCCACGCAGCGCCCCAGTTTTCCGGTGCGGCTCACGCCGACCGCCGCCGCCGCCACGCGCGGGCGCTTGCCTGCAGCACCTTCCAGGCCCACGGTGCCCACGCTCTTCGCCACGCCGTCGATGGCCTCGGATGCCATCAGGGCGCGCATGGTGCAGCGTCTCGCGGCGCAAGGCATCGCGGATACGCGGGTGCTGCGCGCCATGGGCGCGGTCGAGCGCCATCGCTTCGTCGACAGCGCGTTGGTCAACCAGGCCTACGAAGACACCAGCTTGCCTATCGGCCTGGGCCAGACCATCTCGAAACCCAACGTGGTGGCGCGAATGATCGAGCTGTTGCTCGGTGCGTCGGCGCTCGTCGGCAAGCCCAACGACAAGCTCGGCCGGGTGCTCGAGATAGGTACCGGCTGCGGCTATCAGGCGACAGTCTTGAGCCACGTCGCGACCGAGGTGTACAGCATCGAACGGCTTCGCGGTCTGCATGAGAAGGCGCGAACCAATCTGCGGCATTTCAGGTTGGCAACGGTGCACCTGCTGTTCGGTGACGGCATGGTCGGCTATGCCAAGGGCGCACCCTATGCCGGGATCATCGCCGCAGCGGGCGGCGACATGGTGCCCGAGGCATGGATCGCCCAACTCGCAGTGGGTGGCCGCATCGTCGCGCCGACACAATCTGCGGGTGGTGGCCAGGCCCTTGTCGTGATCGACAAGACAGCCCGCGGGATCGAGCGCCGTGTTCTCGAGGCGGTTAACTTTGTCCCCCTAAAATCCGGAATCGCTTAAGGAAGAACACATGCAGGGTATTGGAAGTCGGAGCTGGGTTACCGGCATTGCGCTGGTCTTGTCGCTCGTGATCGCGGGTTGTGCCGCGCCGCGCGGACCCGCACCGGTCGAAGACCGCGGCACGATGAGCAAGGCGCCGTCGGCAACGCCTGCAACGCCGGGCGGTCCGCTCATCACCACCGATGCCAACGGCAAGCCTCTGGCGGGCATCGAAAATTACGGCAAGCCAGGCTACTACGCCGTGCGGCCCGGCGACACCATCCGTCGCATCGGCAACGACACCGGGCAACGTTGGCAAGACATCGCGAAGTGGAACAACCTCGACAACCCGGACCTCATCGAAGTCGGTCAGGTGTTGCGCGTCATTCCACCGGGCAGCACAGCGGTCGCTGGCGGACCAGGCAGCACCGATGCATCGGGCGTTGTCACACGCCCCGTCGTGCCGCAATCGACGATCGGTGGGCCCGTTCCGGCCACCGCACCCGCCGCCAGCACCGCGGCGCCAGCAGCGGGCCAGGGCAGCGCTGCGGCAACGCCGACCAAGCCGCCCGTCACCACGTCTTCCGTGGCGCCAGCCGCGGCTGCATCGGGCGATGAAGACGTCGGCTGGATCTGGCCGGCGCAAGGCTCGTTGATCGCCGGCTTCGACGAAGCCAAGAACAAGGGGCTCGACATCGGTGGCAAGGTGGGCGAGCCCGTCATCGCGGCGGCCGACGGCCGTGTCGTCTACGCCGGTGCGGGCTTGCGCGGCTACGGCAATCTCATCATCCTGAAGCACAACAACACCTATCTGACGGCCTACGCGCACAACCAGACCTTGCTCGTCAAGGAAGACCAGTCGGTGCAAAAGGGACAGAAGATCGCCGAGATGGGCAACAGCGATGCGGATCGCGTCAAGCTGCACTTCGAGATTCGGCGTCAGGGCAAGCCCGTCGATCCAGCGCGGTATCTGCCATCGCGTTGATTTGCGCCCGCGCACCGACAAAGCGCTGGTCAGGCGCCGCATGCCGCACTGAGACAATCGCGGCATGACGGAACCCACTGAAGAAAAGAAGACGAAGATCTATCCCGAGCCCGAGTGGCTGAACGTCGAGTCGCTCGACCTCGAAGCGCAGGGCGTGGCGCATCGGGCCGATGGCATCGTGGTGTTCATCGAAGGCGCATTGCCCTTCGAAGAAGTGCAGTTCAATGTGCACCGTCGCAAGAACAACTGGGAACAGGGCACGGTGACTGCCATTCGTCGAGAGTCATCGCAGCGGGTGCGGCCGGGCTGCCCGCACTTCGGGCTGCACACGGGCGCATGCGGCGGTTGCAAGATGCAGCATCTGGACGCTGTGGCTCAGGTGGCGGTCAAGCAGCGCGCTCTCGAAGACAACCTGTGGCACCTTGGCAAGGTCAAGCCCGAGACCATGCTCCGTCCGCTCGAAGGCCCAGCTTGGCACTACCGCTATCGGGCTCGCTTGTCGGTGCGCCATGTGGTCAAGAAAGGCACGGTGCTCATCGGCTTTCATGAGCGCAAGAGCCGGTATCTGGCCGACATGCAGATCTGCCCCGTGCTGCCGAAGCAGGTGAGCGACATGCTGATGCCGCTGCGGGCGTTGATCGGTTCGATGGACGCACGCGAAACCTGTCCTCAGATCGAGTTGGCTTGCGGCGACGCACCCGATGGCGGTCTCGGCGTCATCGCGCTGGTGCTGCGACACCTCCATGCGCTGTCGGCCGCAGACATCGAGCGGCTCAAGTCATTCGCAAGCGAGCACCGTGGTGTGCAATGGTGGTTGCAAGCCAAAGGTCCGGACACCGTGAAGCTATTGGAAGAAGCCGGCACGCCGCTGGCTTACGAGTTGCCGGCGTTCGGCGTCACGATGCCGTTCAAGCCGACCGATTTCACGCAGGTCAATCCGCACATCAATCGGTCGCTGGTCGGGCGCGCGTTGCGCCTGCTCGATGTGCAGCCGACGGAACGGGTGATCGACTGGTTCTGCGGTCTCGGCAATTTCACGTTGCCGCTCGCCAGCGTGGCGCGTGAGGTGTTGGGCATCGAAGGCAGCGACACCCTGGTGGACCGTGCGACAGTCAACTTCGAATCCAACCGACCGGCAACGGCCAGCCGTCGTGCGTTGTCGCCGACGAAGTTCGTTGCGCGCGATCTGTTCGAGATGACCGCTGCCATGCTGGTGGCCGACGGTGCGGCCGACAAATGGTTGATCGATCCGCCGCGTGAAGGCGCCTTTGCGTTGGCCAAGGCGATGGTCGAACTGCACGAGCAGCCTGAACTGCGCACGGCTGGTTGGACGCCGCCGCAACGTATCGTCTACGTGAGTTGCAACCCGTCGACCTTGGCGCGCGATGCCGGGCTCTTGGTCAATCAGGCGGGTTACCGATGCACGCATGCGGGCGTGGTCAACATGTTCCCGCACACCGCGCATGTCGAGTCGATCGCAGTGTTTGAACGCGCATGAAAAAAGGGCCCGCAGGCCCTTTTGATTGTCGACGCGTCGACTGATTGGCCGCGCCGTCGTTCTTTAGCGGGCTACGTCAGTCGCGCTCGCCGCCGAAGATTCCGAGCAGTGCAAGCAGGCTCTGGAACACGTTGAACAGGTCAAGGTAGAGCGCCAGCGTCGCGGTGATGTAGTTGGTCTCTCCACCATCGATGATCTGCTTCAGGTCATACAGCATGTAGGCTGAAAAGATGCCGATGGCGGCGACCGAGATCACCAGCATGCCGGTGGTCGAGCCGACGAAGACGTTGATGACGCCGCCGATCAGCAGCGCCAGCACGCCGACGAACAAGAACTTGCCCATGCCCGACAGATCGCGCTTGATGACGGTGGCCAGCGATGCCATCACGAAGAACACGCCGGCGGTGCCGCCGAAGGCCGTCATGATGAGTTCCGAGCCGTTCTTGTAGCCCAGCACCATCGCGATCAGTCGCGACAACATCAGGCCCATGAAGAAAGTGAAGCCGAGCAGCACCGGCACGCCGGCGGCCGAGTTCTTGGTCTTCTCGATGGCAAACATGAAGCCAAAGGCGCCGCCGAGGAAAACGATCAAGCCAAGTCCGCCAGTCAATGCACCGGTGATACCAGTTGCCACGCCGAACCACGCGCCGAGCACAGTAGGAATAAGACTGAGCGCAAGCAGCCAATAGGTGTTGCGAAGCACACGCTGCCGGTCGGCTTGCGGCAAGGCCTGGCCAAAAGGACCCTGGCCGGTAGAGGTGTCGATTGTCGTGACGCGGTCGTTCATTGCTGAAACTCCTGGGATTGCTGCTAGGCAGCAGGTGGGCGCATTCTAGGGGGCTGCAAGGGCGTTACAACACAAAAATCTACATTCGAGTGGGGCTGCGGAATGCAGGGCTCGGCGACTTCGGGCCGTTATGCTTTGGCCTCCAATATCCTGCTTTTGACCATGAAAACCAAATCATTCCTCGAACTCGCCGACGTCAAGGTCATCGCTGCCGCAGCCGAGGCCGAAGCGCTCAAAAACAACTGGGCCGTGACAATTGCGATCGTCGATGACGGCGGCCATTTGCTGTGGCTCCAGCGGATGGACGGCGCGGCTGCTATTTCCTCGCACATCGGCCCGGCAAAGGCACACACGGCCGCATTGGGCCGCCGTGAGAGCAAGGGTTATGAAGACGTTATCAACGGCGGTCGCACCGCATTCTTGACCGTGCCCGGCGTCCACGCCTTGCTCGAAGGTGGCGTGCCGATCGTGAAGGACGGCGTCGTGATCGGTGCGGTCGGCGTGAGCGGCGTGAAGTCGAACGAAGACGCGCAGATCGCGAAGGCCGGAATCGCTGCTCTGGGGCTTTGATCGTTCGAAACGTCGAGTTCCACTTTCTGCCAAAGCAAAACGCCGACTCGTGAGTCGGCGTTTTTCATGAACGTTCAGCGTGAAAAAAAGCTTGGCTAGTCGGCGAACCGTTGGCTAGCAAAAAACGACCCTTCGGAGATGAATCTCCTCGAGTCGCCCCACGATGAAACTTGCGCAGTGGCGAGACTGATGTACCTTATTTGGTCAGGATCAGTTTGCCGAGTTTGGTGGCTTGTAGCCGATAGAGTGAACCGTTGTGCAGGATGCCGACCGTTTTGTTGCCGCGAAGAAGTTCTGCACTTTCGACCAAGCCTGTCGTCGGGCTCGAGGCCGCTGTCGGACTTGAGCCGCGCCCTGAGTTATCGAGCGACGGATGGTTCAATACGGTGAACGCGTTGGCTGGAGTTGGCATGTGAATCCTTTGCACAGGTGCGGAGGGAACGGCGGAAACGGGCTGAGGCTGGAGAGGAGAGAGTGATTCCGTCGTTATCCCCAGCCAATGAGTAAATGATAATGATTCTCAAATACAAAGTCAATCGCGGCGATCAACTAAATTGGGTTGCGCCGCACTTCATTTCTGATCTGGCTCCGTGATGAAGCCGATCTTTCTCACACCGGCTTCACGGGCTTCAGACATCGCCTTGGCAACTCGTTCATAGCGCACCGCCTTGTCACCGCGAATGTGCAATTCAGGCTGTGGCTCCTTGGCGGCTTCGGCGCTCAACCGACCCGGCAACTCGCCGTCTTGAATCTTTTGTTCATTCCAGTAGTAGCTGCCATCGGCCGCCACGCTGAACAGGATGTTTTGCGGCTTGCTCTGTTCGGGCTCGCTGGTGGCGCGCGGCAGGTCGATGGCCACTGCGTGTTTCATCACGGGCACGGTGATGATGAAGATGATCAGCAGCACCAGCATGACGTCGACCAGCGGCGTCATGTTGATCTCGTTCATCACCTCGTCGGGTTCGTCTTGGGTTCCGAAAGCCATGTCGATCAGCCTTTCTTGAGCGGCACGACGATGGCTTCGTTGCCGCCACTCTGGACGCGTGCGCCGGTCACGAAGTAAGCATGCAGATCATGTGCGAAGCTGTTGAGCTTGGTCAGCACGAACTTGTTGCCGCGCACCAATGCGTTGTAGCCCAGCACGGCCGGAATGGCGACTGCCAGACCCAGCGCCGTCATGATCAGCGCTTCGCCGATCGGGCCGGCGACCTTGTCGATGGTGGCCTGGCCTGCGGTGCTGATGCTCATCAGCGCATGGTAGATACCCCAAACCGTTCCGAACAATCCGATGAAGGGCGCCGTCGAGCCGACCGACGCCAGGATCGCCAGCCCGGTCTGCAGGCGCGCGGTGAACTCGTCGATGCCGTTGCGCAAACTGCGCGTGACCCAGTCGCTCACATCGAGCGTGTCGTGCAGATGCGCCTTGGTGTTGCGGTGGTGCGCGGTGGCCTCGCGACCTTCCAGCGCCAGCACGCGAAAGGGGTTGCCGTCGTCCTTGCCGAGCTTTTGCAGCGCAGTCGCGAAATCTTCGCTGTGCCAAAAATCCGATGAGTGCTTTGCCAGTCGCTTGTACCTGATGACGTCGACCGCCTTGATGATGATGACGATCCAGGATGCGAGCGACATGCCGATCAGCATCACGGCGACGGCTTTGGTAACGATGTCGCCCTGATTCCAGAGGTTCATCAGGCCAAATTGATTGTTCATACGGGGTCCAGGCTATTCGGAAAGGGTGAAGCTGATCGGTGCATTGAACAGACGGACCGTCTCTTCGTTGCCACCGGTCAAAGGAGTGATCTGTGAGCGCAACACGGCGTCGGCGGCGGCACGGTCCAGCCGTTCGAAACCGCTCGACTTCGCGATCTCGGCGCGTTTGGCCGAGCCGTTGCTGCTGAAATAGGCCGCGATGACCACCGTCCCGCTTTCGTTGAGCTTTTTGCTCATTGCGGGATAGCCGGGCGAGGGCTTGCGAATCCATTGCACTTGGCCAACGCTCAATTCGACGAGCTGAGGCGCCGGAGGAGCTGGCGGCGGCGCTGGTGGGGCAGGAGGCGTGGGGGGTGCTACAGGCGCCGGCGGCTGTGCGGGCGGCGGCGGCTCCACGACGCCGACCGGTGCATTCGGCGTGGGCGCGGGTCGCGGCTCGCGAATCGCCTGCGGCCTTGGCGGTGGCGGCGGCTTCGTAAGTTGTTTCTGCGGCGGCGGCGGCGGAGGAGGGGGCGGCGGTGGCGGCGGTTCTTTCGGAGGGTCGATGAACTGGCTCATGATCTCGACCGGAATGACGATCTCGGCCGCCTTGCGGATCAAGCCTGCCTGCAACGCCCACAGTGCTGCGAGGTGAAAAAGCACGACACCGCCAGCGATGACGGTGTTTCGGGACAGGCCCAGCGCGGTTGGCGGTGAAGAAAAGCGGTCAGACACGATCAACCATTCGAGAGCGCGCACGCCAGAACGTGCCCGCGATGCAGCAGAAACCGCGATTACTTACGAAATATCCACCAGACCGAGCCGGCCACGAAGATCAGGCTGCCACCGAGTGCCGAGACGAGTTCCATGCTTTGCTTTCCGTAATGGAATTGGCAAGCTGGATCGACTGCGGCCCGGTTTCGCGGTTCAGCGCGGCGACAGGATGCGACGCACTGCATTGCGCGACGACATCGCGCGCGCAACCTTCACATTGACCACACTGGGTGGCCACGCCGAGTTCGAACTGCACTTCATCGAAGGTCATGCCAGCGCGCGCATGGCGTGCGATTTCACGATCAGAGACTCGGCGGCAAACGCAAACGATCATGGCGGTGAAGCGGCAGATTGGCTGGCTGTTTAAGAAGCCTGATTATAAATACGAATCTCTCGCATTTGCAATCGCTATCGCTGGCCGCCG
>CAXTCC010000004.1:49951-64176 GCA_964242015.1 uncultured Variovorax sp.
CGCCCGGCACTCAATACACATCTCGCCGGTAGCGGCCTTCGCGCGACAGCGCGTTCAGTTCCGCGTCGCCGAGGATCTGCCGCAGTGCCAGATCCACGCCCGATGCCATGCCCTTCAAGCTGCCGCAAACGTAGATTGCCGCGCCACGCTGCATCCATCTTGTCAACTCGTCGGCTTGGTGAAGCAGCCGATGCTGTACGTACAGCCGTTCAGGTTGGTCGCGCGAAAAAACCATGTCCAGACGCTTCAGATGCCCGCCGAGCAGCCAGGCCTCGATCTCAGTTTGAAACATGTAGTCGTATGCGGCGTTTCGCTCGCCGAAGATCAGCCAGTTGTCCGGCGCCCCCCGAGTGGCCCCGTCTTGAGTCGAGCTATCGCTAGCGTCCCTCGCAATACGTGCACGCAGATGGCTACGCAAGCCAGCGAGCCCCGTCCCATTCCCGATGAGAATGAGCGGCCGATTCACGTTGCCTTCCAAGCGAAAACGCGCGTGCGGTCGAAGTCGCATGGCGACCGTATCGCCGATCGAGAGTGTCGACGTCAGCAAGCCCGAAGCAGCGCCTAGCGTGCCATCGGGATGTTGCTCTTGCCGTACCAGCAATTCAACACGCTCATCGGCACCGATAGAAGCGATGGAATAGTCGCGCAGTCGGCCGGCGTCGCCTGCGAGCTGGATTTGAACGAGGTCGCCGGAGCTCCATTCCGCGCCAAGGCCGAGCGGCGGGTCAAAGGCGAGGTGATAGACCGGCGCGCCGGCGCTGCCCTCGTTCATCAGTACGCGAGCCACAAGTTTCCATGGCGCAAACAAGCTGGTTGCAACTGCGGCAGCGTCGATGCTGGCTGCCGCATCGGTGGCGGACTCTCTGTCCACGACCCGGGTCCGCCAGTGCGCTCGCCATTGCGCCAACGCTGCCGGGTCTGCGTTGTTGACATCGATGCGCGCCACCATCGGCGTGGCGCCCGTGCGTGTGAGCCACTTGTCGATGTCGCGGCCGAAGCCACAGAAGTTGTCGTAACCGCGGTCGCCCAAAGCGAGCACTGCGTAACGCAGCGCCGGCAGTTTGAGCGAAAGGCCCATCACCTTTTCGGCAAAGACGGCGGCGCCATCGGGCGCGTCTCCTTCGCCATAAGTGCTCGCAATAAAGAAGGCGCGCGTGGCGCTTTCAAGGGTCGCTGCATCCACGTCGTCGAGCGGCAATACGCGCGTCGGCGTGCCCGCGTCGTCCAACCAGCGCGCGGTTTCCCAGGCGATCGATTCGGCTTGCCCGGTCTGACTGGCAAACAACACCAGCGCGGGTTCTATGGTTCCATCGCCAGCCAAAGCTTGTGCAGCGAGACGCGACGCGTTGCGCCGTCTGCGCTGCCTGACGAACACTGCCGAACACAACGCGGCATATCCGAGCAGCGTCGCGCCTGCGCCGAGCGCGCGTACCAACATGTCGCTCATTGCGCTGAGGTGGCGTGTGCGTTCCAGGCCGAACTGGCGCGCACGTCCAGTGCATCGCGGTCCCTGCAAACGAATCGCGCGGCGATGCCGTGCGTCTCGGCGAATGCCATCCCGCCGACAGGCCCGAGAACGGTCAGCACCGTCGCCAGCGCGTCTGCCTGCATGCAGGACCGATGAAGCACGGTCACCGCAGCGGTCTCGTTCGACACCGGCTGTCCGCTGCGCGGGTCGATCGTGTGCGACCAGCGCTTGCCTCGGTGTTCGCGCGTGTGCCAGCGGTCACCGGAGGTCGCGATGGACAGGTCGATGAGTCGCACGCGTTGCCGATCGCCAGTGCTTTCATCAGGCAAGGTGTCGACAGCGATTTGCCACGGCTGGCCGTCCGGGCGCTTGCCCGCGCCCCGCAGTTCGCCGCCAATTTCCATCAACAGGTCGTTCAGGCCCAAGGCATGAAGCGCGGTCACGCAGTGGTCGACCGCAAAGCCTTTTGCAATGCCGGACAAATCAAGCGAAAGACCGCCCGGTTGAAGCAGCGTTCCATCGTTTGCATCGAAGGCGAGTCGTTCCCAGCCGGTTCGGGCGCGCGCTTCTTCGATCGCTTCCGTCGACGGTATGAAGGGCGGGGCCACCTCGTCGGCAAACGGGCCGAATCCCCAGCAACCGACCAAGGCGCCCATCGTCGGATCGATGGCGCTGCCACTGGCTTGAGCCCAGGCCAATGCGCACCCCAGCACGCTTGCAAATTCCGGCTGTAGGGCATGGCGAGAGCCGCCGGGCGCTACGTTGAAACGGCTGATGTCCGAATCAGGTTCCCAGTGGCTCATCTGGGCGACAACGCACGCCAGTGCGTCGTCGACTGCGGCGCGAACTTCCGGCAGCGGAAGCAGGCGCGGATTGTCGAAGCGCAGCGACCAGGTCGTTCCCATCGTGCGGCCGTGCACCTGTTGTAGTCGCGCCGGGTCTGCAAGGCGCGGTACGGGGAGGTTGGCATAGCCACCGGCACGCCACGTGGCAAAGGAAGGCGCGGCCGGGCGAGTCGGCTCGTCTACGCTTGAATCAGCAAGGTCGCGAGGCACGTTCAGGGCATGACTTCCAGGGTGGCCGCGTAGCTCAGACGACGTTCCTTGGCCTGCGGGACGGTGGTCTTGTTGTCCTTGGTGTTGACGTCGAGCCAGTACATGCCGGCTGTCGGCCAGGTCACGTTGAACTGACCCTTGGCGTCGGTCTTGATTTTTGTTTCTTGCAGCTTGTCGCGGTACTGCGTGTTGCCGGCGGTCACCGTCACTTCAAGGTCTTTTGCAGGCTGGCCGTCGAGGTTCAAGGTGAAGGTCGTCTTCTCGCCCTTGACAAGATCCGTCGGGCTGCCGGTCGAGATCAGTTCCAGGCCCTGGCCGATCGGCTTCAGCACAGACGGCTTCCCGACGGTGACGAAGGTTTCGATGCGGCCAGAGGATTGCGAGATCACCACGTCGGTCGCATCGGCCGGAACTTCCTTGGCGATGCTCTCGGCGGTGCCGCGCGCGCGCTTTTGCGCACCCGCCTTGTCTTTCCATGAAGCGAATGCGCCCGCATTGATCACCGCGATGCGATAGGTGCCCGGCTGCGCGACGGCAACGTCGAACACCGTGCGCTGCTTGAGCTTGGCCTCGTTGTCTGGCTTGATCGTGCTGCCGTCCGGCGCAGTGATTAAGAGGCCGTCGAGCCTCAGCGGTGCATGGTTGGCAACGAACAGGTCGTTCGAAACTGCGGCGTCGATGCTGACCACGTCGGCTTTGGAGAACACGGTGGTCGAAGGCAGCAGCCAGGCATTGTGCGAGTGCGCGGTGCCCAGCGAGGCGGTGAGCGCAAGGGCTGTTGCGAGAGCTGAAATCTTCATGGGTAACTCCTGTGGTTGAGGGTTAGTCGATAAATGGGACGTCCGCGAGGATCACGGCTTCAATTCGAGCTTGATTTCGCCCAGTTCTTCCTTGCCCGCCACCACAACAGGTTGGGCTGAGGTGGGCGGCCATTGGAACGGAATGCTGACGACTTCGCGGCCGCCGGCTTCGCGCGCCGCTTCGACAACCAGCTTGTATGAACCCGGTGCCAGCTTCGGCAGCGCGCCTGTCCCTTCGGTGAAGTTCAGCTGCTGCTTGCCGACCGGCTTGGTTGCGCCGGTGATGCCATCGGCGGGCACGGCGAGTTCGCGTCCACCGCGACGCCACCACTGGCGCAGATCTTTCAACCACTTCGTGCCTTCGCCTTCGGGGTTGTTGGTCCTCGTACGCACGTCGTACCAGACTGCCAATGTCGTCTCGAGTGAGTTGTCGGCACGTTCGATCCACGCTGCAACGTAGGGGCGGTGGTATTCCGACCCCGAGAGGCGCGGCACCTCGATGTTGACGCCCAAGCCAGCAGCAAGGGCCGGGGCGGCGAAAAGGACGGATGCGGTGAGCGGAGCCAGGGCGTAGCGAAATTGCACGTAAACCTCTTCTTGACGAGTCGATGGAATCAATGAATGAACAGCAGCGCCAGCAGCACTGGAATGACGAAACCCATGCCCACCATGGGCCAGGTGAAGGGTCGGTTGCCGGCGTGCATCTTGAGAATGAACAACCCGGTGATCGAAAACACCAGCGCCGCGCCTGCAAAAATATCGATGAACCAGCTCCACGCCGCGCCGGTATTGCGGCCTTTGTGCAGATCGTTCAGATAGGAAAGCCAGCCGCGGTCGGTGCGTTCGTATTCGGCTTCACCGTCCGTCAGGTTGATGCGCAACCAGGCGTCTCCGCCGGGACGCGGCAGCGAAATATAGATTTCGTCGTCGGACCATTCGGCCTCTCGACCCGAGGTGTCTACCTCTAACTGCTTTTGTACCCAGGCCTGCAGATCGGCCGGTACGGCAGCCTTGCCCTTGCTTGCCTTGTCGGCTTTGACCGCGGCAAACTGAACCTCCAATTTCGCCAGCAACGCGGCGTCCAGCTTTGCGTGTCGACTGGTGACAGCCGGTTTGGCTTCGATCTGCGCCGCATGGTTGAGCGTGAAACCGGTCACACTGAACAAGATCATGCCGATCAGGCACATTGCCGAACTCACCCAGTGCCATTCATGCAAGGTCTTGAGCCAATAGGCACGTCGGCGATTGTTCGTGGGAGTGGCGGGGGCGGTTGCGGCGGTCATTGAAGGCCGCAATTCTAGCGTCACAAATGAGAATGACTGCTATTTGCATGGCACCGTCGATGCATTGCGTCAAACGCGAATTCCTACGAGATGGCCGCCCCTGTTGACCTAGATGCTCCTGAAAAGATAGCAAATCAACTCGGTAAACGCGAGGTAAAGCAAAAAAAAGCGGAACCGTGGTCCCGCTCTTGGCTCTACCGGTCGGTGGCTTATTCGAGTTCGCCCATCTGCGATTGCAAATAGTTCTGCAATCCGACCTTGCCGACCAAATCGATCTGGGTTTCGAGAAAGTCGATGTGCTCTTCGGTGTCATCCAGAATCTTCTGGAGCAGGTCGCGCGACACGTAATCGCGAACAATTTCGCAGTGCGCGATCCCCGCCTTGATGGTCGCCTGCGCGGCCGTTTCGGCGCCGAGGTCGCAATTCAATAGTTCCGGCACGTCTTCGCCGATATTGAGCTTGCCGAGGTCTTGAAGATTCGGCAGACCATCCAGCATGAAGATGCGGTCCATCAGCCAGTCGGCGTGCTTCATCTCGCCGATCGATTCTTCGTATTCTTTCTTCGCCAGTTTGTCCAGACCCCAATGCTTGAGCATGCGGTAGTGGAGGAAGTACTGGTTGATCGCAGTCAGCTCGTTCTTAAGCTGAGCCTGCAGATGCTCGATGACTTGTGGGTCGCCCTTCATGATCTTTTCCTTGTTCTGAAGGGGGGATTGTGAGAGGTTGCATCAAGCTCGCGCAAGCAAGCCCCTGCTCGACTGGTCTGCATGCGTGTGAGGGTGATGCACGTTCGCATCTGCAATTGCACCGGGGGATTGGACGTGTTTTGAACTTATAGGGGAGTGCAATGCTTTCAATAGCTCTTGACTATTGAAAACCTCGCATTGGTAGTTATACTAATCACTCGTTCTTTCACCAGCCACCAAGGAATCCAGCATGTCTCTGATCAACACCGCAATCGTCCCCTTCAAGACCCAGGCCTATCTCAATGGCAAGTTCGTCGAGGTGTCTAACGACACGCTGAAGGGCAAATGGTCGGTCCTGATCTTCATGCCGGCCGCGTTCACGTTCAACTGCCCGACCGAAGTCGAAGACGCGGCCGACAACTATCCTGAATTCCAGAAACTGGGCGCGGAGGTCTACATCGTGACCACCGACACCCACTTCTCGCACAAGGTGTGGCACGACACTTCCCCCGCCGTTGGCAAGGCCAAGTTCCCGTTGGTCGGAGACCCGACCCACGTGCTGGCCAAGGGGTTCGATGTGTATATCGAAGAAGAAGGCTTGGCGCTGCGCGGCACCTTCGTGATCAATCCGGACGGCATCATCAAGACCGCTGAAGTGCACTCCAATGAGATCGCCCGCGACGTCAAGGAGACCCTGCGCAAGCTCAAGGCTGCTGTGTACACCGCTGCGCACCCCAATGAAGTCTGCCCCGCCAAATGGAACGAAGGCGACAAGACCATTGCGCCGTCGTTCGACCTCGTCGGCAAGATTTAAGCGCCAGCCTGCGTCCAAGCCCGGGCGCGTTTGCTCCCGGGCTTTTTAGTTTCTACAGATGTTTCGTTTCTTAAAGAAGTGAGTCCGTCATGCTCGACACCGCTACCAAAGCCCAGCTGAAGAGTTACCTGGAACGTGCAACGCAGCCGATCGAAATCGTCGCCTCGCTGGATGACAGCAAAGCATCGGGCGAGCTGTTGTCACTGCTGAAGGACGTCGCTGAATCCTCGCCGCTGGTCAAGCTGACCGAAAGCCGCGACGACACCCATCGCAAGCCGTCGTTCTCCGTCAATCGTCCGAGCGAAAACCACGGCCCGCGTTTTGCCGGCTTGCCGATGGGGCATGAATTCACGTCGCTGATCCTCGCCTTGCTGCAGATCGGCGGCTACCCACCCAAGGTCGAGCAAGCCATCCTCGACCAGATCAAGGCGCTCGACGGCGATTTCGAGTTCGAAATCTACGTTTCATTGACCTGCCACAACTGCCCCGACGTCGTGCAGGCGTTGAACCTGATGGCGGTGCAGAACCCGCGCATCCGCACCACGATGATCGAAGGCGGGACCTTCCAGGACGAGGTCAAGGAGCGCCAGATCATGGCCGTGCCGACCGTGTTCCTGAACGGCACCGAGTTCGGCCAGGGTCGCATGTCTCTGGAAGAGATCCTCGCCAAGATCGACACCAGCGGCGTCGAGCGCGAAGCCAGGAAGATTGACGCGAAGGACCCGTTCGATGTGTTGATCGTCGGTGGCGGGCCCGCTGGTGCCGCTGCGGCTGTCTACGCTGCACGCAAAGGGATTCGCACGGGCGTTGCATCCGAGCGCTTCGGGGGACAGGTGCTCGACACGCTGGGCATTGAAAACTTCATTTCGATCAAGGAAACCGAAGGACCGAAGTTCGCCCACGCGCTCGAGGAGCATGTGCGCAACTACGACGTCGACATCATGAATCTGCAGCGCGCCAAGGCGCTGGTGCCGGGCAAGGAATTCATCGAGGTTCAGCTGGAAAGCGGTGCGTCCTTGAAGAGCCGCTCGATCATCATTTCGACGGGCGCACGCTGGCGCAATATCAACGTGCCGGGCGAACATGAGTTCAAGAACAAGGGCGTCGCGTACTGCCCGCACTGTGACGGCCCGCTCTTCAAGGGCAAGCGCGTGGCGGTGATCGGTGGCGGCAATTCAGGCGTCGAGGCGGCGATCGATCTGGCGGGCATCGTCGGTCATGTGACGCTCATCGAGTTCGACACTGCGTTGCGAGCAGACGCCGTGCTGGTCCGTAAGCTGATGAGCCTGAAGAATGTCGAGGTGTTTACCAACGCACAGACGACGGAGATCACTGGCGACCAGAAGGTCAATGGCCTGGTCTACAAGGACCGCGCTTCGGGTGACCTGCGCACCGTGCCGCTCGAGGGCGTCTTCATCCAGATCGGGTTGGTGCCGAATACGGATTGGCTCAAGGGCGTCGTCGAGCTGTCGAAGCACGGTGAAATCATCGTCGATGCACGTGGACAGACTTCCGTCCCCGGTGTCTTCGCTGCAGGCGATGCAACCACGGTACCGTTCAAGCAGATCATCATCGCGGCCGGCGATGGCGCCAAGGCAGCGCTTGGTGCGTTCGATCACTTGATACGCACCACCGCGCCGGTCGAAGAAGCCGTCGCGCAGTCGAAGATGGCTGTCGCCGCCTGAACTCGGCAAGCGCTTCTTGCATGAAGCGTCGTGGCCCGGGCGATTAATAGACCAGTCGTTCGGGCCTCAACTCCTGAAGAATCGTGGTCGCAATTTCCTCAATCGACTTGGTGGTGGTCGACAGCCAGCGCACACCGGCCCGTCGCATCATGGCCTCCGCTTCGCTGACTTCGTGCCGGCAGTTTTCGATGCTCGCGTAACGTGAGTTGGGTCGTCGTTCGTTGCGGATTTCTGCGAGCCGTTCTGGCTGGATCGTGAGGCCGAACATTTTCTTGCGATGCGGCAGCAGAGCCGGCGGCAGCTGGCGCCGGTCGAAGTCTTCTGGAATCAGCGGGTAGTTGGCCGCCTTGAGGCCATGCTGCATGGCGAGATAGAGCGACGTCGGCGTCTTTCCGCTTCGGCTGACGCCCACGAGAATGACATCTGCACCTTCGAGGTCGCGATTGCTCTGTCCATCGTCGTGCGCAAGGCTGAAGTCGATTGCCGCGATTCGCGCGGTGTATTCCTTGCTCTTGCTGACATCGCTGAACCGCCCGATGCGGTGGTTCGATTTGACACCGAGCTCGATCTCCAGAGGTCGCACGAAGGTGCCGAACATGTCGAGCAACATGCCTTTGCTGCCGGTTTCAATCACCTCCAGCACCTCCATGTTCGCCATCGTGGTGAACACAATGGGCCTCACGCCCTCGATCTCCGCCGTATGGTTGATCTGCCTGACGGCCTGATGCGCCTTGTCGACCGTGTCGGTGAAGGGCAGCCGCACATGGCGCGGCTTCATTTCGAACTGGGCCAGAACGGCGTTGCCGAAGGTTTCGGCAGTGATGCCGGTGCCGTCGGAGACGAAGAAAACGGTACGGGTTTGCATGATCTGCGGCCTTGTCCTGCGACGCGTACAACGGTGCCACGCCTACAATTCGGCTCATTATCGGGAATCTGCTTTCCCGCCTCCAAACTTCCCATGCAGACCGTCAACGCACCCAGAGCAACGAGAACGATCGTGCCGAGTCGTCTGCATGCGGCACTGGTTTTAACTTCTGGAGCTTTCCCATGTCTGAACTGTTCGAAGCGACCGCCCTGGTCGTCCCGTTCGAGAATTTGAGAATGACCGACGTCGAGTCGGTTGGCGGCAAGAATGCCAGTCTCGGCGAGATGATTTCGCAGCTGCCTCAGGGTGTGCGTGTGCCGACCGGCTTTGCCACCACGGCCCACGCGTTTCGCGAATTCCTGGCGCACGACGGGCTGGCAGACAAGATCAGCGCCGTGCTCGCCAAGCTCGACACAGAGGATGTCCGTGAGTTGGCCAAGGTCGGTGCAGAGATTCGGTCAATGATCGAAGCGCAGCCTTTCCCCGAGAATCTTCAACGCGCCATCGGTGACGCCTTTGCCACGCTGAGCGCCGGCAATCCGCAGGCCAGCTTTGCAGTGCGCTCTTCGGCCACCGCCGAAGACTTGCCCGATGCTTCGTTCGCAGGCCAGCAAGAGACGTTTTTGAACGTGGTGGGCATCGAGGATGTGCTGCACAAGATGAAGGAAGTCTTTGCATCGCTCTACAACGATCGCGCCATCAGCTACCGCGTGCATAAAGGCTTTGCCCACGACGTGGTGGCGCTTTCGGCCGGCGTGCAGCGCATGGTGCGCTCCGATTTGGGCGCGGCTGGTGTGATGTTCACCATCGATACCGAATCCGGCTTCGAAGACGTGGTGTTCATTACCTCGAGCTACGGCCTTGGGGAAACGGTGGTGCAGGGCGCTGTGAATCCTGACGAGTTCTACGTGCACAAGCCGACGCTGCGCGCCGGCAAACGCGCGGTAATCCGCCGCAACCTCGGCTCCAAGCTGATCCAGATGGAATTCGCCAGCGCTGAAGAAAAGAAGCAGAGCGGCAAACTGGTCAAGACCACCGATGTGCCGACCGAGCAGCGCAATCGCTACTCGCTGACCGATGCCGATGTCGAGCAACTCGCGAAGTACGCGCTGGTCATCGAAGAGCATTACGGTCGCCCGATGGACATCGAGTGGGGCAAGGACGGCACCGACGGTCATTTGTACATCCTGCAGGCGCGGCCCGAGACAGTGAAAAGCCAGCAGCAAGGCAAAGCCGAACAACGATACAAGCTCCTCGGCAAAGGGGCCGTGCTGGCTGAAGGTCGCGCGATTGGTCAGAAGATAGGGACCGGGCCTGTGCGGCTGGTCTACAACATCAGCGAAATGGACAAGGTCCAGGCGGGCGATGTGCTCGTGACCGACATGACCGACCCCAATTGGGAGCCGGTGATGAAGCGCGCTGCCGCCATCGTGACCAACCGCGGTGGACGCACTTGCCACGCCGCCATCATTGCGCGCGAACTCGGGATTCCGGCCGTGGTCGGCTGCGGCGACGCGACAGATCTTCTGAAAGAAGGGACCCTCGTCACCGTCAGTTGCGCAGAAGGCGATACCGGCTACATCTACGACGGCCTGCTCGAAACCGAAGTGACCGAGGTCGAACGCGGGACGATGCCCGAAATCGACTTGAAGATCATGATGAATGTCGGCAATCCGCAACTTGCCTTCGACTTCGCGCAACTGCCGAATCACGGCGTGGGCCTTGCACGGCTGGAATTCATCATCAACAACAACATCGGCGTGCATCCGAAGGCGATCCTCGACTATCCCAACGTCGACAACGACCTGAAGAAAGCCGTCGAATCGGTGGCGCGAGGCCATGCTTCGCCGCGCGCCTTCTATGTCGACAAGGTGGCCGAAGGTATCGCGACCATTGCCGCGGCCTTCTGGCCCAAGCCGGTGATCGTGCGGCTGTCGGACTTCAAGTCGAACGAGTACCGCAAGCTGATCGGCGGCTCGCGTTACGAGCCGGAAGAAGAGAACCCGATGCTGGGTTTCCGTGGTGCCGCGCGCTACATCAGCGACGATTTCCGTGAGGCGTTCCTCATGGAGTGCGAAGCGTTGAAGCGGGTGCGCAACGAGATGGGCCTGGTCAACGTTCAGATCATGGTTCCGTTCGTGCGGACCTTGGGTCAAGCCGAGCGCGTGACTGGATTGCTGGCTGCCGAAGGCTTGAAGCGCGGCGAGAACGAACTCAAGATCATCATGATGTGCGAGGTGCCGAGCAACGCCATCCTCGCGGACGAGTTCCTTCAGTTCTTCGACGGCTTCTCCATCGGTTCCAACGATCTGACGCAGTTGACGTTGGGACTGGACCGCGATTCCGGTCTCGAGCTTTTGGCGGCGGACTTCGACGAGCGCGACCCTGCTGTCAAGGCCATGTTGAGCCGCGCCATCAAGGCCTGCAAGTCCCAGGGCAAGTACGTCGGTATCTGCGGCCAAGGGCCGAGCGATCACCCTGATTTCGCCATGTGGCTGGCTGAGCAGGGGATCGAATCGATCTCCCTCAACCCTGACAGCGTGATCGACACCTGGAAGCAGTTGGCAGCACGCTGAGGCGAGATGGCGATGCGCTGGCTGTTGCGCCTGCGCCGCCAATTTGTTCACACTGCTGATGCAATGCCCGCGTCAGCTTCGTGTAATTGCAACAAAATGCTTTTATGGTGTCAAACTCCGGAATCGACGGTGTGCGCCTGCCCGCATCGGTAGCAACCGATGCCGCTGGCGGTAATCGACCATTCAACCCGGGACCATCGAAATCATGATTCTTGTCAAGACCGATGCTGGCCAACAGACACTGAAGGACCGTTCAGTGCGGTTGACGCCGCGGCAGCGTTCGGCCTTTATCCTGTGCGACGGCAAACGGACGATCGACGACGTGCTAGCGGCCGGCATGGGAATCTTGCAACAGGATCTCGACCACATGGTCGATCTGGGGTTGCTCAGCCTGCGCGATGGAGCGGGCACGCCTGCGATGGCTCGCGCGATGTCCTCCGAGCCCGCTCCTGTTGTTGGCCATACCGCTCCGGCACAAGCAATTCAGCCGGCCGCAGCCGTACCCGCTCCGGTGGCCGCCCCCGGGTTCCTTGCTGCTGCCCCCGTGCCATCAGCATCCGGGCGCTCGCGCCAGCAGCGATATCAGGACGCTTACCCCATTGCGACGCGGTTGACCGGCTCGCTCGGGCTGCGCGGTTTTCGCCTGAATCTGTCAGTCGAGGGCACCTCGACATACGACGAACTCCTTGCTTTGGCGCCAAAGATCCGCGCTGCAGTGGGTGCCGACAAAGCCGCCGAACTCGACCGCGCCCTCGAAGGCTGACGTCGCCCCCTAGCGCATGCCTTTAGGGCAACTGGCTGCTATAATCATCGGCTTTGCCTTGCCACACCGCGTCCGACGCTGCGGGTGGCTTTCCCCTCGTTTCGAGGAAATTCCACAAGGAGTGCTATGCGTCACTATGAAATCATCCTGCTGATCCATCCGGATCAAAGCGAACAAGTTCCGGCCATGCTGGAGCGCTACAAGGGTCTCATCACGACCGGCGGGGGCAAGATCCACCGCGTTGAAGATTGGGGCCGCCGCCAGTTGGCCTATCAGATCAACAAGCTCAGCAAGGCGCACTATCTCTGCGTCAACATCGAAGCCGAGCAAGCCGTGATGGCTGAACTCGAACACGCGTTCAAGTTCAACGACGCCGTGCTGCGCCACCTCACCGTGGTCAAGAAGAAGGCAGACACCGGCCCTTCGTCGATGATGAAGACGGTCGAGCGTGAAGAAGCCCGCAAAGCCCAACAAGCCGAGTACGCGAACAACAACAACTGATGATGTGACGGTGACCGGCAACGCGGTTGCGGCCAATCAGCTCTTGCTGACTGCCGTGGTCGCCGAACTCGGTGCCTTGCGATTCACACCTTCCGGTTTGCCAGCCATCGATCTCCGGCTCGAACACGAGTCGAATATCGAAGAAGCAGGGCAACCCCGACAGGTGAAGGCGGCTTTGAAGGCCGTTGCGTTCGGCACCACCGCCGAGCGGCTCGCAAGTCAGGCGCTGGGGAGTCTCTGGAGATTTCAGGGCTTTTTAGCGACTCCCGGCAACGGTAAACATCCCGTACTGCACATCCAGGATTTTCAGCAAGATTAATTTTCGAGAGGTCCCATCATGGCCACGTTCAAGAAATTCAACAAAGACAAGCGCCCGAAGCGCAATACCCAGTCGCTGCTGTTCAAGCGCAAGCGCTTCTGCCGCTTTACCGTCGCTGGCGTCGAAGAGATCGACTACAAGGACATCGACACCTTGCGCGATTTCATCAGCGAGAACGGCAAGATCATTCCGGCGCGCCTGACCGGCACCCGCGCGATCTATCAGCGCCAGCTCAACACCGCGATCAAGCGTGCACGCTTCCTCGCAATGGTGCCGTACAGCGACCAGCACCGCGTCTAAGGAGTTCGACACCATGCAAATCATTCTTCTGGACAAGATCGTCAACGTCGGCGCCTTGGGCGACATCGTCAAGGTCAAAGACGGCTACGCACGCAATTTCCTGATTCCGACGGGCCGTGCTCGTCGCGCCACGGAAGCCAACAAGGCCGAGTTTGCTGCCAAGCGTGCTGAGCTCGAAAAGGCTGCCGCAGCCAAGCTTGCCGAATCGCAAGCGCAAGGCGAAAAGCTCGGTGGTACGGCCATCAAGCTGACGCAGAAGGCCGGCGTCGACGGCCGTCTGTTTGGTTCGGTGACCAACGGCGACGTCGCCGAAGAGCTGAACAAGCAGGGCTACAAGGTCGCAAAGTCGCAAGTGCGCATGCCCAACGGTCCGATCAAGATCGTCGGCGACAGCACGGTGAGTGTTGCGTTGCACACTGACGTGGTGGTCGACATCACGGTCACGGTGTACGGCGAAACCGCCTGAGCCCGTCGATCCTGCGCACTGCGGTGCGCTACGGCAAAGGCCGCCTTCGGGCGGCTTTTTGTTTTTGTGGCGATCGATTTTCCTTGGTCTTTGCACCGGAAAAACACTGTTTATCCACAGCGTTATCAAGTGACGCCGGGGTGTCGCCGATCTAGCATGGAAGGTTGCAAGGAAATCAATGTCAGCTGTCTTCTCTTACGCCGAAAACGATTCGTCCGACCGTCAGGTCGCGCAGTTGCGCATCCCGCCGCATTCCATCGAAGCGGAGTCGAGCGTGCTCGGCGGCCTCCTGCTCGACAACAATGCCTGGGACCGTATGGGCGACTTGCTGGTCGACAGCGACTTCTATCGCCACGAGCACAAGCTGATCTACGCGTCGGTCGGCGCGCTCATCAACGCCAGCAAGCCGGCAGACGTGATCACCGTCTACGAGCATCTGCAGAACCTTGGCAAGGCCGACGAAATCGGCGGCCTCGTCTATCTGAACTCTCTCGCGCAATACGTTCCGAGCGCGAGCAACATCCGTCGTTACGCCGAGATCGTTCGCGAGCGTTCGATCCTGCGTAAGCTGGTTTCTGCCAGCGACGAAATCGCGACCAACGCCTTCAACACGCAAGGCAAGGCGGTCGACAAGATCCTCGACG
>CAXTCC010000005.1:0-41015 GCA_964242015.1 uncultured Variovorax sp.
AAGTACGACGCCATCACCGGCTCGGGCATCGAGATCGGCGAGCGGGTCAACATTCCGGACGACCTGATCCCGGCCGACGCCAAGGTCGAGATGGACGCCAAGAAAGCCGCCGGCTACTTCACGCCGGGCCATGTGCCCGATGCCGAGGAGCTGAAGCAAGCGAAGGGTCGGGGGCTCGCAGAATGAACAACGACAACGCGATCGATCCCTTCGCCGAACTGACCGACGACAGCAGCCATCCGACCGGCGCCGCTGCGCTGTTGCGCAGCACGGCCGCCATCCGCGAACGCTCGGCCGCACTGTTGGCCCGGGCACGCCGCGGCGAATCCACGTGGTTCACCATCGGCAGCGACAGCACCGTCGAAGACGCGGCGCGAGCCGTGGCCGAAGTGACGCTGGAACGCTACCCGTGGGACACCATCCCGTACCACAGCCGCTGGCGGCATTTCGAGGCCGGCGGCATCGATCGGCTGGCGGAACTGAACAAGCTGCTGGGCGATGCCGCGACAGCGCGCGATCGCGCACGTGCGCACATCGATCTGGCGCTGGTCAGCGTGCTGCTCGACGCCGGCGCTGGTCCGGACTGGCGCTACATCGAGACATCTTTCGGCGAAGAGGGAGGGCAAAGCTTTTCACGCTCCGAAGGCCTGGCCGTCGCCAGCTTTCATGCGTTCACCAGCGGACTCTTCTCGTCGAACCCCGACCGTCCGCTGCAGGCCGACGCGCCCGGCCTGAAAGCGCTGGTCACCGACCGATTGGGCGACGCACTGCAGGTCAGCGAGGCCAATCCGTTGATCGGCCTGGCCGGGCGTGCGATGCTGCTGCGCCGGCTCGGCGAAGCCATGACGGAGCAACCCGAAGTGTTCGGCGACATCGGCCGACCCGGCGGCATGTTCGATGCGCTGGTCGGCCCGTACGGCCCCGCCGCACCGCCGACCGCCGAGGTCACGGCACATGAAATCCTGTCGCTGCTGCTGGATTCCCTGTCGCGCATCTGGCCGGCGTCGAACGCCATCGACAGCATTGCCATCGATGGCAGCGACAGTGCCGGCGGCATCGGTTCCAGCGACCCGGCACTGGCGTTGGGCGACTGCTGGCGCCACAGCGCGGTGAGCGGACCGGGGCTCACCAACGGCTGGATGCCTTTCCACAAGCTGTCGCAGTGGCTGACCTATTCGCTGCTCGAACCTTTTGCCTGGGCCGGCGTCAAGGTGCGGCATCTGGAAGCATTGACCGCGCTGCCGGAATATCGGAACGGCGGCCTGCTGCTCGACAGCAACGTCATCGTTCCGAAAGATCCGGCGTTCCTGGAGCGCAGCTGGAAGGTCGGCGACGAATTCATCGTCGAATGGCGCGCGCTCACCGTGGCGCTGCTCGACGAGCTGGCGCCGCGCGTTCGCAAGGTGCTGAACCGCACTGAAGAAGACATGCCGCTGGCCTGCGTGCTGGAAGGCGGCACCTGGGCGGCGGGCCGCGCGTCGGCCCAGCGCCTGCGCAACGGGGCGCCGCCACTGATCATCGAGAGCGACGGCACGGTTTTCTAGGCGCAGATCCAAACGGCGTCGGCCTGCGTACAAACCCCGAAGGCACACGTGTCGTGCGCCCGGAGAAGAGAACGCCCATGTCGCAAAACACTGCCGTCGCCATCCATTGGGTCGAACAGGGCTACGTGCCCGACCGTGTCGTGCGGGCGGGCATCCGCCGCTTGCTGAAAGCGCGGGTGCTCGAACTGGAGAGCGCCGACACCGAATCGACCGCCGATCAGACCAGCGAATTCCTGAAGACGATGCGCAGCGCCGAGTTGGCGCCCTTGCCCGAGAAGGCCAACGAGCAGCACTACGAAGTGCCGGCGGCCTTCTTCGGCGCCGTCCTCGGCAAGCATCGCAAGTACAGCAGCTGCTACTGGCCCGAGGGCGTCGACACGCTCGACGCCGCGGAAGCTGCATCGCTCCAGAAAACATGCGAGCGCGCCGGGCTGACGGACGGCCAGCAGGTGCTGGAACTCGGCTGTGGCTGGGGTTCGCTCTCGCTGTTCATGGCCGAGCGATATCCCGGCAGCCAGATCACCGCGCTCTCCAACTCCAATTCACAGCGCGAGTACATCGAATCTGAAGCGACGCGGCGTGGGCTCACCAACCTGCGCGTGATCACGCGTGACTTCAACGTCTTCAGCACCGACGAGCGGTTCGACCGCGTCGTGTCGATCGAGATGTTCGAGCACCTTCGCAACTGGCCGCAGGCGTTCGCCAACGTCGCCTCCTGGCTGAAGCCGGGCGGTCGTTTCTTCATGCACGTGTTCGCGCACCGCGACGCGCCCTACCCGTTCGTGGAGCGCGATGCCAGCGACTGGATGAGCAAGCACTTCTTCTCCGGCGGGATGATGCCGAGCGACGACCTGGCCCTGCACTGCCAGGACGACTTGCGCCTGTTGCAACGCTGGCGCTGGGACGGCACGCACTACCAGCGGACGTCGGAAGCGTGGCTGCGCAACATGGACGCCCATCGCAATGCGCTGATGCCGTTGTTCGAGAGCACGTATGGCACGGACGCCGACGTGTGGTGGACGCGGTGGCGCCTGTTCTTCATGTCGGTCGAAGAGCTGTTCGGCTACGACGACGGCCAGCGCTGGTGGGTGAGCCATTACCTTTTCGAGAAGCGCGCGTGACGGTGACGGCACAGCCGACGCGATCGATGCAGCTTGCGAACGTGGTGCTGGCACAGATCGGCTGGTTCGCGGCCGTGCTCGGCGCCGCGAATGGCGTGCCGGTCTGGGGCTTTGCCTGCGGGCTGGCAGTGATCGCCTGGCACATCGCCGTATCCGCACGACCTTCGCAAGAGGCCAGGCTCGTCGCGCTGGTCTGCCTGATCGGCCTCGCGGCCGAGACGATCCACGTCTTGCTGGGCAACATTGCCTATCCATCGGGACAACCCTTCGCGCAGCTCCCGCCCTACTGGATGATCGGGCTCTGGGGCCTGTTCGCGATCCAGCTCAACGTGACCTTGCGCTGGCTGCGACCGCGTTCGTGGCTGGCTGCGCTGCTCGGCGCCGTGGCTGGTCCGGCGTCTTTTGCATCGGGTGTTCGGCTCGGCGGCGCCTCGTTCGTTCATGCCACGCCGGCGTTGGCCGAGCTGGTGGTCAGTTGGGCTTTGCTGATGCCGTTGCTGGTCTGGCTGTCGATGCGATTCGATGGCGTGACTGCCGACGCCGTCGCGGACTCCAGGCTTGCGGAGCACATTCATGCATGAGGCATTCGCGATGTGGCCCATTGCCGTGACAGGGTTGGGCGTGACCGCCGTGCTGGCCGTCCTGACCTGGCTGGTCAGCCTGGCACGCACCGATGTCAGCCTGGTCGACCGCATGTGGCCGATCTTCATCGCCGGTGCGGGTTGCGTCTACTTCGCGCTGACGCCGTCGTCGGGCGCTCGCAGCGTCTGCATGATCGTGGTCGCCGTGGCATGGGCGTTGCGACTCAGCCTCTTCATCACGGTGCGCAACTGGGGTCATGGCGAAGACCGGCGCTACCAGGAGATCCGCGCGCGCAACCAGCCGAACTTCGGGTTCAAGAGCCTGTACCTGATCTTCGCGCTGCAGGTGGTGCTGGCCTGGATCGTCTCGTCGTCGCTGTTCGCCGGCATCGCCCTCGGCGGTGCGAACTCGCAGCCTCTGGGTTGGCTCGATTGGCTGGGCTTGGCGATGGCGGTCTTCGGCATCGTCTTCGAGGCCATCGGTGATCAGCAGATGGCCACGTTCAAGTCCGACCCCGCCCACAAAGGGCAGGTCATGGACCGCGGCCTGTGGCGCTACACGCGACACCCCAACTACTTCGGCGAGGCTTGCGTGTGGTGGGGCTTGTGGTCGATGGCGATCTCGGCTGGCGGCCTGGGTGCCGCCTGGAGCGTCGTCTCCCCGCTGCTCATGACGGTGCTGCTGCTCAAGGTGTCGGGCGTCACGCTGCTGGAAAAAGATATTGCAGAACGACGGCCCAAGTACCGCGACTATGTCGCGCGGACCAATGCTTTCGTGCCCGGACCGCCGCACGCGCCCCGCGAGCGCTCGTCATGAATTCGCTGCGGTTCACGACCGCAACCCTGACGGCCGCCCTCTGTGGGCTGGGCGCTCTCGGTGCCGTCGGTGCCGATGCCGCTTCGCCGCCCACAGGCGAATGGAACTTCGTCGCCTCGCTGAACGACAAGCCCATCGGTGAGCATCGTTTCAGCGTGACCGGCACCGGCGAGGAACGCCGCCTGGTGGGCGAAGCGACTTTCGACGTCAAGTTCATCGGCATCTCTGCTTACCGCTATCAGCACAAGGTGGTCGAAAAGTGGCGTGGCGACTGTCTGATCGACCTGGTTTCGAAGACCGACGACGACGGCAAGCTCATGCGCGTTCGCACGCAAGTGGGGAATGACGGCGGCAGCAACGTCGACGGACTCATGGTGTTCACCGACAACGCGGCAGGCGTGCCGGTGCCCGGTTGCGTCATGAGCTTCGCTTACTGGAACCCGGCCATTCAAACGCAGACGCGGCTGCTGAACGCACAGACCGGCAAGCCTGAAAAAGTGCAGATCGCACGTGCCGGCAACGGCGAGATCGACGTGCGCGGCCAAGCGACGCCAGCGACGCGCTGGCGCATCACGGGCGCAACGAATCCGATCGACGTCTGGTACGCATCGACGGGCGAGTGGATCGGGCTGGACTCGACGGTCGACGGCGGCCGCAAGCTCAGCTACCGGCTCAAGTAAACGCAAAACCCGGCGCAACGAGCTGGTGCAGCGCTCCGAGAGAAACCAGGCGACGAGCGGTAGCTGCCTGGAGTGATCTACATCCGCGCCCACTGCGTATCGAGCTGAGGAGAACACCCAACCATGTCCATTCGCAACTTCCTCATCGCCTACCCGGTCACCGCCATCATCTTTCTGGGTCTCGACGCGATCTGGCTCACCACCATGGCCGACCGGCTCTACCGGCCCGCCCTCGGCAACATGATGCTCGAGCGCTTTTCTCCGGCACCGGCCATCGCCTTCTATCTGATCTATATCGTGGGCGTGGTGGTCTTCTGCGTGGTGCCCGCACTCAATGGCCGGGCCTGGCTGTCGGCGCTCGGCTCCGGCGCGTTGCTCGGCCTGGTGGCTTATGCAACCTACGACCTCACCAACCAGGCGACGCTCAAGGGCTGGCCGTTGCAGGTGACGCTGGCCGATCTGTGTTGGGGAACCTTCGTCACCGCGGTTTCGGCAGCTGCAGCCTGCTGGATCACCGGCTGGATCGGCGACTACCTCGCACGCCGCTGATCTTCAATCGAACGAAAAAGCCGCCGGCCCCAATGTGGGGCCAGCGGCTTTTTTACATCCCGACCAGTCCGCCGAACCAGCGCGCGATCGCGCCTTCGAACATCACCTTGCCGCGCACCGACGCCAGGCAGATGCATTCGCCTTCTGCCAGCACCACCGGCTGGTGAAGGATAGCGCCGTCGGCTTCGTCGAAGTCACCGGGTCCGAACAGCGCGCGGCCATCATGAAAGGTGCCGTACAACACCTGCGTCAACTCGACGCCGTCGTGCGTGTGCATCGGCAGCTTCTTGCCGGCGCCGATGCGCAGCAGGAAGACGTTGGCGGCAGGGTCGTACGGCAGCGTCACCCGGCTCCACCGCATGCCAGGGCCGAGCCAGCGCCAGCGCGTCGTCGTGCAACCGTGCAGCGCACGGGGCCACTGCATGCCGATCGGCAGTTCAGCACGAAGGCCGCCTGCGGTCGGCGGCTCGTAAGCAGGCTGTGCAGGTGCGTCGATGGCTGCCAGTGTCTGCGTCAGCGCGTCGGGCGCGAGCAATGCGGGCTCCAGCGATTCGAGCATGGCGCCGCCGATCGTTTCCAGCAGGAGCGTGCGCTGCTGGCAATGTTCGCAGGCTTCGACGTGGCTGGACACGACCAGCGAAGGGCCGCTTTCAAGATTGCCGGCCGCAAGGGCGAGCAAGAGATCATCGTCCGGGTGATGGTTCGTCATGGTTCTAGGCCGTCGAGCAGTCGACGCAGGTGATTGACGGCAAGCCGCACGCGCGACTTGACCGTACCGAGTGGGATGCCGAGTTCGAGCGCGATGCGGGCATGGGGATGCTCCTCGTAGAAAGACAGACGCAGTATTTGCGCCTGTTCCGGCGCCAACTTGCAGATCGCCTCGCGAACGCTGCGCTCGCGACGATCGGCCTGCAACTGATCGTCCAGCGCTGGCGCCGTATCGGCCATCTCGTCGGCTTCAGTGCCCTCGCCTTGGACCTCTCGCTGGCCCTGTCGGCGGAAATGGTCGACGCGCAGATTGCGGGCGATGGTGAAGATCCAGGTCGACACCGCAGCCTGCGCCGGATTGAACATCGCCGCCTTGCGCCACACAGCGATCATGGTTTCCTGCACCAGCTCTTCGGCCTGGCCCTCGGCCGTGCCGGAACGCATCAGGTACGCCTTGACTCGAGGCGCGAAGTGCTTGAACAGCGCGGCGAACGCCTGGCGATCGCCCGAGGCCGCAATGGCCTGCACCAAGACGTTCAGTTCTTCGCTTGTCGGCATTGCTCCCCGGGGTTGTTTCGACGTGACGATCGACAGGCGGGCGGCGGTTGCCGGTTGGGCCAGCAAGGCGACTACCGTGGACTGTCGGACGGGATTCATACAGCTTCATACGACCCGCCGAAAGAATTAGATCACGTCGAATCGCAAATACCGTGATCCAAAACGCCACCGGCTGCGTATTGCCTTCAAGCCCTGCCCAATTGGCTTGTCACTGGAGCCCGAGTATGGAAATGACGACGATCGCCGCTGCGCCCACCGTGCGCCCTCCGCTCCCCGCCTCGACTGGCGCAGCGCTCGACGTGGCGGTCATTGGCAGCGGCATCTCGGGCTTGTCCGCCGCCTGGTTGCTGTCGCAAAAGCATCGCGTCACCGTCTTCGAGGCCGATACCCGGCCCGGAGGCCACAGCAACACGGTCGACGTGTCGACCGCTGCGGGCGACATCGCCGTCGACACGGGCTTCATCGTCTACAACGAGGTCGCTTATCCAAATCTGACGGCGCTCTTCGCGCACCTCGGCGTCGAGACCAAGCCTTCGGAAATGTCCTTCGCGGTGAGCCTCGACCATGGCGCGCTCGAATACTCGGGCACCGATCTGCGCGGCCTGTTCGCGCAGCGGCGCAACCTTGTCAACCTGCGCTTCTGGTCGATGCTGCGCGACCTCGTCCGCTTCTATCGACAGGCGCCGGCGCATGCGGCGCACATCGGCCTGATGCCGCTGGACGAGTACCTCGACCTTCACGGCTATGGCCGCGCATTTCGCGACGATCACCTCTACCCGATGGCCGCAGCGATCTGGTCGACGTCGGCCGCGCGCATCGGCGAATACCCGACCGAGGCCTTCGTCCGCTTCTGCGAAAACCACCATCTCCTGAAGTTGACCAACCGGCCGGCCTGGCGCACCGTCGAGGGCGGGAGCCGCCGCTACGTCGAGCAGCTGACCCAAGGCATGGGCGACCGTCTGCGGCTGGACAACGCTGCCGTCGAGATCCGCCGCGCGCCCGACGGCGTGCAGGTGCGCACCGAAAACGGCTGGGCGCCCGAGCGATTCGACCAGGTCGTGATCGCGACCCACGCCGACCAGGCGCTGCGGTTGCTGCCGGACGCGCACGCCGAAGAAAAGCGGCTGCTGGGTGCTTTCGGCTACAGCCGCAACCGCGCCGTGCTGCACAGCGACCCGGCCTTGATGCCCAGGCGGCGTGCCGTGTGGTCGAGCTGGAACTACGCGGCGGATCGGAGCGTGCCCGACGCGCTGTGCGTGACGTACTGGATGAACCGCCTGCAAGGCATCGCGGACAAGACACCGTTATTCTTGACGCTCAATCCCATGCAAGAGCCCCGCCCCGAGCACCTGATTCGCAGTGAAACCTACGAGCATCCGCTGTTCGATGCCGCGGCCATTCGCGCGCAAGGCGAGCTGTGGTCGCTGCAGGGCCAGGACCGCACCTGGTTCTGCGGCGCGTACTTCGGCTCCGGTTTCCATGAAGACGGACTCCAGTCCGGATTGGCCGTGGCCGAAGCGCTGGGCGGCGTGCGCCGACCGTGGACTGTCGCAGGCGAGTCCGACCGCATTCGGCTGCAACCGGTGCGGCCTCCCCTGCAGGCCACGGTCGCCAAGGCTGCATGAACGCCATCCAGCAGTCTGCACTCTATGCGGGTCGCGTCATGCACCAGCGCATGCGGCCTGCACGGCATCGGCTGGCCTACCGCGTTTTTTCGCTGCTCATCGACCTCGACGAATTGCCGGCGCTGGCAACGAAGCTGCGTTTTTTCTCGGTCAATCGGTTCAACCTGTTCAGCCTGCACGAAGCCGACTACGGCGCGAGCAAGGTCAGGAACGGCAAGGACGGCGGGCACGAACGCTCCTTGCGCCAGCGCGTCGAAGAGCAACTGACTGCCGCCGGCTTGCTCGTCGGCGGCCCCATCCGCCTCCTGAGCATGCCGCGCATCCTCGGCTATGCCTTCAACCCGTTGAGCGTCTATTTCTGTCACCGGCCCGACGGGGCGCTACAGGCCATCCTCTACGAAGTGAACAACACGTTCGGCGAGCGGCACAGCTATCTGATCGAGGTGGATGACAAGCAGCGTGACGAGAGCCGTCGAGGCACTCCGATCGACCAGCACTGCGCCAAGGAATTTCACGTGTCGCCTTTCCTAGGCTTGCAGATGGACTACGGCTTTCGCGTGAACGCTCCCGGCATCGACCGGCCCGACCTGCAGCTCGACATCACCGCGAGCGATGCCGAAGGCGCGCTGTTGTTCGCACGCCTCGACGCGCGCCGCCGCACGCTTGACGACGCCGCATTGCTGCTGGCATTCTTTTCCCACCCGCTGCTCACGCTGAAGGTCGTGGGCGCCATCCATTGGGAGGCATTGCGCCTTTGGGCCAAGGGCGTGCGATTGCACGTTCGCCCGCCCGCACCGACGCGGTCGGTGACCGTCATCAAAGCCGAAGAATCATGAGCACACCTTCTTCCCCCCCGAACAGTCTTCAGACCGAAGAACCGATCGACAACGCTGCCTCGACCTTGTCGTCGGTCGCGGGCTGGCCGCTGCGCCGGTTGCTGACCCGCCTGCTGCGCGACGTGCGCTGCGGCACGCTCGCTGTCGAGCTGCCCGGCGGAGAGCGCATCGAAGGCCGCGGCACGGTTCCGGGCCCGCAAGCGTCGATCCGGCTGCATCGCTGGCGGCCACTGGTGCGCTTGCTGCTGCAAGGTGACCTGGGCCTGGCGGAGTCGTACCGCGACGGCGACTGGTCGACCAACGACCTCACCGCGCTGCTCGAGTTCGGCATCCGCAACGAAGCCAACTGGGGACGTGCACTCGAGGCCTCGCTGCCGGCGCGCTGGCTCACCCGCTTCTTTCATCTCGCGCACGCCAATTCGCGCCGGGGCAGCCGGCAGAACATCTCGTTCCACTACGACATGGGCAACGATTTCTACGCCCAGTGGCTCGACCCGGACATGATCTATTCGAGCGCCCTCTATGCCAAGGGCGACGAGTCGCTCGAAGTCGCGCAGGCCGAGAAGCTCGACCGCATCGTGGCGCTGCTCGACGTGCCCGACGACGGCAAGGTGCTCGAGATCGGCTGCGGCTGGGGCGCGCTGGCCCTGGCACTCGCGCGGAAGCACCGCGCCCAGGTTACCGGCCTGACCCTTTCGACCGAACAACTCGCTCACGCGCAGCAACGCGTGGTCGATGAAGGATTGACGCAGTCGGTCGACCTGCGGCTGCAGGACTATCGCGATGTCGAAGGCAAGTACGACCGCATCGTCTCCATCGAGATGCTGGAGGCCGTCGGTGAGCGCTACTGGCCCGTGTACTTCGAGACCTTGCGTGAGCGGCTCCGGCCGGCCGGGTCGGCGGTGCTGCAGGTCATCACCATCGCCGACGACTACTTCGAACACTATCGCCGCGGCACCGACTTCATCCAGCGCTTCATCTTTCCGGGCGGCATGCTGCCCTCGGTGAGCGCCATGAAAGCGCAGGCCGCGCAAGTCGGCATGCGGCTGGAGACGGCGGTGTCGTTCGGTGCCAGCTACGGCACCACGCTGGCGGAATGGCGGCACCGCTTCTTGCGCGCCTGGCCATCGATCGAAGCGCTCGGCTTCGATGCGTCGTTCAAGCGGCTCTGGGAGTACTACCTCTGCTATTGCGAAGCCGGCTTTCGGACGGGTCGCGTCGATGTCGGACTGTTCACGGTCGCGCACGCGGATCACGCGGATCGTTCTTCGGGCGCTGTCGCAGCCGCCTGACCCCGGGAGCGATCGGAGCCAGCGACGGATTGACCCGCTGCTGGCTTGGCTCTTGCTTGACACCTGATAAAAGAAGGGCGATCTTCAGCCCTCTCTTTTGCCACGCAAGAACCCGGAAAGCCGCCGCCCTCCATGAGCAACGTTCACGTCATCGACCATCCCCTCGTCCAGCACAAGCTTTCCTTGATGCGTCGCAAGGACGCTTCGACCAACAGCTTTCGGCGGTTGCTCAACGAACTGAGCATGCTGATGGCCTATGAAGTGACGCGCGACATGCCGATGCAGGACGTCGAGATCGAGACGCCGCTCGAGACCATGACCACCAAGGTCATCGATGGCAAGAAGCTGGTGCTGGTGTCGATCCTGCGGGCCGGCAACGGCATCCTCGAGGGCATGCTGACGGTCGTGCCCGGTGCACGCGTGGGCCATATCGGCCTCTACCGCGATCCGAAGACGCTGACCGCCGTCGAGTACTACTTCAAGATGCCGAGCGAAATGCAGGACCGCGACATCATCGTGGTCGACCCGATGCTGGCCACCGGCAACTCGGCCATCGCGGCGGTCGAGCGGCTGAAGGAACTGAATCCGAAATCGATCAAGTTCGTCTGCCTGCTGACCTGCCCCGAAGGCGTGAAGGCCTTGCAGACCGCGCACCCCGACGTACCGATCTACACCGCCGCGATCGACCGCGAGCTGAACGACCACGGCTACATATTGCCCGGTCTCGGCGATGCCGGCGACCGCATCTTTGGCACGAAATAGGCTTGCCCCCAGATGCTGCGCACTTCGTGTCGCAACTGTTCGTCCTGAACTTGTCGAAGAGCCACCCCCTGACCGGGGGCAACACCAGCGGGCCGGCGGAGCCGGACCCACCGTGTTCATGATTTGTTGGTTAACTTAGGAGAAGCAACTTGATTCAACGTCGTCCTCTGGTGATCGCCATGGCCGCTGCGGCGGGCCTGGCTGTGGTGGGGCTGCCTTCGATGGCTTTGGCGCAGGCCAAGCTGAAGGTGGCTGCGGTCTATACCGTGCCTTTCGAGCAGCAATGGGTCGGACGCATCCACAAGGCCCTGAAAGCGGCCGAAGCGCGTGGCGAGATCGAATACAAGGCGACCGAGAACGTCGCCAACGCCGACTACGAACGCGTGATGCGCGAGTACGCCACGGCCGGCAACCAGCTGATCTTCGGCGAGGCTTTCGCGGTCGAGGCGGCGGCACGCAAGGTCGCCAAGGACTTCCCCAAGGTCAACTTCGTGCTGGGCTCGTCGGGCAAGCCGCAGGCGCCCAACTTCAGCGTGTTCGACAACTACATTCAGGAGCCGGCGTACCTGTCGGGCATGGTTGCCGGCGGCATGACCAAGAGCAACAAGATCGGCATGGTGGGCGGCTTCCCGATTCCCGAAGTCAACCGGCTGATGAACGCCTTCATGGCCGGCGCCAAGGAAACCAACCCGAAGGTCGAGTTCAGCGTCAGCTTCATCAACAGCTGGTTCGATCCACCGAAGGCCAAGGAAGCCGCGTTCGCGATGATCGACAAGGGTGCCGACGTGCTCTACGCCGAACGATTCGGCGTGAGCGATGCAGCCAAGGAAAAGGGCAAGCTCGCCATCGGCAACGTGATCGACACGCAGGCGCAGTACCCCGACACAGTGGTCGCATCGGCGCTCTGGAACTTCGAGCCCGCAGCCGACCATGCCATCAAGGCCGTCAAGGAAGGGAAGTTCGTCGCCGAAGACCTCGGACCCTACGCGACGATGAAATACAAGGGCTCCGAACTCGCACCGCTCGGCACCTTCGCGAGCAAGGTTCCGGCCGCCATCGTGACCAAGGTCAATGCGAAGCAGGCCGACATCCTGGCCGGCAAGGTCACGGTGAAGGTCGACGACAGCCAGCCGAAGTCCACCGCCAAGTGATGGAGGGGCACGCCCCTTCATGACGACCGTTCTTCGCCTCAGCGGCATCACCAAGCGCTTCGGTACGCTCACCGCCAACGACGCGATCTCGCTGAGTCTGGAGCGGGGCGAAGTGCTCGCGCTGCTCGGTGAGAACGGCGCCGGCAAATCGACGCTGATGTCGATCCTGTTCGGCCACTACGTCGCAGACGAAGGCAGCATCGAAGTCTTCGGTGCAGCGCTGCCGCCAGGCAACCCGAAGGCGGCATTGCAGGCCGGCGTGGGCATGGTGCACCAGCACTTCACGCTGGCCGACAACCTGAGCGTGCTGGACAACGTGATGCTCGGCACCGAGGCGTTGTGGCGACCGGTGTCGCATCGTTCGGTGGCTCGCGCCAAGCTGCTCGAAGTGGCTTCGCGCTTCGGCTTGCCGGTGCAGCCCGACGCGACGATCGGCAGCCTGTCGGTCGGCGAGCGGCAGCGCGTCGAGATCCTGAAGGCGCTGTATCGCGGCGCCCGCATTCTCATCCTCGACGAGCCCACCGCCGTGCTCACGCCGCAAGAGAGCGAAGCGCTGTTCCACACGCTGGCGCAGATGGTGGCGCAGGGCCTGTCCGTGATCTTCATCAGCCACAAGCTGCCCGAAGTGCTGCGCGTGTCGCATCGCATCGCGGTGCTGCGCGGCGGCAAGCTGGTCGCGGAGGCCAAAGCGGCCGACACCACGCAGGCGCAACTGGCGCTGTGGATGGTCGGCCACGCGGTCGAGGCTGCGGTGCGCCGGCCGGCCAGATCGGTCGGCGATGCGGTGTGCGTGCTCGACCATGTGAGCACCGGCGGCAGCGGCCACGATCGCCTGCGAGACGTCACGCTCACCTTGCGCGGCGGCGAAATCACCGCCATCGCGGGTGTGTCGGGCAACGGCCAGGTCGCACTCGCCGAGTTGTTGAGCGGCACGCGTCGCGCCGTTGCCGGAACGATCGAGCTGATGGGCCGCGCCCTGCCTGCCTCGCCCGCCAAGCTGGTGCAACGTGGCGTGGCGCGCATCCCTGAAGACCGGCATGCGGTCGGCGTCGTCGGCGACTTGCCGGTGTGGGAGAACGCGGTGTCCGAGCGGCTTCGCACACCGGCGTTTTCGCGCTTCTCGTGGATACGCCGTGCGGCCGCGCGCGCGCATGCACGGCGCATCGAGAAAGCATTCGACGTGCGCGGCGCCGGACTGATGGCGCCGGCGCGTTCGCTCTCGGGCGGCAACATGCAAAAGCTCATCCTCGGCCGCGCGCTGCTCGCGCCGGAGCAGGCCGACGGCAAGACGCGGCCGCCGCGCCTGATCGTCGCGCACCAGCCGACCTGGGGTCTCGACATCGGTGCCGTCGCCTATGTGCAGCAGCAGTTGATCGCGGCGCGCGATGCCGGCGCGGCCGTGCTGGTGATCTCCGACGACCTCGACGAAGTGCTGGCGTTGGGCGACCGCGTCGGCGTGATGCATGGCGGCCATCTCGGCGAGACGCGGCCTGCAGCCGCCTGGACGCGCGAGGCCATCGGCCTGGCGATGGCCGGTTCATGAGGCTCGAGCGCCGTCACGAAACATCCCGTGCCGCCCTGGTGCTGGCACCGATCGGCGCGGTGGTGTTCACCTTGCTGGTGAGTGCGCTGCTGGTGCTGTGGGCCGGTGCACCCGTCGGCCGTACCTATGCGTTGCTGTTGCAAGGCGGTTTCGGATCGGTGTTCGCTTGGAGCGAGACGCTGACGCGCGCCATCCCGCTGATCCTGACCGGACTCGCTGCGACCGTCGCCTTCAAGGCACGGCTCTTCAACATCGGTGCAGAGGGCCAGCTGTACGGCGGTGCGCTGGCCGCGATCGCGGTCGGCGGGATGCACGGCGGCACCGGCTTCGAGCTGTCGCCGTGGCTGCTGTTCCCCTCGATGATGCTGGCCGCCGCGGTCGCCGGGGCCTTGCTGCTGCTCGGTCCGGCACTGATGAAAAGCAAGCTCGGCGTCGACGAGGTCGTGACCACCTTGCTGATCAACTTCATCGTGCTGCTCGGTGTCGGCGCGATGCTCGACGGGCCGATGAAAGACCCGACCGCGATGGGCTGGCCGCAGAGCGTCGGCCTGCAGTCGGACCTCGAGCTCGGCAAGCTCATCGCGCAGACGCGTGTGCACACCGGCCTGGTGTGGGCGGTGTCGTTGGCGGTCATCGTCTGGGCGATCTTCAAGTACACGGTGCTCGGCTTCGACATTCGCGCGGTCGGCGCCAACGCGCGCGCTGCGGCGTTCGCCGGCGTGCCCGTCACGCGCACGGTCGTCGGAGTCGCGCTGCTGTCTGGTGCTCTGGCCGGGCTGGCCGGCGCGATCGAGGTCGCGGGTCGCACCAGCTACGTCACGCTCGACATGTCGCCGGGCTACGGCTACAGCGGCATCGTGATCGCGATGCTGGCGGGCTTGCACCCGCTGGGCGTGATCGCAGCCGGCGTGTTCGTCGCGGGCGTGCTGGTGGGTGCCGACACCATGAGCCGCGCCGTCGGCGTGCCGACATACATCGCGGATGTCATCGTGTCGGCGTCGCTGATCGCGGTGCTGGTGGCGACGCTGTTGACGCAGTTTCGGGTGCGCATGAAATGAGCACGACATGAGCGATCTGCTCGACATCCTCGCCAACCCCGCGTTCTGGGTCGCCGTGCTGCGCATCGCGACGCCGCTCATCCTGGGCACGCTCGGCGTGCTGCTGTGCGAGCGCGCGGGCGTGCTCAATCTCGGCATCGAAGGGATCATGGTCGCGGGTGCTTTCACCGGCTGGCTGGCGGTGTATGCCGGTGCGCCGTTGTGGGTCGGCGTCGGCGTGGCGGCGCTGGTCGGCGCGGCTTTCGGGCTGCTGCATGCAGGGCTGACCGTCGGGCTCGCGCTGTCGCAGCACGTGTCGGGGCTCGGCATCACGCTGCTGGCGACGTCGATCAGCTACTTCGGCTATCGGGTGAGCTTTCCGAAGGTGAACACACCGCCGACCGTGACGCCGTTCGCGCCGATGGACTGGCTGCCGATCCCGATACTGAACGCGCAGACCCCGCTCACGCTGTTCGCGCTGTTGCTGGTACCGGTCATCGGCTGGCTGCTGTATCGCACGCCGCTCGGGCTCGCCTTGCGAATGGTCGGCGAGAACCCGGCCGCGGCTGAGGGCCAGGGCGTTTCGGTCGCGAAGATGCGTACCGGCGCCATCGTCGCAGGCTCCGCATTGATGGGCGTGGCGGGGTCTTTCTTGACGCTGTCGGCCTTCAACGCGTTCTTCTTCAACATGATCAACGGCCGCGGCTGGATCTGCGTCGCGCTGGTCGTCTTCGCCTCGTGGCGGCCCGGCAAGGCATTGCTCGGCGCCCTGCTCTTCGCGTTTTTCGACGCGCTGCAACTGCGCCTGCAGCAGTCGGGCGACGCCGTGCTGCCCTACCAGCTCTACCTCATGCTGCCTTACCTGCTGTCGATCCTCGCTTTGGTGCTGGTGGCGCGCAAGGCGAGCTATCCACAAGCCTTGATGAAGCCCTACCGCAAAGGAGAACGCTGACCATGCTCGACCTTCTCGTGACACACGCGAGCTTGCCCGACGGCCGCACCGACATGTCGATTGCGGTGCAGGACGGCCGTATCGTCGAAACGACAGCCGGCCTCGCCGCCGAAGCGCATGAAACGGTGGACGCGCAAGGCCTGCTCGTCGCGCCGCACTTCGTCGATCCGCACTTCCACATGGACGCGACGTTGAGCTACGGCCTGCCGCGCGTCAACGAGAGCGGCACGCTGCTCGAAGGCATCGCGCTGTGGGGCGAACTCAAGCCGCTGCTGAAGGCCGAGGCGCTGATCGAACGTGCTCTTGCCTACTGCGACTGGGCGGTGGCCAGGGGCTTGCTCGCGATTCGCACGCACGTCGACACCAGCGACCCGAGCCTGCTGGCCGTCGATGCGCTGCTCGAAGTGAAGCGACTCGTCGCGCCGTACATCGACTTGCAGTTGGTGGCGTTCCCGCAAGACGGCGTGCTGCGCTCGCCCGGCGGCGTCGAGAACCTGATGCGCGCGCTCGAAAAGGGCGTCGACGTGGTCGGCGGCATTCCACACTTCGAGCGAACGATGGCCGATGGCGCCGCCAGCGTGAAGCTGCTGTGCGAGATCGCGGCCGAGCGCGGCAAGCTGGTCGACATGCATTGCGACGAATCGGACGACCCACTGTCGCGCCACATCGAGACGCTGGCCTTCGAAGCGCAACGCCTTGGGTTGCAGGGCCGCGTCAACGGCTCGCATTGCACCTCCATGCACAGCATGGACAACTACTACGTGAGCAAGCTGCTGCCGTTGATCGCCGGCAGCGGCGTCAGCGTGATCGCCAACCCGCTCATCAACATCACGCTGCAAGGTCGGCACGACACCTATCCCAAGCGCCGCGGCATGACGCGCGTGCCGGAACTCATGGCGGCCGGTGTCAACGTCGCTTTCGGCCACGACTGCGTGATGGACCCGTGGTACGGCATGGGCTCGGGCGACATGCTGGAGGTGGCGCATATGGGCCTGCACGTGGCGCAGATGACAAGTCAGCCAGGCATTCGCGCGTGCTTCGAAGCCGTGACCACCAATGCCGCCAAGGTGATGCACCTCGATGGCTATGGGCTCGACGCTGGTTGCGACGCGAGCTTCGTGGTGCTGCAGGCACGTGATCCGGTCGAGGCGATCCGGCTGCGCGCGACGCGGCTCAAGGTCTTCCGGAAAGGCCGACTGCTGGCAGAAACGCCAGCCGCAACTGCGCGGCTGCATGTGACGGGTCGTGCAGGAGCGACCTCGTTCATGCCTGCTCGCATTGACCGTTAGGCGCCTGCCTCGAACGATCGAAGCCCGATCGATCGAGACGTCGTCTGCGGCGTTCCAAGGACATCGCTACCGAGTGCCCGTACAAGCGCCGACAGCGCTTCACCCACAGGCAACTCGGCCTTCAGCGCGAACAGATCGTCTGCGCGGGTACGCCCCAGATTGACTGCCGCAACGGGCTTGCCGGCGGCCACCGCGGCCTGCACGAACCTGAAGCCCGAATACACCATCAGCGAAGAGCCGGTCACCAGCATCGCATCGGCTGCGCTCAATGCATCGAAGGCCGCGGCGACCCGATCGCGCGGGACGCTCTCCCCGAAGAACACGACGTCGGGCTTGAGCAAACCGCCGCAGACAGGGCACGTCGGCACGTCGAAACTGGAGAAGTCCAGATGGTCGAGATCGGCATCGCCATCAGGCGCGACGCGCGCTTCGAGCGTGGCCCACTCGGGGTTGCGCCGGCGCAATTCGACCTGGAGTTCGGACCGAGGCGACCGCGTCTCGCAAGCCATGCAGCGGACCGTGTCGATGCGGCCGTGCAGGTCGATCGTCTTGCGGCTGCCCGCTGCATCGTGCAGTCCATCGACGTTCTGGGTGAGGAGCAACTCGATTCGTTCGGCCGTCTCGAGTTGTGCGAGCGCGCGATGGGCCGGGCCGGGCGCGGCGAGCGCCATGGTCGGCCAGCCGATCAGGCTGCGCGCCCAGTAGCGTTTGCGGGTCGACTCTTCGCCCATGAAGGCCTGGTAGGTGACCGGGGAAGGTCGTTTCCAATCGCCTTTTTCATCTCGATAATCCGGAATGCCCGACTCGGTACTGCAACCGGCACCGCTCAAGACGAAGAGTCGGCGGTGGCGGGTGGCGAAGTCTGCAAGTGCGTCGATGTCATCCATGAATCGAAGCATACGGTGACCCGCCGTGTCCCGCAGCGGCGGGGCTGTTCATCGAGACCTGCGATGAATCTTCAGTGGCTTGCGACGCTTTGCGGCGCGCGCCCCTGGTCCGAGGTCAACACATAGCCCGATCGCAAAAGACTTTGCAGATTGAAGCCGTGTCGGCCATCGAGTTCGAGATGCTTGCGCAAATGGTCTGTGATGGTTTCAGGCGGTCCACCCATCATCGAAGGGATCTCGTCCCAGGAAGACATGTCGAGCCGTGCCTCGGACAACGGTGTGTTCTGGTTGCGAAAGAACGTAAGCGCGACGCTGAACGCGCTGTCGCTGAGCGACTTCGCCTCGTTCTCGATGAAGACTCTGCCGGGCGGCCTGAATTCATAGTCGCCGAAAGAGAGCGGCGACGGCGCAATGTTGCCCGCAGCACGAACCTTGGCCAGTGCTTGCTTGACTTTGGCTTGAATGGCTTTTTCGTCGAGCAGGCGCAATGCAGAATCTTCTGCGAAGCCGCTCGCAGGAAGGTAACTGGCCTTGTTGACCACCATCACTGCAGTGCGCGGATTCACGAGCAGGCGAATGCGCTCGGCGCTCTGGGAAGCGCCGGCGCTGGTCTCACCAATGACGATCATGGACAACGCCTTGCCGCTGGCGAGCAATTTCAGCAGACCTGCCGCGCAGTCGTAGGCAAGCGAAGCGCAACAGTTTGCCGCCAGCAGGCGGCGCAGCCGCGCACGCTCCAATGCGTTCTCGCTCCATACAGCCGCCACCGGGCCAGCGCCTTTTGCGATCATCGGGTCGCCTCGACATAGGAATTGCTGATCAACGGCTGCGCATAGATCGTGTTGCTTGCCGGTGGTTTCCAGAGTTGTGTTTTATCGATCAGACAATAGCCGGTGCCATGCACCGATCGCAACACAAATCCATGTTCGCCTTTGAGTTCCAGCGCAGAACGCAGCTGGGCAATGGCCGTATCGACCACGCGAGAATTGGTCATGCGTGGCCAGATGGCCTCGTAGATCTCGCGACGCGACACCGTGCGACCGATGCGGCTGAACAAAAGGCGTGCAAGCCTGAACCGCTTGGGTTGAAGATGAACTTCATTGCGGCCGAGATGAATCGTGAATACGGACGCCTCGAATCGGTAAGGCCCGACTTCAAGCGCATCGTCGTCCTCTTCGACTTTACGACCGAAGGTCAAACGGCCATAAAGCAATTGAATGCGGGCGAGCAGTTCATCGTCGGAGAATGGTCGGACCAAAAAGTCGAAGAATTCTTGGTGCTCGCTTCGCTGGATATCGACGATAGCGCCAGGCATGACGACAGCGAGCAGCGGGATGCCGGCCCCGAGGCTGTCGCGCGCGATCTCAACCTCTTCGAGCGTCGTGGCCTGCTCACCGAGACCAAGCACGACGAGGTCGACGACGGCACCCCACTTCATTGCCTTGGTGAGGTCGGAGACAGAAGTGAATATCTCTGCTTCGCTTGAGACTTTAGACAGCATTTGCTGAATGCTGGCCGACGGGCGGGGTCCAACGATGGCGATGTTCATGGACCGGATGATTCCTTTGGTTTGCTTGTTCCGCATTGCAAACGCGAGGATCTGAAAGCATTGAACCGTACTTTTTTACGTTCTGTTTAAAACGTCACGGACCGTGAAAAGGACAAGGCGGCAGAGCGTCAACATGTGAGATTCTGAAAGATTCAATGGCGGCAATTGGCCAAGAATCAGAAAGGAACCCGGGAGAAACGATGCGTATTGCCCTGCTGGAAGATGAACCGCCGCAAATGAGATTGCTGGTCGCAACGCTTGAAACGCTGACCGTCGCCGGCTATGAAAACACGACCTGCGAACAGTTCACCGATGGCGAGATGCTGCGCTCGGCGCTGCGCACCGACTCATTCGATCTGCTGATCCTCGACTGGAATGTGCCAGGGCTCGACGGACTCGAGCTGTTGCGTTGGCTGCGCGACTATCGGCGCTTGACCGTGCCGGTGATCATCCTCAGCGCGCGAGGGGCCGAGCGGGATGTGGCGGAGGCGCTCAGCGCCGGCGCCAACGACTACGTGATCAAACCTTTCAGGCCGATCGAGCTGGCGGCGCGTGTGAAGCGTTTTCGCACACCTCAGGAGACCGCCAAAGGCTGGGTCGAAACCATCGGCGAATGGAAGTTCTTTCACGAGAGCGCGACGGTCATTCACGCCGGTCTGCCCCAGCAACTTTTCACCTTGAGCGAGCGCGAGTTCAGCTTGGCGATCGCGCTGTTTCGCAACCTGGGCCGCGTCGTTTCGCGCTTCTATCTGCTGGAGGCGACCAACCAGGATGCGCGCTCCAGCAGCACGCGAATCCTGGACAACCAGATCTTCAAGGTGCGCCGAAAACTCTCGCTTGAAAGCAACGGCCTACAGCTGCAAACGATCTATGGACAGGGCTACCGGTTGGCCCACAGCCATGCGGCAGCGGCGCCTGCATCAGGGGTTGCAGCTGATGGAAAGAACACCGCGGTTTAGCGCGTTCAGCGGAGCGGCTGGTCGATAGAGCGGCCGGTTGCCAGAGCGGCCGCTGACAGAGCGGTAGTCGCCGTTCAGGTGCTGTACATCAACGAAAGAGCGGAGTCGGGCCCGACCGGGTTCGTCTCGAAAAATCTGAACCGCGTATTACCGATCAGGATCACATCCAGATGCCGGAGCTGACCGACCTTGACCTTGAATCCGTTCACATAGAGACCGTTGCGGCTCGACAGATCGAGGATGCCAGACGTGAAGCGCGACATGGCGATGCGCACGTGCTGGCGACTGACGCGTTCATCCTGGACAACGACGTCGCACACTGAATCGCGCCCGATCACCACGTTATCGGCCGGCAGGATGGTCAGCTTGGAAAGACCATGGTCGAGTTGAATCAGACTGCGCTTCATGGAATACCTCTTGAGATCGAAATACGGGCGGGCGTCATGCGACCATCACGCAGAGCGTGAAGGTCATCGCGACGATCAGGAGAACGATGTGGATGGGGGTTGTCATGCCGCCATCGTCGAACGCCGTATCGAATCAAGAGATACAAAAAAGAGGTTGCGATAGGTTCGGGGTAACACAAAGGCACACGTTGCGCAGAATGTCACGCAGCCTAATGAACTACAGCTGACCGCTGCTGCGGCTAGCGCTCAGGAACAATCGCCTCGGCGTACTCATACAAGGCACCAAGCAGTTCTTCGCCCCGCTCGTCGGCATTTTCAGAGAGTGCATCGATCTCGGTGAACAGCATATCGACGCTCCGTGCACCGCCCTCGCCCTCGAGCAACCGCGCTGCGCGGTGTGCGTCCCACCGTTCAGCCTCTTCCGGATTCAGCGTTTCAGGCCAGTTGCGAGCGCGATAGCGGAACGCGATTTCTTCGAGTCGTGCATCGTCAAAGCCGGCACGCTCGCGTGCGAGCTCAGCAGGAGACAAGCCGCGCAAGCGAACCAGGCGACGTCGATCGGCGTCGCCTATGAATCCACCGTACAGGTCTTCGTCGACATCGGGAGTTGCCTCTTTCGGTCGCGCGTAGACCCTCGGCCAGATGGCGCTCATGTCAGGCAAGCCGCGCGCGATTTCTGCGTTGCGCGCAGCGGCGTCGAGGTCGATGCCCCAGCGTTCAGCCATCGCAGGCGCCAGCGTTCGAAGGTTGCCCACAACCATCGGTGACTTGTTCAGATGAATGCCCTTGACGGGCAATCGCGCGACGCCTTCGGGCAAGTCGGCAGTGCGCGTGAACAGACGCAGTCGCAGCGTTTCGACATCGAGATCGCGCAGCTCGGACGGGTCACTGGCAAGGTCCCAGGCGAGCAATTCGTTCTTGTTGGTCGGGTGCGTCGCCAAGGGCCACATCACGGCCAGGCAACCGCGCTCGGTCGGGAACATGCCGGAGACATGCAGGAAGGGCTTCGCGGTGTCGCGCGTCGACGGCAGCCCAAGCTCTCGCGCGACGCGGTCTTTCTTGTGCAGACTGAAGGCGAATTCGAAGAGCTTGGGCTGCTTGTCGCGAATCAGGCGCGCCAGGGCAATGGTCGCTCGCACGTCGGACAGCGCGTCGTGCGCCGCCTCATGCAGCAGGCCATTGGCGCGCGCCAAGTCGCCGAGCTTGAAGCTGGGCTTGCCGTCTTCCTTCGTCGGCCACTGGATACCGTCAGGACGCAGTGCCCAGGTGAGGCGCACGACATCGAGCAGGTCCCAACGGCCGCAGTCGTTTTGCCACTCGCGTGCGTACGGATCGATCAGGTTGCGCCAGAACATGAAGCGTGTGACTTCGTCGTCGAAGCGGATCGTGTTGTAGCCGACACCCACGGTTCCCGGCTGCGCGAAGGCACGTTCGATCTGCGCGGCAAATTCATGCTCGGCGATGCCGCGTTCGAGACAGAGCTGCGGCGTGATGCCGGTGATCAAGCAGGCTTCGGGGCTCGGCAGGTAGTCGGGCGCCGGCTTGCAATAGATCATCAGCGGCTCACCGACTTCGTTCAGTTCGTCGTCGGTGCGAATCGCAGCGAATTGCGACGGCCGGTCGCGCCGTGGCACGGCGCCGAAGGTTTCGTAGTCGTGCCAGAGAAAGGTATGGGGCATGTCAGAGCAACGGTGAGAAAAGACGCGCCACGGCTTCCCAGAGTCGGCCATGAAAAGTCTGGGGGCGACGCGCCTTGACGGCAGCCGAGCTGTGCAGATCGGTCTCGAACTGCGCAGCCAGCGGTTTCGCGAGCGCTGGGCCATAGACCACGGCCATCACTTCGAAGTTGAGGCGAAAGCTGCGATTGTCGAAGTTGGCGGTGCCGATCATCGCGCAGTTGTCGTCGACCAGCAGGGTCTTCGAGTGCAGCATGCGCGCCTTGTACTCCCACACCTTGACGCCGGCAGCGATCAGTTCGTCGAAGTAAGAGCGTGCCGCAGCGCTGACGACCAGACTGTCGCTGCGCCGCGGCACCAGCAAGCGCACATCGACGCCGCGCAGCGCCGCGCTTGTCAACGCCATCAGCGCAGGCTCACCGGGCACGAAGTACGGCGTGGTGAGCCATGCACGCTCGTTCGCCGAGTTGATCGCCGAGACATGCATGCGATGGATCGCTTCCAGCGGGCTGTCCGGGCCACTGGTGACGATCTGCACCGGGATGTCGCCGGCCTCGGCGCGCGGCAGCAAGTGCGGCAGGGTTTCGTCCATGTCGCGCGGGTCTTCGCCGGTGGCATAGGTCCAGTCTTCGAGGAACGTCGTCTGCAGCCAGCGCACCGCACTGCCTTCGATGCGCAAGTGGACATCGTGATACGCGTCGGCACGGGTGCGCTTGTCTTCCTCGTCGGTGATGTTCACGCCACCGGTAAAGCCGGTGAGACCATCGCACACGACGATCTTCCGGTGGGTGCGGTAGTTGGTCACTGGGCGCAGACGCCGGCCGATGCGCGTGTCGTGGAAGAGCGCGACCTTGACGCCGGCCGCGTGCATCGGCGCCATGAACTTGCGGCCGATGCGCTTGGAGCCCAGCGCGTCGAGCAACAGCCGCACCACCACGCCTTGCTGCGCCTTTTCCACCAGCAGATCGCGCAGCGCGGTGCCGATGGTGTCCGGCTCGAAGATGTAGTACTCGAGGTGCACGTGATCGCGTGCGCTTCGAATGGCTTCGAAGATGGCGTCGAACGTGCGCGCACCGCCAGCAAGCAACTCGACATCCGTGGCGCTCGATACCGGCAGTCCGCACGTCGCTGTGCCGAGTCCGGCCATCTGTCGCAACGCGGGCGGCGCATGCTGGCGTGCTTCGCGCAGCAGCGCAAGGTCTGCCGTCGCGTTGGCGCCGGCACGACTTCGCAGGCGCCTCAGGCGTTGTTTCTTGAGGCGCTGCGGCCCAAGAAAGTAGTAGATGACGAAGCCTGCGAACGGCAACAGCGCGAGCGACAGGATCCAGCTCATGGTCGACACCGGCGCGCGCTTTTGCATCACGATCCAGACCGACAACACCGCGATGTAACCGCTCCACGCAAAGGAGAGGCCGGTTTTCCATTCCTGGGTGAGTTCGGGGAGGATCAAGGGTGCGAGGGGAAATGTGAAGACGATGTGACAGCAACAGCGGCACGCAGATGAGCCGGAAACGACAAAGGCCGGGAGCGGATGCTACCGGCCTTTGCAGGCGGCACGACCCGGAGGTCGCGCAACGTTTCAGATCAACCCGTCGAGCTCAACCCTACCAGTCAACCCGCTGCGGTCTCTTCCGCTTCCGGCTTGGACTTGCCTTCCTTCTTCGACAACGGCTGGATGTCGAGCAGCACTTCGCCCTTGTCGTCGACGTCCACCGACAAACGTCCGCCATCGATCAGGCGTCCGAACAGCAACTCGTCTGCCAGTGCACGACGGATCGTGTCCTGGATCAGCCGCTGCATCGGGCGAGCGCCCATCAGCGGATCGAAGCCCGCCTTGGCCAGATGCTTGCGCAGCGCATCGCTGAACGTGACGTCGACCTTCTTCTCGGTCAGTTGCTGTTCGAGTTGTAGCAAGAACTTGTCGACCACACGCAGGATCACGACTTCATCCAGCGCCTTGAAGCTCACGGTCGCGTCCAGACGGTTGCGGAACTCCGGCGTGAACAGGCGCTTGATGTCGGCCATTTCGTCACCCGCTTGACGCGGGTTGGTGAAGCCGATGGTCGCCTTGTTCATGGTCTCGGCGCCGGCATTGGTGGTCATCACGATGATCACGTTGCGGAAGTCGGCCTTGCGCCCGTTGTTGTCGGTCAGCGTGCCATGGTCCATCACCTGCAGCAGCACGTTGAAGATGTCCGGATGCGCCTTCTCGATCTCGTCGAGCAGCAACACCGCGTGCGGCTTCTTCGTGACAGCCTCGGTCAGCAACCCGCCCTGGTCGAAACCGACGTAGCCCGGAGGCGCGCCGATCAACCGGCTCACCGCGTGCCGTTCCATGTACTCCGACATGTCGAAGCGGATCAGCTCGATGCCCATGATGTAGGCCAGCTGCTTTGCCGCTTCTGTCTTGCCGACGCCCGTGGGGCCGCTGAACAGGAACGAGCCGATCGGCTTGTCGGCACGGCCGAGCCCGGAGCGCGCCATCTTGACCGCGGAGGCCAGCACCTCGAGTGCCTTGTCCTGGCCGAACACGACGCTCTTCAGGTCGCGCTCGATCGTCTGCAGCTTGCCGCGGTCGTCATTGCTGACGTTGGCCGGGGGAATGCGCGCGATCTTGGCCACGATGTCTTCGACTTCGGTCTTGGTGATGGTCTTCTTGCGCTTGCTCGGCGGCAAGATGCGTTGGGCCGCGCCAGCTTCGTCGATGACGTCGATCGCCTTGTCGGGCAGATGACGGTCGTTGATGTACTTGGCGCTCAGCTCGGCCGCAGCCTGCAATGCAGCCACCGCGTACTTGACGCCGTGGTGTTCTTCGAAGCGCGACTTCAAGCCCTTGAGGATGTCGACCGTCTCTTGCACGGTCGGCTCGACCACGTCGACCTTCTGGAAACGACGCGACAGGGCCGCATCCTTCTCGAAGATGCCGCGATATTCGGTGAATGTGGTTGCGCCGATGCACTTCAACTGGCCGCTCGAGAGCGCCGGCTTCAGCAAATTGGAGGCATCCAGCGTGCCGCCCGAAGCAGCGCCCGCACCGATCAGCGTGTGAATTTCGTCGATGAACAAAATCGCGTTCGGCTTGTCCTTGAGTGACTTGAGCACACCCTTCAAGCGCTGCTCGAAGTCACCCCGGTACTTGGTGCCGGCCAGCAATGCGCCCATGTCCAGCGAGTAGACCTGCGCTTCTGCAAGGATCTCTGGCACTTCGTTCTGCGTGATGCGCCAGGCGAGACCTTCGGCAATGGCCGTTTTGCCAACGCCGGCTTCACCGACCAGCAGCGGATTGTTCTTGCGCCGACGGCACAGAATCTGGATCACCCGCTCGACCTCGTACTCACGGCCGATCAACGGATCGATCTTGCCGTCCTTGGCCATCTGGTTCAGGTTCTGAGTGAACTGCTCGAGTGGCGAAGCCTTCTCGTTCTTTTCACCGCCGCCCTCTTCGCTCTCGCTCGAAGACGATTCGCCGCTGCCCTTGGCGGCTTCCGGCGGATCGCTCTTCTTGATGCCGTGCGCGATGAAATTCACCACGTCGAGGCGCGTCACACCTTGCTGGTGCAAGTAGTAGACGGCGTGCGAATCCTTCTCGCCGAAGATCGCGACCAGCACGTTGGCGCCGGTCACTTCCTTCTTGCCGTTGCCGGTGGATTGCACGTGCATGATGGCGCGTTGAATCACGCGCTGGAAACCCAGCGTGGGCTGGGTGTCGACATCGTCGGTACCCGCCACTTGCGGCGTGTTGTCCTTGATGAAGTTGGTGAGCGACGCCCGCAGGTCGTCGACGTTGGCCGAGCAGGCTCGCAAAACTTCTGCGGCGCTCGGGTTGTCCAGCAAAGCGAGCAACAAATGCTCCACGGTGATGAACTCGTGGCGCTGCTGCCGGGCCTCGACAAAGGCCATGTGCAAGCTGACTTCCAGTTCCTGGGCAATCATGTGATTTCCTTTTGCCTTGCTGTAGATAAAAACTCAGATGGGTTGGAGCGTACCGAAATCAACAGGTTCATTCCGTTCATTCGATGGGCTCACTCACACATTGCAATGGATGCCCGGCCTGATGCGCCGCCTCCATGACCTGATTGACTTTGGTAGCCGCCATGTCGCGGGAATAGACCCCGCATACACCACGGCCGTCCAGATGGATCTTGAGCATGATCTGGGTGGCCGTTTCGCGGTCCTTGCTGAAGAACTCCTGGATCACGACGATGACGAACTCCATCGGCGTGTAGTCGTCGTTCAGCATGACCACCTGGTACATCTGCGGCGGTGCTGTTTTCTGGGGTCGACGCTCGAGGACGACCGAGTCGCCATCGTCCCGCCGCGGCTTTTGGGCCGGCGGTGTTTTGGGAGTCGAGGGAATTCTGGTTGCCATGAAAATGATTCTATAGAGCGTGCAAGCGGCGTGCCGACGTGAGAGGAATTGGTGGCAGCTTGCCGACAAATCAAGGCGTCGGTATCGTGAAGGCAACCGTCTCGACTTAAAAAAACCGCCTTGGCGCAAGCCGCAGCGGTTTTTATCTAAAACGCTCGCGGTCGAGCCATGCCTCACATGTTGTCGATCATGACTTGCCCAAAGCCCGAGCAGCTCACCTGGGTCGCCCCTTCCATCAACCGGGCGAAGTCGTAAGTCACTTTTTTGCTGGCGATCGATTTTTCGATCGAGCTGATGATCAGATCGGCGGCCGCGATCCATCCCATGTGGCGAAGCATCATCTCGGCCGAAAGAATCTCAGAGCCCGGGTTGACGTAATCCTTGCCGGCGTACTTGGGCGCCGTGCCGTGAGTGGCCTCGAACATCGCCACGGTGTCACTCAGGTTGGCGCCGGGTGCGATGCCAATGCCGCCGACCTGCGCCGCCAACGCGTCCGAGATGTAGTCGCCGTTCAGGTTCAATGTCGCAACGACCGAATATTCAGCCGGGCGCAGCAGGATTTGCTGAAGGAACGCGTCGGCAATGCTGTCTTTGACGGTGATCTCCTTGCCGGTGCGCGGGTTCTTGAGTTTCATCCACGGACCGCCGTCGATCAGCTCGGCACCGAACTCCTTGGCTGCCAGGCCATAGGCCCAATCACGGAATCCGCCTTCGGTGAACTTCATGATGTTGCCCTTGTGCACGATGGTCACGCTGGGTTTGTCGTTGTCCAGGGCGTATTGAAGCGCCTTGCGCATGAGCCGCTCGGTGCCCTCACGCGACACCGGCTTGACGCCAATGCCTGACGTCGCAGGAAAACGAATCTTGTTGACGCCCATCTCGTCTTGCAGAAACTTGATGAGCTTTTTGGCTTTGTCGCTCTCGGCTTCGAATTCGATGCCGGCGTAGATGTCTTCCGAGTTCTCCCGGAAGATCACCATGTTGGTCTTCTCTGGCTCCCGCACCGGGCTGGGCACGCCCTTGAAGTATTGAATCGGCCGGAGGCAAACGTAAAGATCGAGTTGCTGGCGCAGCGCGACATTCAACGACCGGATCCCGCCGCCGACGGGCGTGGTGAGCGGACCCTTGATGGAAACGACATAGTCGCGCACCGCTTGCAGCGTTTCTTCTGGCAACCACACATCGGGGCCATAGACCTTGGTGGACTTTTCTCCGGCATACACCTCCATCCAGTGGATCTTTTTCTTGCCGGCATACGCCTTTGCTACGGCCGCATCGACCACCTTGATCATGACCGGCGTGATGTCGCGCCCGGTGCCGTCCCCCTCGATGAAAGGAATGATCGGTTGATCTGGAACATCGAGCGAGTTGTCGGCCTTGACGGTGATCTTCTGGCCCTCGGCAGGGACTTTAATGTGCAGATAGTTGGTCATGAGAATGGCGGAACTCCGATAAGAAACGGCGACTAGTGGCGACTGAGCGACAGTGCGTTTGCAGCCGGCCGAATAGCCTTAGAATTTTAGATGCAACCGGAGGAGGCTCGGGTCGCTGTCAACCGCATGCTCGATGGCATCGTTGTTGGCTGACCTTCTGCTGGCCGGGAGGCGTTTTCAAATCAATCCACTGAGGAATCCGTAATGAGCAAAGTTCTCGCAGTCATGATCGCCGGCCTGTTCGCAGCCGGTGCCTACGCCCAGACAAAGCCGGGTGAAATCGATCCGACGGCCCAAGGCAAGACCGCTGCTCGCGCAGAAGCCAAGGTTGCAGCGCGTCCTGCCGGTCAGGTCAAGGCGCCAGGCGGCGACGAACCCAAGACGGCCGAAGGCGGTGCCATCGGTACCGGCAAGGCAGCCGCTGCTGGCGAAGCACGCGCTGAAACGCGCGACGCGCGTCGCCGCAACAAGGATGGCAGCCTGAAGCGCCGTAGCACCCAAGGCGGTACGCCCCAGTAATTCGGCTTCAGCCGGATTGAAAGAAGCGCCTTCATGGCGCTTTTTTTTCGATTGCGTTGTGAGCAAACGTGTCAACCGGCAACGATGGCGATCGTTGAACTTGGGTCCTTCCACAGGGGGAGGTTTCAAATCAACGATCCACAGGATTTTTCATGAACAAGCTGCTTGCCGTCCTCGTCGCCGGTTTCTTCTCTGCTGGTGCATTTGCCCAGGCTCCCGCTCGCGTTTCCGTTCCGGTGGCGCATGTTCACACCGTGGCGCACGCGCCGGTGCATCACATGAAGAAGCACAAGGTCATGGCACGTCATTACCACCATCGCAAGATGGTTCGTCACCACGCGATGTAAGCCTTGCTGCTTGCCCACGATGCCCGCTGCTGCGGGCATTTTTGTTTGCACCGAAAATCTCGTCTTTCGCATTTTGAAAGTCGCACTTCATGTTCCAGCGTTTCGTCGCCCTGCTCGCGGTGTCCGCCTCTCTTGCAATATCTGTCGCCCCGACGGCGCAGGCACAAGAGCCGCAACTCGACCTCCGACGCGTCAAGCTCACGGCCGGGATGTACCAGATCGACACACAACTTGCGGTAACGCCGCAGCAACGCGAGGTCGGCCTGATGTTCCGCAAGGAGATGCCGCAAGCCGAGGGCATGCTCTTCATCTTCGAGCAGCCGGCCACGCAATGCTTCTGGATGAAGAACACGATCCTGCCGCTGACCGCCGCGTTCGTCGCGGACGACGGACGCATCGTCAACCTGGCCGACATGAAGCCGCAGACCGAAGACTCTCATTGCTCGGAGGAGCCGGTCCGCTATGTTCTGGAAATGAACCAGGGCTGGTTCGCCAAAAAGAACTTGAAGAAGGGCACCAAACTCGCTGGCGCGCCGTTCGAGATGCAGCGTTGATTGGAGGCGCCTTGAACGGGGCACCCACAAAAAAGCCGACCCGCAGGTCGGCTTTTTGCTGTCTGCGAAGAGTGCAGGCTCAGCCGAAATTCTTGTCTGCGAAGTCCCAGTTCGCGAGCTTCGCCAAGAAGGTCTCGACGAACTTGGGGCGAAGGTTGCGGTAGTCGATGTAGTAGGCGTGTTCCCAGACATCGACCGTCAACAACGCGGTGTCGGCGGTGGTGAGCGGCGTGCCGGCGGCACCGGTGTTCACGATGTCGACCGAGCCGTCAGGCTTTTTCACCAGCCACGTCCAGCCCGAGCCGAAGTTGCCGACCGCCGACTTCACGAAGGCTTCCTTGAAGGCGTCGTAGCCGCCCCATTTGGCATCGATGGCCTTGGCCAATGCGCCGGTGGGTGCGCCACCGCCCTGTGGCTTCATGCAATTCCAGAAGAACGTGTGGTTCCAGATCTGAGCCGAGTTGTTGTAGATGCCGCCGCTCGACTTCTTGATGATCTCTTCGAGCGTCATGCTCTCGAACTCGGTGCCCTTTTGCAGGTTGTTGAGATTCACGACGTAGGCGTTGTGATGCTTGCCGTAGTGATACTCGAGGGTCTCCTTCGAATACTCCGGGGCCAGCGCATCCATCGGGTACGGCAGGGGTGGCAGAACGTGTTCCATGTTTTTTTCTCGCGGGTTGGTTGTGGGATGAAGCATTCTAGGAAGGAATCACCACGCTCGTGTCGGACGCGTTCCCGTCGGCCGCACGCCCTTGACGGTGAGGTCCGCAACGCCATCGCTGAGTCGGACCTCGACCGGCTCGCCCACTTCGAGCTGTGAGACGCCGGTGATGGCGCGGCCTTCGGTGTCGGTGAGCCACGCGTAGCCCCGCTGCAGCACAAGCGCCGGGTCGAGCAAGCGCAGCCTCGACGCGACTCGCTCCAAATGCTCGCGCCGCTGGTCGAAGCCGCGCGAGAGCCTCCGAGGCAGTTCGTCTTGCAAACGAGCCTGCACCTGTCCCAATCGTTGCGTCTTCGACAGGCCCGCATAGTGCAGACGTTGCGCCTGATAGGTCAGCCGCAATCGCTGTCGGCCGACCAGGGTCGAAGGCCGCGCCAGGCGACCAGCCGCCAAATCAAGACGCTGGCCCATGACGTCGATGCGACTGCCCAATGCACCGACAAGGCGCTCCTCGATCAACGCCAGCGCGCCGAGCCACAGGTCCTGCGGCGCGGCGACGAGTTCGGCGGCGGCAGTGGGCGTCGGTGCGCGCAGGTCGGCACAAAAATCGGCGATGGTGAAATCCGTTTCATGGCCGACGCCGCTGATGATGGGCACCGGGCTCTGCACGATCGTGCGCGCCAACGTTTCGTCGTTGAATGCCCACAGGTCTTCGATCGAGCCGCCGCCGCGCACCAACAGGATGACATCGACAGGCGGCTGCATCGCGTAGAGCGCTCCGAGCGCCCGCACCAACTCAGCTGGCGCGGCCGTACCCTGGACAGCGGCCGGCGACAGGACGACCGGTATGTGCGGAACACGCCGTCGCAGTGCCGTGATCACGTCATGCAGAGCCGCAGCTCCTGTCGACGTCACCAGCCCGACCGCGCGAGGCATCGAAGGCAGCGCGCGTTTGCGCGCCGGATCGAAAAGGCCCTCGGCCTCGAGCTTGGCTTTGCGTTGCAAGAACTGTTCGAAGAGCGCGCCCTGACCTGCACGCCGCAGGCTCTCCACCACCAGTTGCAGATCGCCGCGCGGCTCGTATACCGTGAGTCGACCGCGTACTTCGACCTGGTCACCATCGCGTGGCGAAAAGTCGAGCAGGCTCGCGGCACGACGAAACATGGCGCTCCGCAACTGCCCGGATTCGTCCTTCAAGGAAAAGTAGCAATGCCCGCTCGACGCCCTGGTAAATCCGGAAATCTCGCCGCGCACGGTCACCGGGTTGAAGCGCGCTTCGAGCGCGTCTCCCACCGCGTGGCACAGCGCGCCCACGGCCCAGACCCGGCCGCCCGGCGCTGAAAAAAGTCCGTTGTCACTCATCGCGTTTCACCTTGCCGTTCGTCGACTCGTCCACATTCCACATCGCGATCGTCGAATCGGCTGGCCCAGCGGGCACGCGGCCCGACTTGTCGTGCAAGTCCTTGATTTCATGGGAAAAACAGCTGCTCAAAATTCAATCGATTTAGCGAAAGCCACGGTGGACGTGGCTTTGTGTCGGTTGCCCCTGTGGTTAGTCACAAAGTTATCCACAGAATCTGTGCGTCGGCACCTACAGCGCAACATTGCACTTTGTGGAGCACGCTCGGTGGATAATCGCCGCGCATTTGCAATCCACGGGCTGGAGGGTTCTTTGTTTTCGATCATAGTTGCTGCGGGCTGGCCGATCTGGCCGCTGCTCGCCTGTTCTGTACTCGCGCTCGCGCTGGTCATCGAACGTTTCACCAGCCTGAAAACTGCCCGTGTGCTGCCGCCCAAGCTGCTTGACGAAGCCATCACCGTGTCGCAGACGTCGATTCCGGGGCCCGACGTGGTGACCAAGCTGGAGAACAATTCCTTTCTCGGCCAGGTGCTGGCTGCCGGCTTCCGCGCTCTGAATGCCAATCCGCGCTGCACCGAAGACGATCTTCGCGCCGCGATGGAGGCCGCCGGTCGCACGGTGGCTCACAAGCTGGAACGCTGGTTGCCGGCGCTGGCGACCATCGCTTCGGCAGCGCCGCTGCTTGGTCTGTTGGGAACGGTCATCGGCATGATCGAAATCTTCGGCTCGCAATCGCCGGCTGGCGGCGCAGTCGGCTCGGGCAATCCGGCACAACTGGCCCACGGCATTTCGATTGCGCTCTACAACACGGCCTTCGGTCTGATCGTTGCCATTCCGACGCTGATTTTCTGGCGTTACTTTCGCACTCGGGTCGACGAGTATTTGCTGAACCTCGAGCTTGCCGGTGAACGGTTCGCGCGCCACCTCAATGCGCTGCGCAGGTAAGCGATGAAGCCCGGACGCATGCACTTTCGACATGGCGCACGTGATGAGCCGGAGATCAATCTGATCCCGTTCATCGACGTGCTGCTGGTCGTGCTGATCTTTCTGATGCTCTCGACGACATACAGCAAGTTCACCGAAATGCAGCTGAGGTTGCCGGTTGCGGATGCCGACGCGCAGCGCGACTATCCGAAAGAAGTGATCGTCGCGGTGTCGGCCGATGGCCGCTACTCGATCAACAAAAACATCCTGCCCGACCGCAGCGTCGAGAGCGTGGCGGCCGCTCTGGCCGCGGCGAGCAGCGGCGCCAAAGACAACGTCGTCATCATCAGCGCCGATGCGATGTCGCCGCACCAGGCGGTCATCACGGTCATGGAGGCCGCCCGGCGCGCTGGCCTCATGCAGATCACCTTCGCAACTCAGTCGGCCGCGCAGGCGGGGCGCTAGCCTTGCAGGCTGAACGGTTGCAGCGCGAATGGCTGCGACGCGGCGCACTCGCCTGGTCGTTGCGGCCCCTCGCTGCACTGTATGGAGCAATAACGAGCCTTCGGCGTCTGCTGTTCGGCATCGGCGTGTTGAAGGTCGTACCCATCGGCGTCCCGGTGATCGTCGTCGGCAATGTCATTGCAGGTGGATCTGGCAAGACGCCTGTCGTGATGGCGATCGTCAAGCATCTGCAAAGCAGAGGCCTGCGCGTCGGCGTGGTCTCCCGCGGCTACGGCCGCGAGACGTCCGATTGCCGGGAGGTGCTTATCGATGCCGATCCGCGCGAGGTGGGCGACGAGCCGGCGCTGATTCGACGTTCAACCGGCGCGCCCGTGTTCGTCGCAAAACGACGCGTCGAGGCAGCACAGGCGTTGCTCGTGCGCCATCCCGACACGCATGTGATCGTCAGCGACGACGGACTGCAGCATCTGGCACTGGGCCGCGAGATCGAGATCTGCGTGTTCGACGATCGCGGTGTCGGCAACGGTTGGTTGCTCCCTGCCGGCCCTCTGCGTGAAGCGTGGCCAAGGCGATGCGACTTGGTGCTACACACCGGGACACGCCCGGCGTTCGCCGGCTTTACCGCTGTTCGCTCTCTGGCCGACGATATGGTGCACAGCACCGGCGAGAAAACGATGCTCGCCAATCTCGTCGCGACCGGCGGGCCGAAAGTGGACGCCGTTGCAGCCATTGCCCGGCCCGCTGCATTCTTCGACATGCTGGAGGCCCGCGGTGTGCGCATCGCGCGCCGAATCGCGCTGCCTGATCATCACGACTTCGATGTCTGGGTCTGGCCGCAACCGCGCGGCACCCACCTCCTCTGCACTGAAAAAGACGCGCTGAAACTTTGGCGCTCGACACCGGAGGCTCTGGCAATACCTATGGTCTTTACGCCCGAGCCTGCCTTCTTCGCGGCGCTCGATGCAAAGCTATCATCAGTCGATGGATACCAAGCTGCTTGAACTGCTCGTCTGCCCTGTCACCAAGGGCCCGCTGACCTGGAACGCTGAAAAGCAGGAGCTTTCTTCGCGCAGCGCGCGACTTGCCTATCCGGTGCGCGACGGCATTCCCGTACTTCTCGAAGACGAAGCCCGGACCCTGTCCGACGACGAGCTGGGCCTTTGACTGAACCGGCCGATCAACCTTTGTCCGGATCGGCATCGTGCGCGGCTTTCACGGTTCTGATCCCGGCACGCCTGGCCTCCAGTCGCCTCCCGGACAAACCGCTGGCCGATATCGCTGGTGTGCCGATGGTGGTTCGCGTCGCGCAGAGAGCACGGTCGTCGCGCGCCGATCGCGTGGTGGTCGCCGCGGATCACCCGAGCATCGTGGCCGCCTGCGCGGCGCATGGGATTGACGCGCTGTTGACGCGCATCGACCACGCGAGCGGCAGCGACCGGCTGGCCGAAGCCTGCATTCAACTCGGGCTGGCCGACGACGCGATCGTGGTCAACGTGCAGGGCGACGAGCCGCTGATCGATCCCTCGCTGATCGATGCGGTTGCCGATACGCTGGCGGCCCACCCGGAGGCGCCCATGAGCACTGCGGTGCACGCGATCGATGAGCCTGCGGATTTCGTCAATCCCAACGTCGTGAAGGCCGTGCTCGACGCGAGGGGTTTTGCAATGTATTTCAGCCGTGCGCCGATTCCGTGGTGGCGCGACGGCTCGAGTCAAGGCGGGGTCACCGCGATCCCGACGCCATCGCCTCTGCGGCACATCGGCATCTACGGTTATCGGGCCGGTTTCGTGAAGCGATTCCCGACCTTGCCGCCCGCGCCGATCGAGGCCATCGAGGCGCTCGAACAACTGCGCGTGCTGTGGCACGGCCACCGCATTGCCGTGCATGTTTCGCAACATGCGCCGGGGCCCGGCGTCGACACGCCTGAAGACTTGCAGCGCGTGCGAGCGATCTTCGAAAAGGGCTGATTACGGCGCCGGCCGCAAGCGGGAATTGCCGGGATTTTTGCACGAAGTCGCATGCTATCCTCGACGCAATTCCGCCCGGCATTGCCCGTAGATCGCCGCTTCGGCAGGCTTGGCGCGACACAAATTCCAAGAACCTTCCGAGGACACCATGAGACTGATTTTGTTGGGCGCCCCCGGGGCGGGCAAAGGCACGCAAGCCGCCTTCCTGTGCCAGAAATACGCCATTCCGCAAATCTCGACCGGCGACATGCTGCGCGCCGCCGTCAAGGCCGGCACGCCGCTCGGTTTGCAGGCCAAGGCGATCATGGCATCCGGTGCGTTGGTGAGCGACGACCTCATCATCAATCTTGTGAAGGAGCGGCTGGCGTTGCCCGACTGCAGCAACGGCTTCTTGTTCGACGGCTTTCCCCGCACCATTCCTCAGGCAGATGCCATGCGGGCAGCCGGTGTCAAGCTCGACTACGTCCTTGAAATCGACGTGCCGTTCTCGGACATCATCGATCGCATGAGCGGCCGCAGGTCGCACCCGGCATCCGGCCGGATCTATCACGTCAAGTTCAATCCGCCCAAGCGCGACGGACACGACGACGTCACCGGCGAAGAACTCATCCAACGCGAAGACGACAAGGAGGAGACCGTGCGCAAGCGGCTCGACGTCTACAGCGAACAGACCCGTCCGCTGGTGGACTACTACGCCACCTGGGCCAAGGCCGAACCGACTGCGGCGCCGAAGTATCGCGCTATCAGCGGCGTGGGCTCGGTCGACGAAATCACCCAACGCGCGCTGGCGGCCCTGAGCAACTGAGGCTGTCTCGGTGTCATCGAAAAAGTCGCCACGGCGGCTTTTTTTGTGCCTGCTGACGCTTGCTCCGCCTCAGCTCTCAGGTTGCCGAGCCCGCATCAAGTCGAGCATCAAGGCAATGCGCGCCTTTACCGGAGACAGCCCGCCAGCGTCCGGCCACTTGTCATCGCTCCGCGGCAAGATGCGACCGTCGACACACCGCGTCGCACGACGAATTTCGATGCCGGTTGCGTGAGCGCGCGCAGCGGCAGCGTCGATGGTCCGATGCAGCGTGCCATTGCCGGTCGCCGCCAGAACGATGCCACGCAGCGGTCCGGCTGCATCGATCGCTCCGTGGGCCACGAGCGCATCGATGACGGCGCCCGTCGCGCCCGCATGACTGGTGATGATTTCTACCCGGGGCCAGTCGCTGCCAAGCAATGCAACCTCCGTCAAGGCGTCTGTCGAGGCTTCCGGCCATTGGCGCACGCGGCGCACAGCACCCTCTTCAACATAGCCGATCGGTCCGGCGTCTCCTGAAGCGAAGGCATCGAGCCGATAGGTGTGCACCTTCTGCACGTCGACTGCGCTGTGCACGGTGCCGGCGCAGACGACGGTCACGCCCCGTGCGTCCGCGGTCGCTGCAACCGAGATGGCATCACGCACGTTTTGCGGGCCGTCGGGCGCCAGCGCGCTGGCAGGACGCATGGCACACGTCAGCACCACAGGCGTTTGCACGCTCAATGTCGAATGCAGAAAGAATGCAGTTTCTTCCAGCGTGTCGGTGCCGTGAGTGATGACGATCCCGACCACGTCGGGCACGTTCGACCAGTGAACGCAACGGCGCGCGAGTTGCCGCCACACCTCGAAGCTCATGTCTTTGCTGTCGAGCTGCGCGACCTGTTCGGCAACCAGCGTCACGCCGGCCGGCGCGCCAATTCCGCTCAGCAAATCGGTAACGTTCACTTCGCCAGCGGTGTAGCCGATGTTGTCCCCGGCCGATGCGGCACGGCCGGCGATAGTGCCTCCAGTGCCGAGCACGACCACCCGTCGTGTATCCGAGCCGTCTGAGTTCATCATCGCTTGCAAACTTTAGAAAACTGTTTAAAAATACAGCTACTGGATATTCAACCAGTGCCGCAAGGAGTGCCCCATGCAGTTCGCAGTGAAGCTTACCGCCCGCCAGCAACAAATTCTGGATCTCATCCAAAGCGCCATCGCCAGAACCGGTGCACCACCGACCCGTGCCGAGATCGCGACGGAACTGGGCTTCAAATCGGCCAACGCGGCAGAAGAGCATCTGCAGGCACTTGCGCGCAAGGGCGTCATTGAACTGGTGAGTGGCACCTCTCGCGGCATTCGACTTCGCGGCGACGCGCTGAGATCGCTCAACGAATCCCGCAACAACCAGCTTTCGCTCGCCTTGCCGGGGATGGCCCAGCTGGCGCTTCCGCTGATCGGTCGCGTGGCTGCCGGCTCTCCGATCCTCGCTCAAGAGCATGTCGATCGAACCTATTACGTCGAGAACACGCTGTTCCAGCGGCAACCCGATTACTTGCTCAAGGTGAAAGGGATGTCCATGCGTGACGCCGGCATCATGGACGGCGACCTGTTGGCCGTGCAGTCCACCAAGGAAGCGCGCAACGGTCAGATCGTGGTGGCACGTCTTGGCGATGAAGTCACCGTTAAACGCTTGCGCCGCAACAAGCAGGTGATCGAGCTGCACGCGGAAAATCCGGACTACCCGACCATCATCGTGCAACCGGGTGAGCCCTTCGAGATCGAAGGCCTCGCCGTTGGCCTCATCCGCAACACGATGCTGATGTGAGGTAGCAAATGTCTGCGCGCATACAGCGCGCACAACCGGCTGCGACAGGTGGCGGGCGTATGGCGAAGAGCCATCACCCTGGCGCAGCCGTTCAAGCAATCCTGCCTGTGTTCAACCTCTGACCTATTTGGAGATCGCATGGGACTCGCTTTGCTTACTTTTTCTGATTTGTTCGCTGACTTGTGGACGCCACTGCAGTCGTTGGCCGATCGTTGGCTACCGAACAGAGGCCTCGCTGCATCGCCTCGCAGGAATGCATCCGGTTTGCGCTATGTCGCGGTCAGGCCTTCGTGCGGCCCGCGCGCGGCGGCACCGGGTTTCGCGAGTGCCGCATCGCCTTCGCGTCCGCTTCGGGTAGTGCGTGTCGTCGACCCTCTAGAGCCGGGTCGACGCACGGGTCGCGTGATCATTTCGGGTCGCATTGCGGACGTGTGTGCCGAACTCGACCGGCTGGCCGCGCTCGAGGCCGCCGAGTCAATGAACCGACGCCGCGTGCTGCACTGAATTAACTGACGAACAATTCGTTGCTGCCTTCCATGGCCGCAACGACGTTCGCAGCTCTCGCAGGCCTATGACGCGAGGCACAATGGCACGCCATGAACATTGTGATCCTCGACGACTACCAGGACGCGGTGCGCAAGCTGCGTTGCGCCGCCAAACTCGATGCCTACGCGGCCAAGGTCTATACGAATACGGTCAAGGGCATCGGGCAGCTTTCAGTCCGCCTGAAAGATGCCGACGTCATCGTCCTCATCCGAGAGCGAACACAAATCTCGCGTCAACTGGTCGAGAAGCTCCCCAAACTCAAGCTGATTTCGCAAACTGGACGCGTCGGCAGCCACATCGACGTGACTGCCTGCAGCGAACAAGGCATCGCAGTCGCCGAAGGGTCCGGGTCGCCGCTGGCACCGGCCGAATTGACGTGGGCACTCATCATGTCCGCGATGCGACGCCTGCCGCAGTACATCAGCAATCTGAAGCACGGCGCATGGCAGCAATCAGGCCTGAAGTCGGCATCCATGCCGGCCAACTTCGGCCTGGGCTCGGTGTTGAAGGGCAAGACGCTGGGCATCTGGGGCTACGGCCGAATCGGTCAACTGGTCGCGCGCTACGGGCAGGCTTTCGGCATGCAGGTGGTCATCTGGGGACGCGAGGCAAGCTGCTCCAAAGCGCGATCCGACGGCTTTCAGGTCGCTCCCAGCCGGGAGGCTTTCTTCATGGCTGCCGACGTGCTTTCTGTCCATCTGCGGCTCAATGAGGAGACGCGCGGGGCCGTCACGCTGGAGGACTTGTCCCGCATGAAGCCGACCTCTCTCTTCGTCAACACGTCGCGCGCTGAACTGGTCGAGCCAGATGCCTTGCTGGCCGCACTCAATCGGGGACGCCCCGGGTTGGCCGCGATCGATGTATTCGAAAGCGAGCCACCGTTGCAGGGCCATGCATTGCTGCGTTTGGAAAACTGCATCTGCACGCCGCACATTGGTTATGTCGAGCAAGACAGCTACGAGCTCTACTTCGGTCAGGCCTTCGACAACGTCGTGAGCTTCATCAAAGGCAATCCGACCAACATCGTCAATCCAGGCGCGTTACAGGTCCGGCGTTGAGCGGCCCATAGCTGCCGAGGTGCGTGCGCGCGGGCGCGCTTTCTGTTTGCCTTGGCATCGCGTGGGTGGCTGATGCCTCGGTGCAGAATCAGCGCTTGGTGTCCGGCGATTTCTTGGGTGCGATTTCAGCTTCGGTTGCCGGGTCAAAGAGATCGAAATCGATGACGTGCGGATCCTTCTCGGGCTCGGCCGTCGGGGTTGGCGCCTCGATCGGTGCCGGCATCGTTTCGTAAGCCGTTTTGTCGAACTCGGCAAGGTCAAGATCGACTCCGGGGCGCTGCGGGGCACGTGGACGCGCAGGCGGCTGGAAAGCCGCGGGAGCCACTACCGGAGGCGCCGGAACATACGCCGTGTTGTGCTGCAGCCCGTCGTCGATGCCGCCGTAGATGGAGTCGGGCAAGGTCGGCGCTCCCTCGATCGCGTCGGGCGGCGACTCGGCTTCGAGCGTCTCCAACGGTTCCAGCGGCATCTCTCGCGTCGGGATTTCACGATCGATCGGTGCCGGCATCGTCGGCTCCAACTCATGGCCGAAGGTATCGACGAACGACAGCGGCGTCACGGGTGCCGGCGGTGCACTGTCGGGATCGATGACCTCTTTCGCCACCGAATACAACAGCAGCAATTCCTGGTACGCGGCCAGGTCGAAAGCTTCGTCGCCGTGCGTACCGGGCTTGCGAAACACCAGTTCTTCGATCAACGCCAACGTGCCCGGAGCCGGCCACTGTGACTCGATGCGCGCCAGCGTGCTGCGGTAGTGTTCGAGGCCTCGGCCCGCTTCAGAGAACTTGTCGAATTCCGGCACGTCGGCGTTGAAAGCGCGCTCGAACTCGTGGCGCAGCCGCGCGTAGTCGTCACGGCGTCCGAGCGAGTGAAAGATTCGCAACAGGTCAAGGTAAGCCAGCGCGCTCGTGCCCGGGTTATCTGCGATGTGCTCGCTCAATACCGCGATGGCCTGGTCATGCTGCCCCAGCGACAAAAAGAAGTCCGACTGCTGCTGCACATCGAACAGCTCTTCGGTGTTGACCGGGCGCACCGGTGCGCCATCGGGGGTGCGCACCACTGTGTTTTCAAGCGAGCCGTAGCCGCTCAGATAGGCGGGCTCGATATCGTCGAGCGGCGCAGGGCGCGACATCGCGGCAACCTGGCGGGTCGGGAAGGCACGTGGCTCTGGCAGCCGTCCTGCACTTCGGGGCATGCCGCCAGAACCGGGCTCCTCGGGCGTGTGTCCACCAGCGCCGGGGGCCTCGCCCCACCACGCGGGCGCAGCAGCCCGCTTGGCCAGACGCCACAGCAAGAACATGCCGACCAGTGCCAGAAGCAGCAGAGCGATCAATGCGTAAACGAGCGGGTTGCGATAGCGACTGTCGCGCGCTGCGGCGAGCTCCTGGCGCATTTCGAGCAAAGTGCGCTGGTTTTGGGCGGTCTGCTCACGCAAGGTGGTCAGCGTCGCTTCGAGTGTCTGCATGCGCTGAGCATCGCGCTGGGCATCTTCCGAAGGCGTGCCGACGGCCTTCCACAGTGCGGCTGCTTCTGCCCGCTTGGCCGGGTCTTCAGCTGGAGGCGCTGTCAGCGCAGGAGAAGCCTTGAGACCCGCGTCGCGTGCCGCAGTCGGCTCCATCGCGTCGAGTTGCAGCCGCGGGCCTGCGTTCGTTGCGGGTTTTGCATCGGATGCCGGAGCGG